>NZ_JAUQOQ010000003.1:0-372339 GCF_030580795.1 Pseudomonas boreofloridensis | reverse complement strand
TCGAAGGTGAGCGCGGCCAGGCGCTCGAGCAGGCTGACCGGAAAGCGTCGTGCCGCATCGTCGGGGATTCCGGCCTGCGGTAGGGGCCACTCGCCTGGTAGGCACAGGCACAATTCGGTCATCGGCGCGGCCTGGTACAGGCCAGTGGTGAACAAGAGCTTGTGGGTGGTCTTGCCGTCGATCAGGCTGATGTGCAGGTCGATGCGCGAGTCATTGGTGGGGGGCGAGAAGGCAGTGGGCAGCACGTGCCCGAGGGTCTGGTCGACGAAGTTGACCAGGGTCTGCGCTGCACTGTCTTCGACGCCGGTCTCGGGATCCTGCGTGCCGTGGGCGCCGTTGTCTTGCAGCAGCCGCTCGGTGCTTGGGTGGCCCCACACACGGCTGGCGTCCAGAGGACTTCTGTTGAGGTAGAGGTGCAGCCGGTCGGGGCCTGCGCCTCGCTGAAGCAGTAGCGTCACCACGTCGTCGTGGCCACCTTGGGCGGCTGCGTACAGGGGCGGGCGCACGCTCCAGGGCGAGCCGTCTGGCCAGGCGCCTGCGTCCAGCAGGCATGTGCACGTTGCCAGATCGCCCTCGCTGGCTGCCAACTCCAATGCGGTGGAGTGACCATCGTCCAGGTAGGTGAGATTGGGATCCAGGCCTGCGTCGAGCAGTAAGGCGCAGATTTCAGTCTGGCTGGCGCTGGCTGCCAAATGCAACAAGCTAGGTCCATCGCCGTTGCCGTACCGCGGCAAAGTCAGCAGTTCAGGATACTTCTGGATAAAGGCGACCACCGCCGCCACTTTGCCTTCTGCGATGTCCTCATATAGTCGATCAAGTTGGGTTTCGTGCTGTTCGTAGAGTTTCTGCGCTTCGTTCATGTCTAAAACTTTCCCCTCATGAAGGCTTCGTCCAAGGGAGTAATAACGTATACCCCAAAACGCAGCCAACGATCTCGTACGCGTTGCCGGTCCTGCAATACGACAATTCGCGCCTGCTGCCTGAATGCTTCACCGGCACCTGATGATCTTGAAGGATATCGATAGGCTGAAACTGAACGCTGATAGATACAACTTCACCCTCTCGCTTTACATGTGATGGAGAGCCGCCGACCATTCCGTGACCTTCGGCTTCAGCGGCTATTAAACAGATATCGACAACCCATATTTGGACGAAGACGGCCTTCATGGTGAACAGTAACACTGTCTGAGCGAAACCCTGGGCCAGGCCAGGGCTTGCGTGTGGAGCTACCGCGCTAACAGTTCGGGATATTCGCCGAAACAGTATGCCATCGCCTCGGAGTCGATGCCGTACTCCCCTTTCCAGAAGTCCACCGGATAGCTCCAGTCCGATGAGCGCGAGCTGCTGGGCGCCAAGCCCTGATTGGTGAAGCGCTGTAACAGCCCTGGGTGCTCAGGCGTTTGCAAAATGCCGCAATGTCCCAGCAACTCAATGAAGCTGCGTGCTTCCTCTTCGGTCATCTTCACGCCCTTGAGCTTGCGTAACGCTTTGAGCATGTCCTTGGGTCTGGCGATGGGCGGCAAGTGGCGGATCATGTCGAAGATGCCAGCCGTGAGCGGCAGCGTCGCGGACGGCTGGCTGGGCAGGGCACTGGCCTCCTGAAGGAAGAACGCCATCTCGGCGATATCGCCCCCCAGGACGCTGCCGCACAGATAGCGCGTCTGGTTCAATGCCACGAAGTCGATGTCCATCTGCTCGAAGGCGCCGCATACCTGGCAGTTCAGCTGGTTGTCAACGCTGAAGGGGTGGTTCGGGAAGTGGGCCGCGCTTGCCAGCGCGGAAAGGCCAGCGCGAAGATGCGCCTGGTTGGTTTCCACGCCTTGGAGAAACTGCGCGACGATGTGCGCTTTATCGGCCTTGGCGTGTTCCTGCATCAGCCACTGCACCACCTGATCATGGGACATCGTCTGGCTCGCAGGGGCCAAGCCGGCTTTTTCAAGCAGCGGATCGAGCGCCTCGCCTGACTCATACGCTTCGAGCGCATCGCGGATGGCCTTCCATTGTTCGGATGTCGTCATTTGCCGCATGTCCTCGTATTGACCTTTCTCGGTGCTGCCTTGCTGACCAGTACGGGCAAGGCACTGACCAGCTCGGCGAGTGACTGCACCACTACCTTGAGTAGCCTGCCTTCGGCCATTTGCAGACGCTCGAAAACCTTGCTTGCCGAAGCGATACTGTGGGTCACATGGCACTAGTCCACCGCTACGGATTTGGCAACACCAGGGCCAGTGTCTTCCAGCTGCCCTTGCGCTTGCGCTCGATCAGTGAGGTCAAGGCCTTGCCGGTCGGACACTTTTTGAAGGCCACCGGAGCCAGCGTCAGCAGGTAAACGCTGTCCGGCGTGTGCGTTCGGCTGTCCGCTGCTTTGCTCCAGGGCTTGTCGACCGTCAGCAAGGCGTCGGTTTTCTCGGGCCAGGCCAGGTCGGCGAAGCGCGGGTCGCTGCGCAGGATCAATGTGCCCTCACTCAGCGGTGCTTCCTCGAAGGTGAGCGCGGCCAGGCGCTCGAGCAGGCTGACCGGAAAGCGTCGTGCCGCATCGTCGGGGATTCCGGCCTGCGGTAGGGGCCACTCGCCTGGTAGGCACAGGCACAATTCGGTCATCGGCGCGGCCTGGTACAGGCCAGTGGTGAACAAGAGCTTGTGGGTGGTCTTGCCGTCGATCAGGCTGATGTGCAGGTCGATGCGCGAGTCATTGGTGGGGGGCGAGAAGGCAGTGGGCAGCACGTGCCCGAGGGTCTGGTCGACGAAGTTGACCAGGGTCTGCGCTGCACTGTCTTCGACGCCGGTCTCGGGATCCTGCGTGCCGTGGGCGCCGTTGTCCTGCAGCAGCCG
This sequence comes from Pseudomonas boreofloridensis, assembly GCF_030580795.1. Classification (NCBI taxonomy): domain Bacteria; kingdom Pseudomonadati; phylum Pseudomonadota; class Gammaproteobacteria; order Pseudomonadales; family Pseudomonadaceae; genus Pseudomonas; species Pseudomonas boreofloridensis. The sequence goes on along the minus strand of NZ_JAUQOQ010000003.1, from coordinate 369,507 downwards.
CTCGGTGCTTGGGTGGCCCCACACACGGCTGGCGTCCAGAGGACTTCTGTTGAGGTAGAGGTGCAGCCGGTCGGGGCGTGCGCCTCGCTGAAGCAGTAGCGTCACCACGTCGTCGTGGCCACCTTGGGCGGCTGCGTACAGGGGCGGGCGCACGCTCCAGGGCGAGCCGTCTGGCCAGGCACCTGCGTCCAACAGGCATTTGCACGTTGCCAGATCGCCCTCGCTGGCTGCCAACTCCAATGCGGTGGAGTGACCATCGTCCAGGCAGGTGAGATTGGGATCCAGGCCTGCGTCGAGCAGTAAGGCGCAGATTTCAGTCTGGCTGGCGCTGGCCGCCATATGCAACAAGCTTTCTTCATCGCCCTCGCCGTAGCGGAGCAGAGTCAGCAGGTCAGGAAACTTCTGTACAAAGGCGACCACCTTCGCCACGTTGCCTTCAGCGATGTCTTCATAAAGTCGATCAAGTTTGGTTTCATGCTTTTCGTAGAGTTTCTGCGCTTCGTTCATTTGTTGATCGTTCCCGCTGTGAAGGCTTTGCCCAATCTGGCGAGCGCTCGCTCCACGGCCGGCGTCCCTTTTGCATCGGCTTTCTGCAGGCGCTCGAAGACTTTCCTGGCCGAAGCGACGCTGTGCGTCCCACGGCCATTCTCCGCCCAGGTGAAATTCCTCAAGTCCGTATTCAGGTCGATCTTGTGCTTCCTCATGATCGCCTGGGCATTGAGGATGTAGTCGCGATTTTCCTGCTTCCAGTTCCTCGGTGCATACTCGCGAACGATATGATGGCGATGTGGCCGGACCATGTTGGTCGGTTTGGTCTCATCCAGCTTCGCCATGTCCTCTTTATTCAGCCTGCAGACCTCCAACCCTAGCGGATCGATCCAGGTTGCCGGTGTCGGGGCGTACTGATAAAGATTCAGCCCGCCCGCCAGGCCGATCGGATCAGGCTGGGTGAAGCGGCCGATATCCGGGTCGTAGAAGCGGAAGGTGTTGTAGTGCAGGCCTGTTTCTCGATCCAGGTATTGACCCTGCATGCGCAGGTTCTGCTCCTGGACCAAGCCGTCCTGGCGAACTTCCTGGACGGTATTGCCCCACACTTGGTACTGGGCCTGCCACAGTAATTGGCCGGTGTCGTCGCTCAGGCGTTCCGGCAGGCCATTGAGGTCATTCTGGTAGTGATGCACCCGCTGGTGAGCGCCTACACCTTCAACGCGCGCCAGAGGCTCATGGCTGTCCTGGTCGTCATAGAGGTAAAGGCTGTGCTGGCCATGCCGGACTTCCTCCAGCAGGCGATAGCCATCCCAGCCGAAACGCGAAAGGCCCAACTGGCGTCCCGTCTCGTCGTGTTCACTTTTTTCGATACGCCGGCCCAGAGGGTCGTAAGTCATGCGCACGATCCGCTCGCGGCCGTTGTTGTGGCTGCGCACCTCGATCAGGCGGTGTTCGGCGTCGTAGGCGAAACGCTGTAGGCCACGCCTGGCGCTGCGCTTTTCGATCAGCCTGCCGAAGGCATCGTAGCGATAGCGCTTGTCCTGATAGGTGAGCACGCGGTTATGCCGTACCCACCCCAGCGACGGCGTATCGAGCAGGTTGGCGGCGGCATCGTAGGCGAAGACTTCGTCGGGTAGCGCAGCATGGGGCTGGCTGCTACTGACGATTCGCTCGTTGGCATCGTGTTGCAGGTGTTGCTGGACGATACCTTCGGGACTCTGCCGAAAGCGCACGGCCAGGTTGTCCGCCAGGTCGTACTCGAAGCGTTGCTGCAACGGTGCGGGCAGACGTCGGGGTACTGTTCGGGGGTGGCTCAGGCGCGAGCGAAGGCGGCCGGCGCGATCGTACTCGCTGCGCGTCTCGAACCCGCCCTGAATGCGCAGCACCTCACGGTGCAGGCGGTCGCGCTCGAAATCGCAGATGACCTTGCCGTCCAGGTTGACCTGATGCAGATGGCCGCTGCCGTAGTACAGCTGGTTGAGCGTACGCCCATCCGGCAGCAAGGTCTGCAGGCGATTGCCCAGTGCGTCATGGCGGTGATGAAGGGTTCCATTGCTGCCCTGCTCCTGGGTCCGCTGGCCGAGGGCATCGAAAGCGAACGCGACGGTCTCGCGCTTGCCTTGGTTGTCGGTGAAACAGGCCTGCAGCAGTTGGTCTAGGGCGTCGTACTGGTACTCCGTACGGCCATCGTCGGTCACCTTGGCCAGCAGCCGGCAGCCAGCATCACGCTCGAAGAAATGGCTGATCACGGCCGCTGGCGTCGGGGACACCAGCGCCAGGCCGGTCCCGTGCGGTCCGGGCAGGTAGTCGAGCCGCGAGAGGCAGTCGAGAGCGTCGTAGTGATAGCGTTTGGCGCTGTCGTCCAGGTCCCGCTGCTCGACCAGACGATCGGCGGCATCCCAGGTGAAGCGGTACTGCTCGCCATTTTCGTTGGTCAGGCTGAGCAATCGGCCGTACAGGTCGTAGCGGTACTCCACGGTACGGCCCAAGGGATCGACCAACTGCCGCAACTGGCCGCGCGCATCGTACTGGAACTGACGCTGATGGCCGGCAGTGTCGGTATGACGAGCCAGCCGGTCGCCCACGGCATAGTCGAAAGATTGAGTGCGGCCGTCGGGCAGGCGCACCTGCACCAGTCGTCCGGACGCATCGTGCTGGTAGTCGGTACGTTCGCCGTGGGCGTCGATGAGCGCTGCCAGATGACCTCGGTGGTCGTAATCCAGACGCGTGGTGTAGCCGGAGCAGTCGGTCAGGGCACGCAGGGCGCCGAAGTCGGTCCACTGCAACTGCTTGGCCCGACCCGCAGCATCGGTTATTTCGATCACCTGACCGTGTGGGTCATACCGGTAATGGGTCGTCTGGCCGAGCGGATCGGTCTCGCGGATGCAGTTGCCACGGGCATCGTAGTGGTATCGCCAGCAGTGGCCGGCGGCGTCCATGCGTGAGCGGGGCAGCGCCCAATGCTCCAGCCACTGCGTCGACACGCAGCGGCCCAGAGGGTCGAAGGTCTCGCTGAGGTTGCCGGACTCGTCGTAGTTGAACGACCAGCGTCCGCCGTCCGGGTCGCTGGCGCCGAGCAGTTGCCGGTCTGCGTTCCAGTCGAAACGCCAGGTGCGCCCCAAGGCGTCGGTGTAGGCCGTGATCTGGTACTGGTCGTTCCAGTGGCGTGTGGTGACCCGTTGCAGTCCGTCGGTGACGCGTGTGATGCCCGCTGTCAGGTCGTACTCGAAGCTGTACTCATCACCTGCATCCGTCCAGTGACGAATCACTCGCCAGCCATCCGCCGTCTGCGCCCATTGGTAGTAGCAACTCAAACCGGTGGGCAGTTGGTGCTCGACCATGCGTCCGCCAGTGTCGTAGCTGAAGCGGCGCGTGACCTGCCCGTGGCGATTCTTGACCTGCGCGAGGCGACCAGCGCCGTCGTAGCCGTAGCTCACCAGTGGCTCGACGCTCGCGTCGGTCAGGCGCCGCTCGATCTGGCTCAGGCGCTGCGGCCATTGCGGGTCGTAGCTCAAGAGCGCTTCGGTCTGGTCGAACGTGTCGCGTAGCCCACGTAGCCGTCCGCTGTCGTCGTAATCGAGAAAGAGGCGGTTGTCGTTGCGATCACCGATCTGGCTCAAACGCAGGCGCGTGGGATTGGCGGGTGAGGGCTGGAACAACCGGTAGCGGCCGTCGCGGTCCTCGATCAACACCTCGCCGTTGTGGTCGCGACGCACACTCAAGCCTTCGGCCGCGCTATAGACCGCATCGCCTGGCACGATACTGCCCATTTCGATGGCCCGGGCCTGCTCGTCGACGAATACCAGCTCTTCGCCACCTTGCGTGTGCGTCTTGAGCTCGAGGTAGACCTCGTACGGCACGCTCCAGCCGGTGCCCAGCAGCCCGTCTTCACGTTGGCCGTGGCTGTTGTAGTAGCGTTGCCAGGTGATGGGCAGCAGGGCCGGCAGGTCGAAGTCGTGATCGTCCTCGCCATTGAGCAGCTTGGCGCCGGTCGGTGTATGTACCGGGTTGGGCGAGCCGACGATGGCCGAGGTGAGGGCGCTGGTGACCTGGCTGGTGACCAGCTGAGTGACGCCACCGATGAGCATGCAGCCGAACTTGCTGTAGAACTTGCCGCCGCGCCCGCGCAGCAGCATCAGCGCGGTGATCGCCAGGCCGATGCCGGGCGTCTTGCCGCTGCGGATCTCGCGCACCACGATGGGCTCGCCGCCTATGCGCACGTTGCTGGAAATCTCGCCAGCGTCCACCACTACCGCCTCGCAGGTGCTGCGATCGCCACTACGGCAGGCCGGGTGGCCGTTGATGAGCACCTTGCTGGAGCCTTCGGCCAGATATTGCGGCGGCATCGCCGGATGTTTGTCGCAGAGGATCTTGTCGTCTTCCGCTTCCTGGGTATTGGGCGCCGGTGTCGCCACGGTCGGCCGCCACATTTGGGAGAAGAAGCCCTTGGCCATGTCCAGGAAGCTTTCTTCCGGCTCCTCGCCCGCTGGTTGGCCGGAGGCGTCCGCTGCCGGCCCCACCGGCCCGGTGACGATGCCTGCTGCACGGGCGGCAGGCTTGCCGTTGGTGTGGGTGTTGCCCGAGCCGGTAGCGATGTGCGCCTGCACCGAAGGCGGGAAAAGCGCGTTGCCGATGCCGTCGCATAATCGGCTCAGGCCGGTATCGGCACCGCTCTTGGCCATGGCCACGCCGACCACCAGGCCGACTGCGGCACCCAGCACGAAGCAGCCCAGTCCACCGGTAGCCACGGTGATGCCCAGCGCTGCGCCAACGGCCGCGGTGGCCAGTGCGCCGATCGCCACGTTGGCTGCCACTTCCAGCACGCCCCCGACGATATCGGCCATCATCGAGGTGTGCATCAGCGCGTCACCCTCGCGCGCTGCCCAGAATGCGTCCGACATACCCGTTCAGCCCAGGTTGTCGAAGTCGAGCGACTGCTTGATGGCGGCCCAGTGCGACGCTTCGGCTTCACCCAGGGGCGAGGGCTTCACGTAGCTCAGGGCGAACATCTTGCGCGTACCCGGCAGCACCAGCGCCAATTGGTACTGGTAGACCATTTCCTGGCCCTTGCTGAACTGGCTGCTCAGCTCGATGGCCTCGATGTCCTGCGCAGCGCCCACCTTCACCGGGTGAGCCGGCTGGAATTGCAAGTCCTTGACCTGCTGTTGCAGACGCTGCAATTGACCATCGAAGTTGCTCTGCAGCGTTTCGTCATCCGCGAGCGCACTGCGGCTGACGATCAGCGAGGTGCCCAGGCGTTCGAAGCGCAGGATGTTGATGCTGGTGTCGCGCACGTCGGTATCGGGCAGCGCCAGGCGGAATTCGTTGAGGCGGTAGGTCATGCAAAGGTCTCGTCAATGGCCAGCGTCGGAGAAGCGGCTCTTCACGGCCGCATCGATGGCGTCTTTTACGCCGTCACCGTCCGGAGCAGTCTGCGCGCCGCTGCCGACGTTGAGGTCCAGGGTGCCGCCGGTATTGATCTGCGCATCCTCGCGGGCGTGAAAGTTGAACTGCTCGCAACTGATGTTGATATGGCCGCTGGCGTTGAGCTCGAGCACGCTCTTGCCGCAGACCAGACGCAAGGTCTCGCCCGCCTCGATCAGATAGCGGGTGCTGACGCTGTCGGTCTTGCTCGCGCCCACGATCAGCGTGTCGTCGCGGCGCACGGCGCGCAGGCGGTCCATCCCGATGGTAATGGTTTCCAGCATGCCCACCGTCTGCACCCGGCTGGCGCCTACTGCCAGCGTCTCGTTCTGCTCCACCACCGTGTCCATGTTGCGCTCGGCGTGCACGTACAGCTGTTCCTCCCCGCGCTTGTCCTCCATGCGGATCTCATTGAAGTTCGCTGCGCTGCCGCCCTTGCTCGAGCGGCTCTTCATGCCGCTCTGGGTGGCGTTGGCCGGCAGGTCGTAGGGCACTGTCTGCTCACCGTTGTAGACACGACCGGTGATGATCGGCGAATCAGGGTCGCCTCCAAGGAAGCTGACGATGACTTCCTGGCCGATCCTCGGCACCTGCATCGCGCCCCAGTTCTTGCCGGCCCAGGATTGCGAAACACGAATCCAGCAGGAGCTGTTCTCGTCCGATTGGTCATGGCGATCCCAGTAGAAGTGGACCTTGACCCGGCCGTGTTCGTCGGTCCAGATTTCCTCGTCTTTGGGGCCGACCACTAGGGCGGTCTGCGGACCCATGACCTTTGGCCGGGTGGTGCTGGAAACCGAACGGAAGGTCTGCAATGCATCGGTGCAGGTCAGGTCGCTTTCGAACTGGCCTGAACCACTGCCGCCGCCGGTTTCCAGTGACTCCTGGATGATGTGATAACGCGCCGCGACGATCAGGTACTCACGGTTCTGGTCCAGTCGCCAGAAGCTGGTGAGGGCGAACAGGTGGCCGCAGGCCAGCCCTCGGGCGTTGCCGTGCATGTCGATGCGTTCGTGCAGGCTTTGCAACGACTCCATGCGCGTGCGCGCATACTGCTCGCCATCCTCTGTCTTGCTGTAGCCACCGGGGTAGTCGAACAGCGGATAGGCGCCGCCGGAGTGTGGCCGTGGCATGACCGAACGCACGTCCAGACGCGCGCTGGGACGCTCGAAGTCGTAGTCGTTGAGCTCCAGCGAGCCTGGCTGTACCTCGCGGGCCAGATGCCAGTCGTTGATGTGATCACGCTCGCGGTGCTGGCCATCCGGTGGGTAGAACGGCACGGCCTCATAACCGGGTGCTTTGTGGTGGGCGATGAACGCGTCGGCCAGCACCAGGACGTGACGGGCTTTTTCATGGCGGAAGTAGTAGTAGATGCCCTCATCTTCCATCAAGCGACTGACGAAATCGAAGCTGGTCTCGCAGTACTGCACGCAATACTCGCGCTCGGGGTAGCTGCGGCTCAAACGGTCCTCGAAGTCCGAGAACCCCAGGTCGCGGAACACCTGCTGGATGATCTGCGGCACCGTCATCTTCTGGAAAATCCGGCAGTCGCTGGTGCGCGTCAGCAGCCACAGCCAGGGCCGCAACGTGACCCGATAGCTGGCGAATTGGCCACGGGCGACGGACTGGCTACAGCGTGCAACGATGCCATGGAAGTGCCGTTGGCTCAGGCCGTGGGTCTGCACGGAAACGCTCAAGGGCGCGCCGAGCAGCAGGTTGAGGTCGACTGCTGGGTTCTGGCTGGTCAGGCTCAGCTCGAACTCGAACAGCCGGCCCAACTCTTCGCTGCCGCCCAGCTCGCTGAGAATCAGCACGTCCGGCCCCAAGGGGCTGTTGATCTGCGCCAGGCGCGTCGTTTGCGTGAACAGCATGGAGGATCCCGTGGGTGCGGCGCTCAATCGGCCGCGCTGAAGTCATAGTGCAGTTCGTTGTCCTGAGCCGTGATGCGCACGCTGGCCAGCGGCTTGCCTTCGAGCATGCGTGTGAGGAACTCGCGGCTCATGTCCGGCAACAGTCCGTTGGTGAGGATGGCGTCGATCATCCGCCCGCCGCTCTCGGTTTCAGTGCAGCGCGAGACGATCAGCTCCACGACCGCGTCGTCGTAGGCGAAGCCGACCTTGTGCGTAGCCTCCACGCGCTTGCGGATACGCTCCAGTTGCAGGCGGGTGATGGCCTGGAGCATGGCATCGCTGAGCGGATAGTAGGGGATGGTCACCAGGCGGCCGAGCAGGGCGGGCGGAAAGATCTCCAGCAGCGGCTTGCGCAGCAGGGTGGCTACCGCGTCGGGCTCCGGCAGGGTCTTTGGATCTTGGCAAATGTCGGCGATCAGCTCGGTGCCGGCGTTGGTGGTGAGCAGGATCAGCGTGTTGCGAAAATCGATCTGCCGCCCTTCGCCGTCTTCCATGACGCCCTTGTCGAACACCTGGAAGAAGATTTCGTGCACGTCGGGGTGAGCCTTCTCCACTTCGTCGAGCAGCACCACGCTGTACGGCCGGCGACGCACGGCCTCGGTCAGCACACCGCCTTCGCCGTAGCCGACATAGCCGGGTGGCGCGCCCTTGAGGGTGGAGACGGTATGCGCCTCCTGGAACTCGCTCATGTTGATGGTGATCAGGTTCTGCTCGCCGCCGTACAGGGCCTCGGCCAAGGCCAGCGCCGTCTCGGTCTTGCCCACGCCCGAGGTGCCGGCCAGCATGAACACACCGATGGGCTTGTTCGGGTTATCCAGCCCGGCGCGAGAGGTCTGGATGCGCTTGGCGATCATCTTCAAGGCGTGGTCCTGGCCGATGATGCGCTTGGCCAGGTGGCTGTCGAGGTTGAGGACGGTCTCGATCTCATTGCGCGCCATGCGCCCGACCGGAATGCCGGTCCAATCGGCGACTACCGAAGCCACGGCTTGATAGTCGACGGTGGGCAGGATCAATGGGCTTTCGCCCTGCAAGACGCTCAGGCGCTGTTGCAGGTCGATCAGTCGCTCACGCAGTTCATGGCTGCCCTGCGCGTCCACGTCCTGGTCGACGACACCGACCTGCTCACGCAGCCGTGCGCGGGTGGCCAGCAACTCGTCGACCAGCGCCTTTTCGTCGCTCCAACGGCTTTCCAGGGTGTGCAGGCGCTCGCGCTCTTCGGCCAGAAGGCGCTCGGCCGAGGCCTGACGCTGGGTGGTGTCGACGCCGATGGCTGCCTCGCGGGCGATGATCTGCAACTCGACTTCCAGCGCTTCGATGCGCCGCCGGCTGTCGTCCACTTCGGCGGGCACGGCGTGCAGGCTGATGGCAACGCGTGCGCAGGCAGTGTCGAGCAGGCTCACGGATTTATCGGGCAATTGCCGCGCGGGAATGTAGCGGTGCGACAGTTTCACGGCCGCTTCCAACGCTTCGTCGAGGATCTGCACCTGATGGTGTTTCTCCATGGTCGAGGCCACCCCGCGCATCATCAGCACGGCCTTGTCCTCGCTCGGCTCATCGACCTGCACCACCTGGAAGCGCCGGGTGAGTGCCGGGTCTTTCTCGATGTGCTTCTTGTACTCGGCCCAGGTGGTGGCGGCCACGGTGCGCAGGCTGCCGCGGGCCAGGGCCGGTTTGAGCAGGTTGGCGGCGTCACCGGTGCCGGCTGCGCCGCCGGCGCCGACCAGCGTGTGGGCTTCGTCGATGAACAGGATGATCGGCTTGGGCGAGGCCTGGACGTCTTCGATGACCTGGCGCAGGCGCTGCTCGAACTCACCCTTCATGCTGGCGCCGGCCTGTAGCAGGCCGACGTCCAGGCTGCGCAATTCGACGTCCTTGAGCGCCGGCGGCACGTCGCCGGCGACGATGCGCAGGGCGAATCCTTCGACCACGGCGGTCTTGCCCACCCCGGCTTCGCCGGTGAGGATCGGGTTGTTCTGGCGGCGGCGCATGAGGATGTCGACCAGTTGGCGGATTTCCTCGTCGCGTCCGACGATTGGATCGAGCTTGCCACTGCGCGCCTGCTCGGTGAGGTCGACGGTGAAGCGCTTGAGCGCCTCCTGCTTGCCCATCGCGGCGGGGGCGACAGCGCCACTGGCCTCGCCTGGTACCGCCGCGTTGAAGCCGTCGCTGGCGCCCAGGTCGTTCTCGGGAGAGTCGCCGACGTATTCGTCGAAGCGCTCGCTCAGGGCCTCGATCTTGAGTTTGGCGAACTCGCTCGACAGCCCCAGCAGGGCATTACGCAGACTCGACGTCTTGAGAATGCCGACTAGCAGATAACCGGTGCGCACCTGGCTCTGACCGAACATCAAACTGCCGTACACCCAGCCGCGTTCGACCGCTTCTTCCACCTGCGAGGACAGATCGGTGATCGAGGTGGAACCGCGTGGCAGACGATCCAAGGCATCGGTGAGGTCTCGGGCCAGGCGCGCCGGCTCGACGTTGAACTGACGCACGATGCGGTGCAGGTCGCTGTCTTGCAACTGCAACAACTGGTGCAACCAATGCACCAGTTCCACATAGGGGTTGCCGCGCAGCTTGCAGAACACCGTGGCGGCTTCGATGGCTTTGTAGGCCACGCTGTTGAGTTTGCCGAACAGCGCGGCGCGACTGATTTCACCCATGTTGCGGACTCCTTGTGCGGGGGGATTGGACCGGTTGCTCGGCGTAGTAGCGAGCCAGTTTGAGATCGTTGGCATCGTGTTGAGGTGTGCCGGCCCAGGTGTCGAAGCCCAGGCGCCTGCCGGCATCGAGCTGCAATGCAGGCACTTGTTCGCGAGCGAGGATAAGGTTCAGGTCCCAATCGAGCTCATGGCCTTGGTACTCGGCGACCCAGGCCGCCAGCTCGACGAAGGCTTGGCCGCCGGGCAGCAGGGCGTGGTATTGCTCCAGGTTCAGCGGGCCAATGCACAGGCGGAACTTGTGCTGGCGATCCCAGACGTGGCGCCCCAGGCACAGGTCCACGCCCAGGCGGTTGGCATGTACGCTCATGCGGCTGCGCTCGGGCAGTTCCAACCACTGGCCGACATACTCTTCGATGTGTACAGGCACGTCGAAATAGCTCGACAGAATGCTGCACAGCCCGTCCGGGTAGCGCGTCTGCGCCGCCAGATGGCCTGAATAGTGCAGTTTGGCCGTATATGGCAGTGGGCCTTGGTGCTGCAGTTCGGGCTGACCTCGGCCGATCAGCGCCGCCAGGCGCGCGGCCCAATAGTCGTCGTCGGGCCGGTCGTGGCTGACTGTCGGCCGTGCCTCGGCCCAAGCCCGATAGAACAGCGTCAGCAGGCGGTGGTGGAAGATGTCGAGGAAGCGCTTGCTGGTGTGGTCGGCGTGGTTGCGCTCGCGCTCGCGCAGGTACTCGGTCAGGTGCAGTGGCAGTGGGCCGTTGGGGCCGCCAAGGCCGAAGAAGAACTGCTCCAGACGCGCGGGCCCGATGTCGCTGTAGGTTATCGAAGCCAGTGTCGCCGGCGCGAAGCTGCAATCGAGGTGCTGACCCAGACGCACGGGTTCGTCGGCCAGGCGCTGGGCATGGCCAAAGCGCGGCAAATCTGGGTGCTCGGTCTCCAGGCGGCGTAGCGCCTGGAAGAAGTCGAACGCCCAGGGTTCGGCGTGCATGGCCTCGAGTATGTTCACAGGCTCGGCCTGCGTCCGGGCTTGGCTTTCCATCGCATGATCTCGCCGCGCTCGGTGGTGCGCAGCACGGTTTCGGTAAAGCTGTTGATGGAGACGTAACGCGTCAGGAAACGCTCGAATACTGCACCGAGCAGGAACACGCCTGTTCCGCGGAAGGCGTTCTCGTCGAATTCCAGAGTGATTTCCAGGCCTCGGCCGAACACGATGGGTCCTGGCATCGGCAGGCGTCGCGTGCAAGGTTTGGCGCTGACCTCGCGCAGGCCTTCGATTTGCAGATGCAAGGCGCTGTCCTGGCTGTCGCCGTAAAGGCGTAGCAGCTCGCGCAGCGCTGCCGCCCCTTGACCCTGCTCGGTGAGCGACAAGTAATTGAGCGACAACTGGCTGATCAGGCGCCAGGCGCGGTTGTCGTGGGCGTGGCTGGCCTTCGGCCGGCTGGGACCTGCCAGGCAGCGCACCGCAGAAACCGGCGCGCTGTCGGCCAGGCTGAAATCGCTGCGTCCGTCGCCCACGTTCATGAACAGTGGCAGGTCGCGGTTGCTGCACAGCGCGCTGATACCCAACTGGCGCAAGTCGTGTCGGTAGGGCGCCTGCTGGCCGTCGACCAGGCTGATGAACGTCTCGCTGCCCATGTAACTCGAGCGCGTGCCGGTACGCCGCTGCTCGCTGGACAATACGCGCTGTTCGCGGCGCAGGATGTAGTACGCCTGGTCGCGACCGTAGCGCGATGGGTCGCGCACCGCATAGAACGGCAGGAACGACTGGTCCGAGCCCGTGCCGTGACCGGTGACGGCCTGCAGTGAGTGGATTTCGAAGTCGGTGGGCCGGGTGCGGTCGGCGATCACATGGTGCTCGTTGACCTTGTCGGTCAGATGGAGGCGGTCGGTGCGGCGTGGAAACAGGTTGATCGCCGGGGTGCAAAAGGGCACCAGGCGCTCGGCGCCAACACTGTTTTCCAAGGTCGAATCGAAACGCTCGAACAGGACCAGCAGTTCCAGCTCCTGGCCGTTGCAGCGCTTGACCGCGCGCTCGAGCCCGGCGAAGTCGACGAACAGGAACCGTTGCGGCAGGGCGAAATACTCCTGCAGCAGGCGGTAGCCCTGGAAGGCTTGCGGCACCACCGGCAGGGCGGCCTCATGGTCGTCGAAACCGCATGGGCGCAGCGCCTGTTCCAGCGGGATGCGCTCGACCCAGTCGGCGCCGGGCTGGCGGGCGAACACCGCGCAGGCGCTGCCGAGCAACTGCTCGTACAGGCGATAGGGCATCTCGTCGGCACCATTGAGGTACAACGGCAAGTGCTTGAGTGGCAGGCTGGAGAATGGAATCTCGGCGCCGCTGCGCAGGGTCAGGCGCAAGGCCGCACGAGCCTTGGGCTCGCTGGCAGCGAGGCGACCGAGTACCGCGCCTGGGTTGCCGAAGTACTCTGCGCGCGCCACCTGCAGCGGCCACAAGGTCACCTCTTGGGTGCTGCGGAATTCGCAGGGGGTTTGCGAATCGCGGCCCAGGTTGGCGCGTAATGCGCTGCCGCGCGGCAGCGGGAAACCGGCACTGAGCGAGCCCTCGTCGGGGTCGGTCTGCAACTGCACGATGGTCATCGACGGGGTCGGTGCCAGGTAGTGCGGGTAGGCGATTTCCAGCAGGTTATGGGTGAAGGTCGGATACTCGGCGTCGAGTTTGAACTGCACCCGTGCGGTGAGGTAGGCAAAGCCTTCGAGCAGGCGCTCGACGTAAGGGTCGGCGCATTCGATGCCGGAGAGCGTCAGGCGCCCGGCGATCTTGGGATACTCACGGGCAAATTCCGCAGCGCTCTCGCGGATGTGGCGCAGTTCTTGGTTGTACAGTTCGAGCAAGCGCGGATTCATGCGCGTCTCCGGCGATCGGCGGTGGTTACACGCACCTGCCCAGACTCCAGGTCCAGGTCGGTCTGCAGCAGCAGTGGCAGGGCCGCGGGCTGGGCCCAGAGGTCGCCTTCGATTTCGAAACTCAGGGCGTTGGCATTCATTTCAGCCGGCGCGGCCAGGGCTCGGACACGCAGCGTGTGGGTCAGGATGCGCGGCTCGTAGGTGGCGATGGCTTGATGAATGATGCGCTCAAGGGCCTGCAGATCGATGTTGGTGGCGCAGTTGCCGGCCAACGCAGGCAGTCCGTAGTTGATCACCGAGGTGCCGGCCGGGGTATTCAGGGTGTCGTCGCTGTCGAGCAACGAGGTGGTGTTCAGTAGCCAGGCCAAGTCGCGCAGGACCGAGGCCTTGAGCTGTTGCAGCGACAGTACGCGTTTGTCCGGAGCTTCCTGCGGGTTGCCGGGATCATCGTCGGTCAGACGATCGAGCAGCGAGGGTTGCAGGCGGTCGCGGGCGGCGATGTCGGCTACCACGTGAATAGCCCCACGAAGTCCTTCTGGTCCAGGGGACCGGTCATGCAGCTCCCACCTTTTGCCAAGATGGACGGTTCGAGCACGCTGTCCATCAGGCGCACGGCCTGATACTGGCTATCACATCGCCCAGGCGTTGAGGGATCGGCTTCGACATGGCTCACAATGATGACCTGTGCTCCTCTGAACTGCTCCACTCGAGGCCGGCCAGTGTTGCGTTCGGGGCTCAATTGGCATGGCCACGGCATCTGCAGCTCCAAAAGCGATTGATCGCTTTTTTGCAAGGCGCAGCGGCCTTGGTGACTCACCAGCGCAAGCGTTTGCCCGCCAAGGGTGACTTGTGAGTTGGGCGGCGCAGATGACGTTAGGTGTTCGCCACACGCATTCATGGCAAGTAGGGCTAGAAGGCCGGGTACGACCTTGATCAGCCTCTTCATGTTAGCTCCCAGAACCAGACGGCCTTGGAGCGATGTGCTTGATCGGCGAAGGAGCCAGTTACCCGGCCTCTATCCCAAAGATCGATGTGGTCCCCGCTACGGTTTTCGAAGGACTGTCCCGAGCGTGCAAAGCAATCCTTGAAGAAGATGAGGCCGCGTTTGCCATTGAGCTTCTTTCTGTCCATGGCGCTGCCGCTCAATTGCACAGGCGCTCCAAGGTGATGTTTCCATAGCCAGTTCGCCAACGACTCAGCGCCTCTGGCGTGCCCATGGGCGCAACGCGGCTCACTGTACGTTCTGGCGTTGACCTTGATCGTATGCTCGCCATTTAGCGCGATGCTCATACGAATCGCACATTGGTTGTCCCAAGGTCCGTCGCAAGGTGCTGCAACAATGGGGTAGGCATTCCAAAGGTTCATGAAAGAAGGCTTGGCCATGACCGATTACCTTGGACAAATCTGGTGTACAAGAGAACGCTGGCGCCTGGTGAGGGCGCCAGCGTGCGCGATCAGATCTTGACGTTCTGACGCACGTTCCAACCGTACTTGATGGCGCCGCCGTCCTTGGTGCCGTCGGCTTTCTGTGGCTGGTAGTCCACGGTGACCTTGGCGAAGTTCAAGGTGACGTTCTCGGTCAGGCGGTCATCGCTGCCCGAGCCGCCGGTGCTCAGCGAGCTGATGATGACTTCTTCCAGGTTGATGATCAGATACTCGACCTGGCTCTCGCCACCGGCCTTGCGCACGGTCAGCTTGACCTTGTCGATGTGCTTGCCGCTGGAGCAGTGGGCCATCAGGTTCGGGCTGGACTTGTCGACGTACTTGGTGATCGACAGGTCCTGGATGTTGACCTTGCCGGCACCGCCGCCGCTGCCCATGTGCATGTTGCCGGACTGGGACATGCCCCAGCTCCAGTTCAGCACGTCGATTTCTTCCTTGTGGGCCTTGTCTGCGGACTCGCCCTTGATGTCGCCGATCTTGATGAAAATGTCTACAGCCATGATGTCCTCGATATTTCGCGTCGGTTGGCGTTCGTCGTGAGGTCGTACAGTTCCGGGGGCGCTGCTTCACCTGCCGGACAAGGTCCGCAGGTTGACAAGGCTTCCCGGCTCGATCGAGAGGGAAACCACTCCCCGGAAGGTCAAGCGTCGATCAGGCCCCTTTGGCCGACGGCAGCTTCGAGACCAGGCGCAGCGACACGGTCAGCCCTTCGAGCTGATAGTGCGGGCGCAGGTAGAAGCGCGAGTTGTAGTAGCCAGGGTTGCCTTCGATTTCCTCCACCACCACTTCAGCGGCGGCCAGCGGATGCTGGGCCTTGGTGGTTTCGCTGGAGTGCGCGGGATCGCCGTCGACGTAGTTCAGGATCCAGTCCTGCAGCCAGCGCTGCATCTCGTCCTTTTCCTTGAACGAGCCGATCTTGTCGCGAACGATGCACTTCAGGTAATGGGCGAAGCGGCAGGTGGCGAACAGGTACGGCAGGCGTGCGGCCAGGTTGGCGTTGGCGGTGGCGTCCGGGTCGTCGTATTCGGCCGGCTTCTGCAACGACTGGGCGCCGATGAAGGCGGCAAAGTCGGTGTTCTTCTTGTGCAGCAGCGGCATGAAGCCGTTTTTCGCCAATTCCGCTTCACGACGGTCGGAAATGGCGATCTCGGTCGGACACTTCATGTCCACGCCACCGTCGTCGGTGGGGAAGGTATGTGCCGGCAGGCCCTGTACTTCACCGCCCGATTCCA
Source organism: Pseudomonas boreofloridensis (assembly GCF_030580795.1). Classification (NCBI taxonomy): domain Bacteria; kingdom Pseudomonadati; phylum Pseudomonadota; class Gammaproteobacteria; order Pseudomonadales; family Pseudomonadaceae; genus Pseudomonas; species Pseudomonas boreofloridensis. The sequence goes on along the minus strand of NZ_JAUQOQ010000003.1, from coordinate 353,985 downwards.
CACCGCGGATGCGCGAGCACCAGCCGTAGTGCTTGAACGAGCGGTTGATGTTCACTGCCATGGCATAGGCCGCGTTGGCCCAGGTGTATTTGCTGCTGTCGGCGCCGTCGGTGTCTTCCTCGAAGGCGAAGGCTTCGACCGGGTCGGTCTTGGCGCCGTAGGGCAGACGTGCCAGGAAGCGTGGCATGGTCAGACCGATGTAGCGCGAGTCTTCCGATTCGCGCAGCGAACGCCAGCCGGCATATTCGGGGGTGGTGAAGATCTTGGTCAGGTCGCGCGGGTTGGACAGTTCCTGCCAGGAACCCATGCCCATAACCGTCGGCGAGGCGGCAGCAATGAAAGGGGCATGCATCGAGGCGCAGACCTTGGACAGCTCGCCAAGCAGCTCGACGTCGGGCGGCGACTGGTCGAAATAGTAGTCGCCCACCAGGCAGCCGTAGGGCTCGCCGCCGAACTGGCCGTACTCCTCTTCGTAGAGTTTCTTGAACACCGGGCTCTGGTCCCAGGCGGTGCCCTTGAATTTCTTCAGGGTCTTGTGCAGGTCGGTCTTGGACACGTTGAGCACACGGATCTTCAGTTGCTCGTCGCTCTCGGTGTTGGTGACCAGGTAGTGCAGACCGCGCCAGGCGCTTTCCAGCTTCTGGAACTCGTCATGGTGAATGATCTGGTTGACCTGGGCAGTGAGCTTGGCGTCGATGGCGGCAATGATCTGCTCGATCGAGCCGATGGCATCATCGGAAACCAGATTGGTCTGCGCCAATGCCTGCTCGGCCAGGGTGCGTACGGCGCTTTGCACCGCCTCCTTGGCGCGTTCGGTCTTGGGTTTGAATTCCTGCAGCAGCAGGTTGGCGAACTCGCTGGTCTGCTCGGTGCTGGCCTCGGCGGCCTGGTTGTCGCGCAATGTGTCGGTCATGGCGGGCTCCTCAGGCGCTCGGCTCGTTGTCGGCAGGTTTCGGGGCACTGGCCAGGGCCTGCAGCAGGGCAGGGTCCTTGATGGCCTTGAGGATGATGTCCTCGGCGCCAGTCTTGCCATCCATGTAGGTCAGCAGGTTGGCCAACTGGGTACGTGCCTCGAGCAATTGGTTGAGGGCATCGACCTTGCGCGCGACGGCGGCCGGGCTGAAGTCGTCCATGCTCTCGAAGGTGATGTCCAGGCTCAGGTTGCCGTCGCCAGTGAGTTCGTTGGGGACGTTGAACGCCACGCGAGGCTTCATCGCCTTGAGCCGCGAGTCGAAGTTGTCCACATCGACCTCCAGAAACTTGCGGTCGGCCACGGCCGGCAGCGGGTCTTCCGGCTTGCCGGCCAGATCGGCCAGCACGCCCATGACGAAGGGAAGCTGGACCTTCTTCTCGGCGCCGTACAGTTCGACGTCGTATTCGATCTGCACGCGCGGCGCGCGGTTACGCGCGATGAATTTCTGGGAGCTGTCTTTGGCCACGTGGTTCCTCCTGGTCGCCGCTGGGGGCGCTGTCGTTCGTTGCGGCTGTCGGTGGTATCAGTCGTCCTGGGGCCCGCGCAGGTTCTCGAACTGCGACAGGCCATCGGGAATCAGGTCGCGCACGATGGTCGCGAAATCGGCATCGACCAGGTGCTTGGCCCGGCGCAGCAGCACGGGCAGTGGGCTCGAAGGCTCATGGCGGGCGTAGTACTGCAGCAGCCGGTCGAGGCTCTGGCGGACATCGTCGCGGCTGTTCACCTCGCCGGGCCGCGCTGGCGGGCGGGCACTCGGTGTGGCGGCGCTGGCCGATGGTGCCTGGTCGTTCTCGAACGGGTCATGCGCAGGCGTGTCGGGTACCGTGGCCGATGGCGAGCCGCCGGGTGCGTAGTCGGCGAGCACTTGCGAGGCAAGGCGCAGCGGCTGCTTGAGCGCGCTCAGGTCGACGCCCGAGGCGGAGCCCACGTGGTCGCTCACCCGTCGTTCGATGGCTTCGCAGGCGTCGCGCGCTCGGGTCAGTGCCTGGCGCGTCTGTTCGAGCTCTTCGGCGTCGGCATCGCGCAGTGCGGCGGCCAAGGCTTCGATGCTGAGGTCTTCGCTGGCGAAGTGCTGCAGGCCAGCGGCATGCAGGCCGGCACGCAGGGTCACCGGGCCGAACGCGCGCGAGCGTGCCAGGACGGCTTCGCGCAGCAGGGCGATGTTGGTGTCGCAGGTGAGGCCGGCCAAGGCGTTGACGCGCACGGTCGGGTCGTTGTCGTCCGAGGCATCGAGTTGCGGGTGCAGGTGCAACCAGTATTCGCCCAGCAGATCGCGGATCAGTTCCAGGCCGTCGGCCAGGCCGACGAAACCGTGCAAGGCAAGGTTGGACTGAACCAGGAAGTGGGTAATGCGCAGGTCTTTGCTGCGTTGCAGCAGGGAGATGCAGGACTGTTCGAGGGCGCGCCACTGAGGCGGTTCGGCCGGCTGTACCGCATCGCCCATGACCCGCTCCGGACGCCCTTGGGCATCGCGTTCGAGTTGCAGGAAGTCGGCGTCGTATTCCAGGTCTTCGCCACAAGGGAAGTCATCTGAAACAGCGGCTAGCAGTGCCTGGGAGTTCACCAGATATCGATCTCCATATCGGCCCGTGGCGGGGCTCTGCAAATGGCGCAGGGTAAAAATTTAAAAGTGTGAACCAGCGCACAAAACGCTGGTGAACTTTAAGGGTTGATATTGAACCGATATCAGCGGCTGCAGCTCAAAGTTGCGCATTTATGGTTTATTTCCAAAATGCTGTCAAGGTAAGCTAGCGCGCTGAAAACCCGAGTGTGATCGTTTCAGCAGAATTTCAGCCGGCCGCTGAAACTGACATCAAAGTGCAGCTTGAGTGAGTTAGATTGTCAGGTTCTGTAGCGATAAATAGCGCATCTCCTTTGAAATGACGTGGATTTCAAGGTCTGATCCTGTGGCGCAAAGCAGTCCATCCATTTGAATGGAATCAAGGTTTATATTCTATGCAGGAGGCGTGATGGCACTTTGCCTAACTATCACTAGTTACCACAAGATCACCCCAGGGCAATGCTCGGAGATCACGGTGGAAAATGGCGCCGTCAGCATAGGAAGAAGTCCTAACAATGACTGGGTATTACCTGATCCTGAGCGGTTGGTATCTTCTAGTCATTGCGTAGTCCAATTCCGTGAGGGCCGTTACTACATAACGGATAGCAGTACCAACGGTATCGAGTTGGTTCAGGCCGGCGTGCGTCTTCGCCGTGGAAACAGTGAACCGTTGATGGACGGCGAACTCATCCGGATCGGCGATTACGAGATCCAGGCGCGTATCGATTCGGGCTTTTCCGTCGACGAGAGTCGTCAGCCAGGCGCTCAGAGCTTCGAGGCGCTGATGGCCAATCAGGTCGCAGCGTCGAGCTCGCCCATCGCTCCGGCCTCTGCGGCGTTGCTGCAGGGGGCGTCCAGCCACGACACCCTGCCAGATTTGTTCGATTTCCTGGGTGCATCGAGTGTGCCTCCGGCCAGTCAGCCCGACCACGTACCGGCCCAACAACACGATTTCCGGCCACCTGCGCCCGTTGCGCCTGCTCCTGCGCCGCCGCCTCCTGCAGCGCCTGGTATCGGGGCCATTCCAGCGGACTGGAACCCCTTCGACGACAGTCCCGCGCCTGCGCCTTTGCCCGCTGCTGCGCCAGACATCCCGCCCATGCCGGCTTTCGAAAGCCCGTTGGCGGCTGAGCCTGCGCCGCCGATCGCCCCGCCGCAGACGCCTCAGCCGCCGCCCTCAACGCCCGTCGTGGCAGCGCCGCCCGCCCCGCCTGCCGCTGACCAGGGTCTTCTACAGGCATTCCTGCGCGGTGCCGGGATCGACCACCTGCGTTTCGACGCCGAGGATGCGGCTGCGCAGATGGAGGCCGTCGGGCGCAGTTACCGCTTGATGGTCGAAGGGCTGATCGATGTCCTGCGCGCGCGCAGCAGCCTCAAGGGCGAGTTCCGCATGCAGCAGACCACCATCGCCCCCGTGCAGAACAACCCGCTCAAGTTCGCCCCCAATGCCGATGAGGCCTTGCTGCTGTTGCTGCGCCAGGGCAGTCAGGCGTTCATGCCGGCCGACCAGGCCGTGCGCGACAGTTTCGATGATTTGCGTGCCCACCAACTGGCAGTGATGGCCGGCGTCGAAGCCGCCATCAAGCACCTGCTGACCCGCTTCGAGCCTGGGCAACTGGAAGCGCGGCTGGCGCCTGCGGCAGGCCTGGCCAAGCTGTTCGGTGGCTCGCGCCAGGCCCATCTGTGGCAGCAGTTCACCCAGCTCTACGGGCAGATTTCCCGCGAAGCGCAGGACGATTTCCAGGACTTGTTCGGCCGCGAGTTCAGCCGCGCCTACGAAGCCCATACCGCAAGAATGCAACGTTCCTGAGGCTGTGCTTCAGGACAGGAAGAGTTACAGGACGTCATGAGGACGAACATGAATGCAACACGACTGATCACGGCCCTGGCCCTGGTGCTGCTCGGTGCCTGCAGCAAAGACGCGCCCGCACCCGCGTCGGCTGACCACGAGGCGCCCGGCGTCAGCCTGTACTTCAGCGCCGCCGCTGGCCTCAATCCGGGCGCCGACGGCACGCCCGCGCCGGTACGGGTGCGGGTCTACGAGCTGAAGAACGCCGCCGCCTTCGAGCGCGCTGACTATTTCGCCCTGGCCGAGCGCGCTCAGGCCACCTTGGGGGCCGACCTCGTCGATCAGGACGAGGTGCTGCTGCAGCCCGGTCGGCAGTTGCAACTCGACCGTCCGTTGAACCCGGCCACACGCCTGGTCGGGCTGGTCGTCGGCTACCGCGAGGTCGATCGGGCGCAATGGCGCAGCGTGCTGCCGGTGCCGCCACACGACTACCAGATCAGCCTCGATGTGCGCGCCGTGCGCAGCACCGTGGCCACACCACAACCTGTCCCTGCCCGCTAGGCAAACGGAGAACCCATGTCCTGGAACAATCGCGTGGTCTGGTCGGAAGGCATGTTCATCACGACCCAGCACTTCCAGCAGCACGACCGCTACCTGGAGACGTTCATCGATGCCCGCAGTCGCCCGCTGTCCACGGCCGCCTGGGGTTTCTCCGAGTTGCTGATCGACCAGGGCCTGCTGGCCCAGGGCAAGCTGGCGATCATCAGCGCCCGAGGCCTGTTGCCGGACGGTACGCCGTTCGACATCCCGCGTGACGACCTGCCACCGCCGCCGTTGGAAATTCCCGAAGACCTGCGCGATGCGGTGATCTATCTGGGCCTGCCGCTCAAGCGCGCCGGCGCCCGCGACACCGTCGATGAAGGTGAACCGCTGGACGGCGCGCGTTACGTCGCCCGGGTCAGCGAAGTGCGCGACGACAATGCGCCGTTCGAGAACCGCGCGCCGTTGGCCCTGGGCAGTCGCGCCCTGCGCCTGTTGTCCGAGCGCGAGGGCTTGGGCGACTACGCGGCGCTGGGCGTGCTGCGTATCCGTGAGAAGCGCGCCGACCGCGCGCTGATGCTCGATGACAGCTACATCCCGCCCGTGCTGGACGTGGCGGTGAGCGATACGTTGGCGAATTTCCGCAGCGAACTGCTGGGTCTGCTGCATCAACGCGGCGAAGCGCTGGCCGGGCGCGTGGTGGCTTCGGCCAACGGCGGCGCCTCGGAAATCGCCGACTTCATGCTGCTGCAACTGGTCAACCGGGCGCAGCCGCTGGTCGAGCACCTGGGCCAGCTCAGCCCGCTGCACCCGGAGCGGCTGTTCAGCGAACTGGTCGCCCTTGCCGGCGAGTTCGCCACCTTCACCCAGGACGGCCGGCGTCCGGAGAGCTTCCCGGCGTATCAGCACGATGATCTGGCGGCGACGTTCCAGCCGCTGATGGCTTCCCTGCGCCAAGCCCTGTCGATGCTGATCGACAGCAAGGCGGTGGCCATTCCGATCGTCGAGAAAGCCTATGGCGTGCACGTGGGCATGCTGGCCGACCGCAGCCTGCTGGACAGCGCCAGCTTCATCCTGGTGGTGCGCGCCGATGTGCCGAGCGAAACCCTGCGCAGTCGGTTCGGCCAGCAGAGCAAGATCGGCTCGGTGGAACACATCCGCGACCTGGTCAACCTGCAATTGCCTGGCATCGGCCTGTTGCCGTTGCCGGTGGCGCCCAGGCAGATCCCGTTCCATGCCGGTTCCACTTACTTTGAGCTCGACCGTGGCAGCGAGCACTGGAAACAGTTGCAGCATTCCGGTGGCTTCGCCTTCTACGTCGCTGGCGAGTTCCCTGGGTTGAGCCTGGCGTTCTGGGCCATTCGAGGATAAGCCGCGATGCAGCACGACGATCCTCAAGGCAATGACCGGACCCAATTCATGCCGCGCCCCGGTGGCCGTGGTCCGCAGCCCTCGACACCGGCGCAGCCCGCACCGCCGCCGTTGAGCGTGCCGGCCGAGCCGCTGGCGCCTGGGCAGGGCGCCGGGCTCAATCCACTGGAGCAGGCAGCCGGGCCGCTGCTGGCCTTACTCACACGCCTGCGCAACACCATCGCCCATCCCGCCCCGGCCAGCCTGCGCGCACAATTGCTGGCCTACCTGCGTCAGTTCGAGGAGCGTGCCGACGCCGCCGGTGTGCCGCGTAACGAAGTGCTGCTGGCACGCTACGCCCTGTGCACCGCCCTCGACGAGGCGGTGCTGAGCACCCCGTGGGGCAGCAGCAGCGACTGGGGCAAGCAAAGCCTGCTGATCACCGTGCACAACGAGGCCTGGGGCGGGGAGAAGACCTTTCAGTTGCTCGAACATTGCCTGCAGAGCCCGCGTGAGCGCTTGAACCTGCTGGAGCTGCTGTACCTGTGCACCAGCCTGGGTTTCGAGGGCCGCTATCGGGTCATGAACGGGGGCCGCGCGCAGCTCGAAGCGCTGCGCGAACGCACCGCCGCAGCCATCCGCGGCGCCCGTGGCGAGATCGAGCGCGAACTGTCGCCGCATTGGCGCGGCGTCTCGGTCAGCCGCGACCGCCTGGCGCAGTTCATGCCGCCATGGGTCGGCCTGGCCGTGGCCCTGGCGTTGCTGTTGCTGTTGTTGTTCGGCCTGCGCATGAAGCTCGCCTCCGACGCCGAGCCGGTGTTCCGTGGCATCCACGCGCTGGGGGAAATTCCGGTGCAGGCCATGGACCGTCCCGTGGTGCAGCCCAAGCCCGTTGAGCGCCCGCGTCTGGCCGGTTTCCTGGCCGATGACATCAAGGCTGGCAGGGTCTCGGTCGAAGATGCGGTCGACCGTTCGGTGGTGACCATTCGCGGTGACGAACTGTTCGCGTCGGCCAGCGCCAGCATCAAGGGCGACTTCGAGCCCCTGCTGCAGCGCATTGCGGCGGCCGTCTCCAAGGTCAAGGGCAATGTGCGCGTGACCGGGCACAGCGACAACCAACGCATCGCCACGATCCGCTTCCCCTCGAACTGGGCGCTGTCCCAGGCCCGTGCCGAAGAGGTCAAGTCGCTGCTGGTGGCGCGCACCGGTCAGGCCGAGCGTTTCACCGCCCAGGGGCTGAGCGACACCGAGCCGTTGGCGTCGAACGACACCGCGCAAGGCCGGGCGAAGAATCGTCGGGTGGAAATCACAGTTCTGGCGGAGGGCGTCGAGTGAAGGCGTTTTTCAGTTTCGTCATCCGCTGGGTGATCCCGGTGCTGGGGCTGATCGCCCTGAGCCTGATCATCTGGTTCCTGGGTCCGCTGCTGGATGTGCTGGCCCCGCCTGCGCCGCGCTGGATCCTGATCATCCTGCTGTTCGCGGTGTGGATCGCCTACCGCACCTGGCGCATCGTCCAGGCCCGCCGCCAGGCGGCCAAGGTGCTGGAAAGCCTGGCGGCCGAGACGGCGCCGGACCCTACCAGCCTGGCCACTGCCGAAGAACTGGCGACCCTGCGCCAGCGCATGGACGAAGCCCTGGTGCTGCTGAAGAAGGCGCGTCTGGGCGGCGACGAGCGGCGTAATCTCTATGAGCTGCCTTGGTACGTGATCATCGGCCCGCCCGGCTCGGGCAAGACCACTGCGCTGATCAATTCCGGTCTGCACTTCCCGCTGGCCGCGCAACTGGGCGAAGGCGCCATCCGCGGCGTTGGCGGCACGCGCAATTGTGACTGGTGGTTCACCGACCAGGCCGTGCTGCTCGACACCGCTGGCCGCTACACCACCCAGGACAGCCATGCCCAGGTCGACAAAGCCGCCTGGCTGGGCTTTCTCGACCTGCTCAAGCAGCAGCGCTCACGGCGTCCCATCGATGGCGCCTTCATCGCCATCAGCCTGTCGGATCTGCTGCTGGGCAGCGATGCAGAACGCGCCGCGCATGCCACGGCCATTCGCACGCGGATCCAGGAGCTGTATACCCAACTCGGCGTGCGCTTCCCCATCTACCTGATGCTCACCAAGCTCGACCTGGTGCCTGGGTTCATGGAGTTCTTCGACAACCTGAGCAAGGAAGAACGTGCTCAGGTGTGGGGCATGACCTTCGCGCTGGATGAGGGTCAGCAGGGCGAGGGGCCGGTGGCGCAGTTCGAGCAAGAGTTCGGCCTGCTGGAGACGCGCCTGAACCAGCGGTTGGTCGAACGCCTCCAGCAGGAACGCGACCCGGCGCGGCGCGATCTGGTCTATGGCTTCATCCAGCAGTTCGCGGCGCTGCGTGGCAACCTCAAGAGCTTCCTCGACGGCGTGTTCAAACCCAATGCCTTCGAAGAGCGGGCGCTGCTGCGCGGGGTGTACTTCACCAGCGGCACCCAGGAAGGCAGCCCGATCGACCGCCTGATCGGCAGCATGGCGCAGAGCATGGGCCTGGACCGTGCGCACCTGGCGCGTCAGACCGGCACCGGGCGCAGCTACTTCATCGAGAAGCTGTTCACCGCCGTGGCCTTCGCCGAACGCGGGCTGGTGGGCAGCGATCCCAAGGTGGAGCGTCGACGCAAATGGATCGCACGCGGTGCCCTGGCCTTGAGCGTGGCGCTGGTGCTGGTGGTCGGCACCTTGTGGACCTTGAGCTACCGCGCCAACCAGCAGTACATCGCCGAAGTCGACAGCCGCCTCAAACCGCTGGGCAAGAGCGTTCAGGAACTGAGCCCGGCGCAGCGCGAAGTGATCGAGGTGCTGCCGTTGCTCAATGCCGTGCGCCGCTTGGCCAACGATCCGCCCAGTTGGGCCGAGGGCCTGGGGCTGTATCAGGGCGATATGCTCGAGAGCGAGTCCGATAGCGTCTACCGCAAGCTGCTGATCGCCATCTTCGCCCCGCGCCTGGTTACCCGCATCGAGGAGCAGTTGTATGCCGGTGGCCCGTCGGATTACCTCTACGAAGGCCTCAAGGCCTATCTCATGCTCGCCGACAGCGAGCATTACGACGCCGACTTCATCAAGGCCTGGATCAGCCTGGATTGGGAGCGTCATCTGCCGCGCGATCTGGCCCCGGAACAACGTCAGGCACTGGAGCAGCACCTCTCGGCGCTGTTCGACAAGCGCCCGCCCAATGCGCGACTGGACCAGCGCCTGATCGACGACACCCGCCGTCAGTTGCAGCAATTGCCGGTGGCGCAACGGGTGTATGACCGGGTCAAGCGTCAGAAACTGCCGAACGGTGTCAGCGATTTTCGCCTCAGCGACGCGGCCGGTCGCGATGCGGCGCTGGTGTTCCAGCGCAAGAGCGGCAAGCCGTTGACCGATCCGCTGCCGGGCATCTTCACCGTCGACGGTTATCGCAAAGCGTTTCTCGCCGCCAGCGTCGCCCACGCCGAAACCCTGGCCGAGGAGCGCTGGGTGCTGGGTCGCGAGCTGAGCGAGGCCAGCGATGCCAAGCGCCTGGCCGACGACGTGCGCCAGCTCTATTACCAGGACTACATCCGCCAGTGGGATGCGCTGCTGGCCGATCTCGATTTCGTGCCCATCACCAGCGCCGGGCAGGCTGCCGACGTGCTGCGCGTATTGTCCGGGCCGACCTCGCCGCTGAAGAAGCTGCTGCAGGCGGTGGCCAAGGAAACCGACCTGCAACAGCCGACCGCGCTCGACCAGGCACAGGCCAAGGTGGAGCAGGCCGGGGTTGATCAGTTGCGCCAGCGCCTCGGTGGCCTGCTGGGCGATACGCCGATTCCGGGTACCGAGGCGCATGCGCGCGAGGTGGACCCGGTCACGGCCCACTTCGCCGAACTGGCCGAACTGGTCGCCAGCGGCGAGGGTCAGCCGAGTTCGCTCGACGGCTTGCTGGCCGACCTCAACGCGCTGTACGTGCAAGTCAGCGCCATGGTCGGCGCCAGTGGCGATGCCTTGCTGGGCGAGGCCAAGAACCAGGCGCAGGCGGCCTCGCAGCGCGTGTCGCTGGGCGCGGCGCGCCAGCCCAAGCTGGTGCAGAACCTGGTCGGTTCGGTGGTCGGCTCGACCAACGCCATCGTCATGGGCGGGGTGCGCAATCAGCTCAACGCCGCCTGGACCAGCGAGGTGGTCAATGTCTACCGTCAGTCGCTCAGCGGGCGCTATCCCCTGAGCGCCGGCAGCCCACGCGATGCCACCCTGGAAGACTTCGGCCAGTTCTTCGGTGTGGGCGGGGTGATGGACAACTACTTCCGCAAGTACCTGCAACCCTACGTCAACACGGCCACGTCGCCCTGGAGCTGGCAGCCGGGCGCCGCGCAGAAACTGGGCATCGGTGGCGGCGTGCTGAACACCTTCCAGCGCGCCGCGACCATTCGCGATGCCTTCTTCCGCACCAGCGGCGGCCTGCAACCGGGGGTGCGTTTCGAGCTCAAGCCGGTGGCGATGGACGCCTCGATCACTCAGTTCCTGCTCGACCTCGACGGTCAGCAGGTCAGCTACGACCATGGTCCGAGTCGCCCGGTGTCGCTGCAGTGGCCGAACCCCAACAGTATCGGCGTGGTGCGCCTGTCGATCTCGCCCCCGGCGGCCAGCGGTCGCTCGGGGATGACACTGGAGGGACCGTGGGCGTGGTTCCGCTTGCTCGATCAGTCCGATCTCAGTGCCGGCAGTTCGCCGGAGCGCTTCAACCTACGCCTGCGCGTCGATGGCGCCAGCGTGTCCTACGAGCTGCGTGCCAGCAGCGCGTTCAATCCGTTCCGCAGCCGAGTGGTCAGCGGTTTCAGCCTGCCGGAGCATTTGTGAACGACGTGGGTTTCTACGGAAAAATGGCCTGTCGCGGCGATTTCGTCAGCCGCGACCTGCCGCAGACCTTCATCCAGCCCTGGGATCAGTGGCTGGCCGCTGGCATTCAAGCCAGTCAGCGGCAGTTGGGCGAACAGTGGCTACAGGCCTACCTGGTCAGCCCATTGTGGCGCTTTGCCTTGGCGCCCGGCGTGTGCGGCCCTCAAGCGGTGACTGGCGTCGTGATGCCCAGCATCGACCGGGTCGGGCGCTACTTCCCGCTGACCGTCGCTCAGGTGCTGGGGCCGCAGACGTCGCTGGCGGCGATCGTGGCCGGCAGCGATGCCTGGTTCGAGGCGGTCGAGACGGCACTGTTGGACACGCTGGAGGAAGGGGCGCCGTTCGACGCGTTCGAGCGCGCCGTGCAGCCTTATGGCGCCGACAGCACGGGCATTCAGGGCGCGGTATCGGTACCCAGCGTCGGCGGCCTGCAACGCTTGGCCGCGACCACCCCCGAGGGCCGCGCACACGCGCTGGCCGAGTGCGCCTGCGAAGGCATGAGCCTGTGGTGGGGGCGCGGCTCGGAGCGCATCGCGCCGGGCCTGATGCGTTACCCAGGCCTGCCGCGCAGCGAGCACTTCGCCGCATTCCTGTTGGGCGACGAGGGAGGCGGGGTATGACGACCCTGCATTACAGTGCCGCCAGCTACAGCCACGTGGGCATGGTGCGCAAGATCAACGAGGACGCCTGCCTGGACCTGGCGGCCGATGGCCTGTGGGCTGTGGCCGACGGCATGGGCGGTCATGCAGCGGGCGATTACGTGGCCAGCCTGACCGTCGACAGCCTGCGTCAGTTGCCACTGCCTGCGCCGCTCGAGGCGCGCGCCCAAGCCGTGCGCGACACCCTGGTGCGCGTCAACCGCGCGGTCCGCGAGGAAACCCATCGTCGGGGCGTGTCGATGATGGGCAGCACGGTGGTGGTACTGGCCGTGCGCGGCGATCAGGGCGTCGCGCTGTGGGCCGGCGACAGCCGTCTGTACCGCCTGCGCGACGGACGCATCGAGCGCCTCAGCCATGACCACAGTTATGTCCAGGAGCTGCAGGACAGTGGCCTGCTCAGCGAAGCCGAGGCGCGCGTGCACCCACGCGGCAACATCGTCACCCGCGCCATCGGCGTGGAGGATCAGCTCCAATTGCAGAGTCTCTCGGTGCAAGTACGTCCCGGCGATACCTACCTGCTGTGCAGCGACGGCCTGACCAAGACCGCCGAAGACCTCGAAATCGGCGAGGTGCTGCACCACGCCGACCCCTATCAGGTGGTGCGCGGGCTGGTCCATCTCGGCCTGACCCGTGGCGCTCCCGACAACATCACAGCCGTGGTGGTGAAGGCCAATTGAAGAACGACATCGACATGCAGATCCCCGGTTTCGACATCGACGGCGAAATTGGCCAGGGCGCCATGGCCAGCGTCTACCTGGCCACCCAGCGTTCGCTGCAACGCAAGGTGGCGCTGAAGGTGATGGCGGCCAGCCTGGCGGCCGATCCGACCTTCTGCGAGCGCTTCCTGCGCGAAGGCCGCACCCTGGCGCGCCTGGCGCATCCGAACATCGCCACCATCCACGACATCGGCAATGTCGGCGAGCTGTACTACATGGCCATGGAGTACCTGCCGGCCGGCACGCTCAAGGAGCGCATCGCGGCGGGTTTGAGCGCCGAACAGGGGCTGGTCTACGTGCGGCAGATGGCCCAGGCGCTGGGCTATGCCCATGCCCAGGGCCTGGTGCACCGCGATGTGAAACCGGCCAACATCCTGTTCCGCGCCGACGGCACTGCCGTGCTGTCGGACTTCGGCATCGCCAAGTCGCTGGATGACCACACCCAGTTCACCCAGGCCGGCTTCGCCATCGGCACGCCCAGCTACATGAGCCCGGAGCAGGCGCGCGGGCTCGAGATCGACGGGCGCGCCGACCTCTACGCGCTGGGCGTGGTGCTGTACGAAATCCTCGTCGGCAAGCTGCCGTACAACGGTGTCGACGCGCTGTCCACGGCGCTGGCGCACCTGACCGAACCGCTGCCGGAACTGCCCATCGAGCACGGCCGTTATCAGGACATCCTGCACGGCTTGCTGGCCAAGGATCCTACTGCACGCTTCGCCGATGCCGACGCGCTATTGGTGGCGTTGGACCGTCTGCCCGCCGAGGGCGACAGCACGGTGTTCATGCCCGTGGCGAGCATTGGGCCGGACTCGGTGTCCGCGCCAGCGCCGGCGTTGGGCGGATTGACCCCGGTCTCCATCGACATTCCCCAGGCCGCTGCGCGCCCAGAGCCGATCAAACCGCCACCTCTCCAGCCCCAGCCCACGCCCGCGCCGTCCAAGGCTGCGAGAAAAAAGCCTGCGGTCGCCCTGCTTGCTGTGGCCATCGCGGCGGCGCTAGGGCTGGCTGCCGGTGGCTACTGGCTGTTCAGTGGCGGTGACGAGCCTGCCGTCGAACCGCCGGGGGTGCAGACACCGTCTCACGCTCAGACACCGCCGCCTCTGGCGACAGCCGCCACGGACGATCAGCGTCCGCTGCTCATGCCCGGCAAGAAGACGCTGTTCCAACGCGTGCTGACCAAGCCTGGTGCGCGTCTGGCCGACAGTCCTGGAGGTCAGGCGGGCGAGCCGCTGCCGGCGTTCTCGGTGCTCTACGTCTACCAGCGCAAGGACGTCGACGGTCAGTCCTGGGTGCAGGTCGGTGCTGCCAGCGACGGGCAGCGTGAAGGCTGGCTCGCCGCCGAGCAGACCAGTGACTGGAAGCAGAGCCTGGTGCTCAAGTTCACCGAACGCTCCGGCCGCGCGCCGGTGATGTTCATGCGTCAGCCCGACGACGTGCAGCAGTTGCTCGACGACAGCAACCGCGCCCGCGCGCAATTGCTCCAGGCGCAGAACGATCCGGCCCAGGCGCCCGAGGTGCTGGCGCTGGAGCCTACCGCCAACGCCGTGCCGCAAGACCAGTTCTACCTGATGCCGATCTTCGACTACCGCGAGAGCTTCGACGCCGACGGACAACCTGCGCAGTTGCTCAATATCGCCTCGATCGATCCCGGTGCGGGCGCGTCTGGCGAGGCCGCCAAAGCGTCCCAGGCGCCTGCCACGGGCGCAGCCGACAACAACTTCCGTACCGGCATCGTGCTGGTGGTGGACACCTCGGTGTCGATGCAGCCCTACATCGACCGCGTGCGCCAGGTGGTCAGCGAGCTGCAGGCGCAGTTGGCCGAGCGCGGCGAACTGGACAGCGTCAGCTTCGGCCTGGTGGGCTTTCGCAACAGCATCAAGCGCACGCCGGGCCTGGAATACCTGAGCAAGACCTTGGTGACCCTGGATGAAGGGCGCGATCCTGCACGCTTCCTCAAAGCGGCTTCACAGGTAAAGGCCACCACGGTGTCCAGCCAGTCGTTCAACGAGGACGCCTTTGCCGGCGTGATGCAGGCGGTCGAGGGCATGGACTGGTCCGGCTATGGCGGACGCATCGTGCTGTTGGTCACCGACGCGGGCGCGCTGCGCAAGAGCGATCCGCAAAGCAGCACGCAGATGAACGAAGCCGAAGTCCGTCAGGCAGCGTTGAGCAAGCAGATCAAGATCTACGCGCTGCACCTGCGCACGCCCGCCGGGATCAAGAACCACGGCTCGGCCGAGCAGCAGTACCGCGTGCTCACCGCCGACAGCAACCCGCGCATTGGCGATCTCTACGTGGGCGTGCCGGGCGGTGAGGTGAATGCCTTCGGCGAACGGGTGCGGGAAATTGGTTCGACCTTCGCAGACCTGGTGCATCAGGTCCGCAGCCAGCAGCCGCAGCCGGTGCCGATGCTGGGCGCCGGTTCCAGCCTGGCGGCCAAGACCCAGGCGGTGGGCTACGCCATGCACATGGACTTCCTCGGCCGGCGCAGCGCCAGCCAGGCGCCGCAACTGGTCAGCGCCTGGACCGCCGACCGCGACCTGACCAACCCGGCGCTGCCGACCCTGCAGGTGTGCGTGATGCTCACCAAGCTGCAGCTCAACGACCTGCAGCAATCGCTCAAGCTGATCGTCGATGCCGCGCGCAAGACCCGCAGCTCGCCGGGCGACTTCTTCAACGAGATCGCCAGCGCCAGCGCCTACATGAGCCGCGACCCGAGTGCACTGAGCAAGGGCGCCAACCTGGCCCAGGGTGGCGTGCTCGGCGAGTACCTCGAAGGCCTGCCGTATCGCAGCAAGTCGTTGAGCATGACCCAGGACCTGTGGCTGTCGCTGTCGGTGGCCGAGCAGGAAGACTTCATCGACGAGCTGGAGTCGAAGATTCGCCTCTACGAAACCTTCCACAACGACATGGCTAACTGGGTGCGTTTCGGCAAGGCCGAGCCGGGCGACGCCTTGTACCGTGTCCCACTGTCGACGCTGCCGTGATGATCAACGTGCAGGGGGTGCGCAAAACGCGCGGGCAGGGTGCCCAGCGCTACAGCCTGGAGATCGGCGAGCTGCATCTGGCGGCCGGTGCGCAGGTGGCGCTGGTCGGCCCCAGCGGCTGCGGCAAGAGCACCTTGCTCGACCTGCTGGCGCTGGTGCTGGCGCCGGACGCTGCCGAGCGTTTCAGTCTCGAACTGGACGGTGCCGCGCAGGACATCGCCGGGTTATGGCGGGCGCGCCAGCTCGATCGCCTGGCGGCGCTGCGCAGCCGCCATCTGGGCTATGTGCTGCAAGCGGGTGGCCTGCTCGGGTTTCTCGATGTGCGCGGCAACATTCGCCTGCCGCGCCAATTGCTCGGCCTGGCCGATGACGGTGGCGTGGAGCGTCTGGCGGCGGCGCTGGACGTCAGCGATCAGTTGGACAAGCGGCCGGCAGATCTCTCCCTGGGCCAGCGTCAGCGGGTCAGCTGTGCCCGCGCTCTGGTCCATGCACCGACGCTGTTGCTGGCCGACGAGCCGACGGCGGCGCTCGATCCGCTCAACGCCGAGCGGGTGATGCAGTTGCTGCTGCGCCAGGCCGAGGCGCACCGGGTGACCTGCGTGATCGCCACCCACGACGAGACGCTGGCGCGCAACGCCGGGCTGCGGGTGCTGCGCATGCAGTGCCACCGCGATGCCGATGGCGGCGTCACCACCACCCTGGAGCAGGCCGCCTGATGCGCCCGTTGCTGATCGCCAGGCTGGCCTGGCAGGACTATCGCACCGACGCGCGGCTGTCGGCCTGCGCGGTGCTGGCGCTGGTAGCGGTAATTGCGCCGCTGCTGGTGCTGTTCGGTCTGAAGTTCGGTTTGATCGGCAGCCTGACCGAGCGCCTGCAACGCGACCCCGGTGTGCGCGAAATCATCGCGCTGGGCGGCGGGCGCTTTAGCGCCGAGTTCATCGCGCGCCTGGCAGCGCGCTCCGACGTGGCCTTCGCCATCCCGCGCACCCGGCAGATCGCTGCCACCGCCGAGCTGTTGCTGCCGGCGCAGGGGCGCGGGGTGACGGTCGAGATGCTGCCCACCGCAGCGGGCGATCCGCTGCTCGATGGCGCGGTGGCACCGGACCCCGCCGATCTGCGCGATGTGGTGCTGAGCTTCACCGCTGCAGAAAAGCTTGGCGCGCGGGCGGGCGATCGTCTGCTGGGCAGTTTCAATCGCCAGCAGGGCGGCGATGTGCAGTGGCGGCAGACGCCGTTGCATGTGCGTGCGGTGCTGCCGCTGGCGGCCTTCGAGCGCGACGGCCTGTTTGCCTCGCTGGCGTTGCTGGAGGCAGCCGAAGACTACCGCGACGGCCGCGCGGTGCCTGCGCTGGGCTGGAGCGGCGAGGCGCCGGACGCGGTGGCGGCTGCGGCGCGGGTCTATCCAGCGTTTCGCCTCTACGCCCGCACGCTCGACGATGTGGAGCCGCTGCGGCGCTTTTTCGCCGAGCGCAAGCTGCTGGTGTCGACCCAGGCCGCGCAGATCGCCCAGGTGCAGTCGCTGGGCCGCAACCTGGACCTGGTGTTCTGGATCATCGCCAGCCTGGCGGTGGCCGGCGCCGTAGCGGCCACGGCGGCGGGTGCGGTGGCGGCGGTGCAGCGCAAGCAGCGCGAACTGGCGGTGCTGCGCCTGCTGGGCCTGGGCACTGCCGCGTTGTTGCTGTTCGTGGTGTTGCAGGCCTTGTACAGCGGGTTGCTGGCGGTGTTGCTGGCGACGCTGTTGTACCTGCTGGCCGAGCAAGGCCTGAACCGATTGTTCATGCAGGTGCCGGGTGAATACGCCGCGCATCTGCTGCCCATGCACTATCTCGTCGCACTGCTGGCCGTGCTCTCGGCCAGCACCGCCGCCGCCGTACTGGGCGGCTGGCGAGTGGCGCGGATCGACGCTTCGCAAGGAATTCGTGATGTGTAAATCAACCGCAGCGGCCCCCGCGCTGCTGAAGGTGCTGTCCCTGGTCGTGGCCGCGATGGCGCTGGGCGCCTGCTCCCCCGCCGATGGCGACGACAAGCCCAAATCCTCCTCCAGCGCCGCTGCGGCCACGCCCGACCCCGCAGCCCTGAGCAAGCTCGACAACCCCAAGCCGCTGCCGGACGACGTCAGCCTGCCGCTGCCGTGCGGCGGTGAAATCGTCTTCCGCCACGTCTACGTACTGGCCCAAGGCAGCCTCGACGACCGCGAGGTCAACCTGGGCTATCCCTTCAGCGAGGGCGAGGCGGGCTACAAGCAGTCGTTCATCTCCGGCTATCGCCGCGACTTCATCAACGGTCAGTTCAGCGTGAAGGACCTGTCGTCCGACTGGCAGAAACAGATCGCCGGCAGCCTGCCCAAGGTCGAGGCCGGCAGCCCGCTCAAACCGATGATGTACTTCATCGGCAAATACGAAGTCACCGCGCGGCAGTACGCGCAGGTGATGGCCCAGGCCCAGTCGCTGGCCAGTGGCGAGGCGGCGCCGACCTGCGAGCCGGTCACCGAAGCGGCCGGGCGCCTGCCCAAGGTCAAGTTGTCGCGCTTCGAGGCCGAGCGCTTCGCGGCGGTGTACAGCGCCTGGTTGATGAAGCATCACCGCGACCTGCTGCCGGTCAGTGGCCGGGGCAGCAAGGCCGAGGACGGCGGCATCGGCTTCGTGCGCCTGCCCACCGAAGTGGAATGGGAATTCGCGGCCCGTGGCGGCTCGGCGGTCAGCCGCCAGCAGCTCGACGGTCGGTTGTTCCCGCGTCAGGTCGAGGGCAGCGACAGCGAGGGGCCGCTTGCCGACTGGGCGGTGTACAACCAAGTGGCCGGCGGCACCGGCCAGGCGGCGCGGCTGATGCCGATCGGTACCAAGCTGCCGAATCCGCTGGGGCTGTTCGATGTGATCGGCAATGCCGCCGAGATGGTCCAGGAGTCGTTCCAGTTGGTGCATGCCGGGCGTCGCCAGGGTGCCTATGGCGGCTTCGTGGTCAAGGGCGGCAACTACCTCGAAGGCGAAACCACACTGTTCACCGGCATGCGCCGCGAGTACCCGCTGTTCGGCGCCGACGGCACCGAGCAGCGCAACGAGACCACCGGCTTCCGGGTCGCCATCGGTGCGCTGTCGGCGCCGCGTTCGCGCTATCAGGAACTGTTCGAGCAGTGGCAGAAGGAAGGCCGATTGGCGGGCCTGACCGATGACATCGACGCCGCCGCCGACCCGACCCAACGCCTGGACAGCATCATCGCCGGCTCCGGCGATCCGCGCCTGCAAGCCGAGCTGGGCCTGGTCAACGAAGAACTCAAACGCAATGTCTCGCTGATCGCCCGCCAGCGCGAGGAAGCGGCCGGCAACCTGATCCAGTCCGCCGCTTTGGTGGCCGAGACCATCAACAACTACAACATCCGCCTGACCAACCTGCAGAACACCCAGGCCAAGGCCCAGGCGGCGGGCGACCAGACCAGCGCCAAGCTGTACGGCGCGGCCATCGCCAACGGTCGCAGCGCGCTGGACGGTGCGCTGGCGATCTACATCGACAACCTGGCCAGCGGCACGCGCTACACCGATGCGGTGATCCAGGCGCAGTTCCAGCAGGTCAAGCAGGAACTGGAGCGCAAGCCGGTACTGGGCCGAAGCCTGGAGGCGCGCGCGACCCTGTTCGTTCGCCACGTCGGCGAATACCGCCAGAACCGACGGGCCGACCCGGCGACGATTCTCAAGGAGCTGCTGGCCTCGGCCGCTCCACGACCCTGAACCCTTTGCCCAACCTCCGGCCGGCATGACGCTGGCCGGATTTGCACAACCCGAGAGAGAACCCGACCATGCGCATGAACCGCACCTCCCTGATCTCCGCTTCCAAGGCTCGAACTGCCCTGCTGCTCGCCGCCGGCTTCAGCACCGTGCTGCTGACCGGCTGCGCCGGCTCGCCGGTGTCCAAGGTGGGCGCCAGCACCAAGGTGGAGTACTACCCCAACTGCTACGAGCCGGTGCAGCACCTGCGCTCCACCGACGGTGACATGACCCGTTCGGTCGCCACCGGCGCGCTGCTGGGGGCTGTCGGCGGTGCCCTGACCGGTGCCATGGTCGATGGCGACAAGCGTGGCCGTAACGCCGCCATCGGCGCGGCCGGCGGTGCCTTGGTAGGCGGCGCGGCGGGGTACTACACCGAGCGTCAGAAGCAGATCAGCGACGACAAGCAGCGCATCGCCTCCTACGCCGCCGACATCGACAAGAGCGCCGCCGACCTGGACCGCACCACCCAGTACGCCAAGGCCTCGCAGTCGTGCTACCAGCGCGAGTTCGCCAGCCTGATCCAGAACCGCAAGGCCAACCGCATCAACGACACCGAAGGCCGCAAGCGCCTGGCCGAGATCGTCTCGGGCCTGCAGGAATCGAACAACCTGCTGACCGCCGTGAACGGTCGTCTGGGTGAGAACCTGAACAACTACACCCAGGCCTACGAGCAAGACCTCAAGCAAGTGGGCGTGCAGCGCTCGCAAGTGGTCGCTGCGGTCGAGCCGCCGAAGGCCACCGGCAAAGCGGCTGGCAAGAAAGCCTCGTCCAAGGCCAGCAGCACCGTGCCGAGCGAAGCCGTAACCACCGAGAAGACCCTGCAGAACGCCAGCAGCAAGAAGGCCCAGGCCCAGCAAGTAGCCAAGGCTGGTACCGATCAGGTCAACAGCATGTGCCGCAACCCGGACATGGGCGACTGGGCACCGGTGCCTTGCCCGAACGTTTGATGGGATGCCATGGGGCGCTGCGCGCCCCTTTTCGCGACGCCGGTCCGCCCCGTGCGACCGGTGGCGCGTCGGGTGCAGCGCCGAGGTTTCAGGCGTTGCGCTGCGTGTTGAACGGGGACGCTTTCAATGACGGATCTTCTGGTCAATCAACTGGCCAACTCTTCGCAATTCATGGCGCGGCAGCGTCTTCAGTCACGTATCAATCTGCCGCAAATGTTCGCTGCCATCGATGCGGATCCGCGCATCGTGGGGGCTGGGGTGGTTTACGTAGATGCCGATTACAACGTCATCACCCTGCGTGAATTCCAGCCGATTTGCAGCATCAAGCCCAAGCGCGTGATTCTTCGTGAGATCAACAAGTACCAGACACCTGCACAGTACACAGAGCAGCTACAGAACAATCCGCGAGAAACACGCGTGGTGAAGGAGGCGGTCAACACGACGCTGTCTTGCGCAGGTGCAATCATCGGCTGGTGGGTGGTTTTCAGTGGCACCATTGCGGCACCCTTCACAGCAGGCACCAGCTTGGTGCTGACGTACATCGGGGGAGCGGCAGCCACGGCGAGCACGGCCCAGTGCCTCATTGGCGGAGTACGTACGGTGCGTGAGGTCACTAATCCTGCAGCCAATGACGCAATGGACGACAGTAAGTGGTATCAGGCGACTTCCACGGTGCTCGATGCGGTCTCGCTCATGGGGGTAGGGGCTTCCGGCCTGACCACTCTCAAATACCTTCAGGTTCACAAGGCTGCGACGGGCCGCAGTTGGTTTGAATTGACCAGATCTCTCAGCCGTCAGCAGCGCAAGGCGTTGACCGATGAGTTGCTCTCGATCAAGCACCCGTCACTGACGCCCAAGCAGCTCAAGTTGCAGCAGGCCGCCGGGACCATGACCAAGCGATATACACCCACCCAGATCAACCACGCGACCCAGACACTGTTGCGCGACTCGCTGGGCGCATCGTTCGGCCTGGCGGGAAGTTCGACGGTACAGAGCATTGCCGTGGGGCTCTACGAGGAAATCGACTGATGATGAACTTCAGCGCTTTCCAAGCATTCATGCGGCAGTACTTTCCCATCTTCCTGACGGGGCTGTTCGTTTCGATCCTATCGATGGTCTTGGCGGTTGCGCTGTGGGTCGATAATCATTGGCGCGACCACCCGGATAATTCCCTCTACACCCTGCTGACGTGTGGTGTGCTATCACTGCTGCTGTGTGTAGGTCACTTCGCGATGATTCGCGGCTTGGGCTGGGCGATATGGGTCGTGCTGTTATCGCTGGCACTCACTTGGCTGATGGCCTTGAGCCTCGTAGGCACGGGGTTGAGCCCAATTCTCTTGATCATTGTGACGGCGATGCCGTTGCTGGCGGTTCTGGTGTTGAACAGCTCGCGGCATCGCGAAATGCGCCGAGGCCTGGCGCATCTCCGCGAACAGCGGCGCGCCGCACGCAAACCCTGAATCACCGCACCGCAGTTATCATCGGTCCGCCGCTCCCGCGCATGACGCAGAGCGGTTTTGTGCAACTCGAGAGAACCCGGCCATGCGTATGGACCGCGCCACCCTCATATCCGCCTCCAAAGCTACCAAGCAAATCAAGTTGAAGCAGAGGACGGGCGCCCTCACCAAGCGATACACGCCGACCGAAATCAAGCACGCCACCCAGACGCTGATCAAGGATTCGATCGGTGCATCCCTGGGCTTCGTCGGCAGCAGCACTGTCCAAGGCCAAGCTCAAAGTATCGCGCTGGGGCTTTACGAGGAGTTCGGCGAATGAGCCGTGATCCTGAGCTGCAAAGATTTCTCGATCGGTATCTGCTGATCTTTCTAGCCGCCTACTTTCTGTCCCTCTTTGCTATGGCGGGCACCTTTTCAATGGTATGGAGTTCGTACTGCCGCGAATGCACTCGGGAGATCGCCTACCCTGCGAGTCTCGCCGTTTTGATCCTGGCACTTTCCACGGCGCATGCTGCGGTAGTTCGAGGCTTCTACTGGGGGGCATGGTGGGTCGCTGGGCTGTGTATCGGATCAATTGCATTTCTGATTCCGACCTATGCCTACGGACCTCACAAAATGGTCTTCACAAGCATTCTGATCGCAGCGTTGCTTGGCTTGTTGGTGCTCAATAGCCGCACTTATCGGCAGATGCGGATCGTGTTGGCGGAGTATCGAGCCAAGCGTAGGCAGGAGCGTGCGGGGCGAGATTCAAAAGGGCGTACCCCGAAACCATGAGCACTAAGTCACACAACGAAAATCCATCGCCCGACTCTGAACGGTCTTCGTTCATGCGCCGTTATTTTCCGATGTTCATTCTGGGCTTTCTATTGTCCTGCGTGAGCTTGAGTGGCGTAGTGTCGCTGACATTCGCCACCTACCTTCGCGATTTTGAGGGAGATGGGACGTTCTCCTTCGCTGTGACGTTGGGCATTGCTCTGATTGTTGCAGGATCACACATCGCTATCGTGCGAGGCCGCTATTGGGGTGCATGGGTCATGTTGGCGGTATTGGCCGCAGGTATGGTCGCGGTGGCTCCCTGCTATGCATACACCTCGTTCAGAGGCTCCTTGATAGCGATCGTGCTGCTTATTTTGGTTGCCTTGCTGGTATTCAACACTCGCCGCTACCGCGAAATGCGCCGAGGCCTGGCGCACTACCGCGAGCAGCGCCGCGCCGCACGCAAACCCTGAATCACCGAGCCACCGTCACCGTCACCACCAGTCCGCCGCCCTCCCGATTCTCCAGATGCAACGCGCCGCCATGGCTGGCGGCGATGCGCTGGGCGATGCTCAGGCCCAGGCCGTAGCCGCCGGAGCGGTGGTTGCGCGAGGTCTCGCCACGGACGAAGGGGTCGGTGACGGTCGCCAGCAATGCCGGGTCGATACCGGGGCCGCGGTCTTCGACGTGGAGGCGGATGTGTGTCGAGTCAGCGTCCAGTCGCAGCGTCACCTGGCGCCCATAGCGCAGCGCATTGACCAGCAGGTTCTGCAGGCAGCGCTGCATCAGCAACGCATCGACGCGCACCTTGCCGACACTGCCCTGCACCGGCAGCGGTTCCTCGGCGCTGGCCAAATCGGCGCACACCCGCGCCACCAGCCGATCCAGATCGACCTCTTGCAGATTCTGCTGCTCCCCGGCATGCAGGTAATCGAGGACCTGGCCGATCATCGCGTCCATCTGCGCGATGTTCTGCTGCAGCCGTACCTTGTGCTCTCCGTCCTCGAGTCGTTCCAGGCGCAGCCGCATGCGCGTGAGTGGGGTGCGCAAGTCGTGGGACACGGCGGCGAGGAAGTAGGCCTTGTCGTTGACCATGGCGATCAGCCGCTGCTGCATGGCATTGAACGCCTGGGCGGCCTGGCGCACTTCCTCCGGGCCTTCCAGCGGCAGTGGCGGCTGCTCGAGGTTGCGGCCCAGGCCCAGCGCGGCGTCGGCCAGGCGCCGCAGCGGGCGCAGGCACAGGCGCACCGCCACCAGGCACACCAGCAGCACGGCCAGAATGCGCAGGGCATAGACCCGCAGCAGGTAGTCGCTGATCAGCACCCAGGCCGACTCACCGCTCCAGCCCTGCAACTCTTCGCCATCGACCAGCAACCAGTGGCCGTCCTCCAGCGGTACGGCGAACTGCAAGTGCGCCTGGGCGATGCGCAGGCCGAACAGGCTGCGCCACAGCACCGGTCGGCCCAGTTCGTCGGTGAGCTGCAGTTTGAGCACGCGCGCCTTGAGCGCGTGACCGAGTTCGTAGCTCAGGGCCTGATTGAGCAGCAGCTCGATGCGGTGGCGGCTGTGCGGGTCGTCGGCCTGTGGCGAGGGCAGTGATTCGGCGCAGCGCAGGTGATAACGGGCAGGGATACGCGGCGGTGTGGCGTGGCAATCGGCCTGGGCGATCAACGGCGCGCTACGCGCCGCGATCAGCCGCACCGGCGCTTCGAACACCTGGGCGAAGCGCACGTCGAACCAGATGCTGCTGGACACCAACTGCACCAGCAGCGTGCCGCTGATCATGATCAGCAGCAGTTGGCCGAACAGGGTACGGGGCCACAACCGGCGCAGCAGGCGCACCTTAGACGCCCGGCCTCTGGGCGATGCTGAGCAGGTAGCCTTCGTTGCGGATGGTGAGGATCTGCGCGCTGCCCTCGGCGCCACGGCGCAGTTGCTGGCGCAGGCGGCTGATGCACATGTCCACCGAGCGGTCGTCGGGCAGGTGGTCGCGGCCGAAGGCGCTGCGGGTCAGGTGATCGCGCGACACCACACGGTCGTTGGCGTCCAGCAGTTCGCGCAGCACGCGGTAGTCGGAGCGGGGCAGGTTCAGGGTGTGGCCGTCGGGGAGGGTGAGCAGGCGCTTGATGTGGTCGAGGCTGAAGCCGGCGAAGCGCTGCAGAGACTGGGCCTGTTCTTCGGCAGGGGCGTCCAGGCGCTGGGGGCGGCGTAGCACCGCCTTGATCCGTGCCACCAGCTCGCGCGGCTCGAAGGGCTTGGCCAGGTAGTCGTCGGCGCCCACTTCCAGGCCGATGATGCGGTCCAGGGTGCTGCCCTTGGCCGAGAGCATGATCACCGCCAGGCCCGGTTGGGTTTGCAGGTAACGGCACAGGCTCAGGCCGTCTTCGCCGGGCAGCATCAGGTCGAGCACCACCAGCTCGACCTTGTGTTGCGCCAGTTGCTCGCGCATGCGCTCGCCGTCGGCGGCAGCCAGCACGTGGTAGCCGGCATCTGCCAGGTAATCGCAGAGAAGTTCGCGGATCTCGTCGTCGTCGTCGACGACCAGCAGGGTCGTGCTCATTGCGGGGGCACCTGTGTGGCGCGCGCTGGCGCGCCGTTACGTTCCATTACATCCCCGTACATGTCGGGCATGGAGCCCGGAGGGCACATCCCTAGAATCGTAGCAAAAACCATCTGCGAATACGAAACCTTCCCAAATGAATCCCCTGAAACTTTCCAGCGATTGCGCACGCTCAAGCCGTGGCGGCAGTCGTCTCTCGCCGCTCGCCCTGTGCGTTGCCTTCAGCCTGTGCACCAGTGCTTACGCCGCCGACGGCCAGCCCATCGAACTGAGCGCGACCAGCATCGAGGACAGCGCGCTGCCCAGCGCCGACGCTACCGGGCAGCTTGGCTACACGGTCGAGAGCACACGCAGCTCCACCGGGCTCGATCTTACCCCACGCCAGACCCCGCAGTCGGTGACCACGATCACCCGTCAGCAAATGGACGACCGCGATGTGCACAGCATCGAGCAGGCGTTGGAGACGGCGCCGGGGATCAGCGTCAGCAAAATGGAAGTGGGCGGGCGTACCGACTTCCGCGCCCGTGGCTACGCCATCACTAACTGGAAACTCGACGGCCTGCAGTTTCCGGGCGGCTCGGACTTCAGCGGCAGCGGTAACGCCCTGAACCTCGACTTGTACGAGCGCATCGACATCGTTCGCGGCGCCAACGGCCTGCTCGGCGGTACGGGCGACCCGTCGGCCACCGTGAACCTGATTCGCAAGGCCCCGACCCGCACCTTCGGTGGCAGCGCCTACGCCACCTACGGCAGTTGGGACAAACGGCGCCTGGGCGCCGACCTCAACGTTCCGCTGTCCGAAGACGGCCGCCTACGCTCGCGCTTCGTGGTCACCCAGCAGGACGCCAACTCGTTCCGCGACAACGAATCCCAGCGCGCCCGCGCCGCCTTGGCCAACTTCGAGTTCGATCTGGACGACGCCACCACCCTCGGCGCCGGCTACCAGTACGAATACAACAAGGTGGTCGGCGGCGGCTGGGGCGCGAACATCCCGATCTGGTACGGCGACGGCAGCAAGACCCACCTGCCGCGCAGCAGCAACGTGGTGCCGAGCTGGAGCTTCGGCGAATACGTCACCCGCACCACCTTCGGCTCGCTGCAGCACCGCTTCGACAACGACTGGACCCTGGACCTCAAAGGCGCCCAGAGCACCACCGATGCGCTCAACCATCGCGGCCTGGCCAAGGTCAACTCATCGGGACGCGGGGTGTACGGCGGCTACTGGGACCAGGACGGCAGCGGCGCCGTGCTCAATGGTTTGCACAGCTCCAGCGACACCACCCAGCAATCGGCGCAGATCGACCTCTCCGGCCCGTTCCAACTGCTGGGCCGCACCCATCAGGCGATGGTCGGCTACAACGACAGCCGCACCGTGGCCTGGTCGCCGGAGTACACCTGCACCCTGACCAGCGCCAACCGCGTCAGCGCGCCGGCGCTGGGCTGTCAGTTCCGCGCCAACAACGGCTTCCCGTTGAGCAACTGGCTCAACGGCGTGGACAGCGACTACAACATGCTCGCCTCGCAAACCGGCCGCCACAGCAAGACCACTACGCGTTTGCAGGGCATGTACGCCGCCACCCGGCTGAGCATCACCGATCCGCTGTCGGTCATTCTCGGCGCCCGCGTGACCGACTATTCCTCGACCACACGCAGCGTCGGCGGCGTGCGCAGCAACCAGCAGAACAATGGCATCGTCACTCCCTACCTGGGCGCGGTGTATGACCTGAACGACACCTACTCGATGTACGCCAGCTATACCGATATCTTCAATCCACAGACCCAGGAAACCGCCAGCGGCAGCAAGGTCGAGCCGATCCGTGGCCAGAGCTACGAAACCGGCCTGAAGGCCGCCTGGTTCGACGGTCGCCTCAACGCCTCGGCGGCGTACTTCCGCACCAAGCAGGAAAACAAGGCGGTCACCGAAGGCGACCTGCTCACCCCGACCGGCGCCACGGCCTACAAGGCCGGCTCCGGCCAGGAAACCGACGGCATCGACCTGGAACTGGCCGGCGCCCTGACCGAAAACTGGAACGTCTACGGCGGCTACACCTACCTGCACTTCCGCCGCCTCGACAGCGACGGCCGCAGCGACCCGTCGCACCTGTTCAAGGCCTCCACCACCTATCGCCTGTCCGGCCCGCTGGACCGCCTGACCCTGGGCGCCGGCGTCACGGCGCAGACCAACATCCGCGCACTGTCCACCCCGGCGGGGCAGCCGACCAATGGCGTAAGCCGCAGCGCCACTGACGTGAACTGGTCGGGTTATGCGATCTGGAACGCCATGGCCAAGTATCAGGTGACCGACGACACCAGTGTCAGCCTCAATGCCGATAACCTGTTCGACAAGCGGTACTACACCCGCTACGGGTTCTACGCGGGGGCAATCTATGGGGATCCGCGGAGTTTGTCGTTGACGGTGAGTACGAATTTTTGAGGTGATTTGGGTGAGGGGTGTTTAAATGTTTTTCGGCATGCCGGTCCTAGTGACCGGCATTGTTGTTTTTAGGGGATTCGGGACATGACGGGAGGGGTTTAGTCTGTGGCAGCTAAAATGCTGGGGCACCAGGAGTCGAACTCAGATTTAACTTGTTGTTCAACATAATTTTTTCTGAGCTGCCGCTCTCCGCTATCTCTAAAAATATCCTTTACGACTTTTATCGGCTCCGAGGTGATATATCAATCATTCGCTTCGTAGTAGATATAACATAGAGGTTAGAAGAGTATTTTGCGGAAAATGCGAATCACTATATGTGAGGCGTGTGCTACAGGCTTGAGGGAGTGTGATATTTACAAGTGTAAGGCTACCCCTATAAGGGATAGCCTCTCGAAACTGGGTGTGGCGCTTTTTTATAAATTATAGAAAAATTCAGATTTTTCGCTTCTATAATGCCCCGGCATTACCGAAGTAAGCGAGAATCCGCATGAGCGAAGCAGAGGGCTCAGCTCACTATTCCTTTCTTCAGAAACAGAAATGCCGATATCACTATGACCTAGAGTTTGCATCGCTTCGTGCATAAGACTCCGGCCAATACCATCCTCTCGGTATTCTGGAAGAACGTAGAACGTACAGATTTTTTTCTCGCTGCTGGAGTTTTTCAGGAGCGCTAAACCTGCAATATCTCCATCAGAGTGAGCGACGAGAATTTTCCGCTCACCCACGAAAATACCGGCCCGGAAAGTAAAGTAAAGCCAGCTTTTAAATTCAGGGTAATAGGAAACAACATCGGAAAGTGATGCAGCAATCTTTTTGAAGTGAAGATCACTTTCAATTATTTCAAAGTCAGCGGTGGCCTTCGAAATTATAGCTAGCACGACATTTTCCTTTAGTTGCTATACAAGCACAAGCACGCGTATTATAGCTGGCTATCTGGCGTCCGTCAAATTCGACTTTTTTGAGTCTTCTGAATCTGAGCTTTTCTCAGCGCATACAACCGGCTGATTGCTACTGGTTAAGTATGAATAAATATAATTGCCTATAATGCCGGAGCTTGCACCAAGCACTAAAACGGAGATAATGAACCAAAATATGGTTGCGCGAGTTATAACGGTTTTAGAGAATTTCGCAAAGGCGGAAAAGTTTTCAAGGTGCTCAAGCAGTTCTCCATCGGAATCCCTCTTGGATTGCTCTCTCCAGTGGTAAATAAGCATCTGCTCAGGAAGATTGATTTCTTCATTGTTCTCTTTGAGGTATGTCTCCCAAAGATCTTTTTCTAATACGCGGCAACGTTTAAATTCAGTGTGTGAAAGCTTATGCTCTGAGTTAGTTTCCCGGATTAAAAAAAAGTGAACGCTAGAAATAAACGAGTCATATTCTAATTTTGATCGAATTTGCGCGGGGAGATTTCTGATTTCGTTGACTCTGAAGTCGACAATTTCTGTGGAGTCAAACCGACTGAGAAGCTTCGAGTCTTTTTGTTTAGATAGCTGAGAAATTACCTTCTTGTCTTCAGCGCTCATTTTTATTCGAAATCTGAAGTAGTGTGGAATGCTCTCTAGGGAGGGTTCCTTTTCTTTTTTAAATAGCACTAAGGGGAAAGACAACGTTGTTCCGTCGCCCTCTCTGTTGAGTCTGTTAAGCGTTACGCCTTCGCCATGTGGTCCAACCTCGATTTGGCAATGAAAGCGGAGTTTGGATTCCTTCTCGTGCCGGAAGGTTATATCCATTCTTTCGCCATCTAATAGCGTTTCTTTAACGCGAGTGTTGAAAATTGCCGAGATTAGGGTTGGGGTGTTGCAAACAGCTCTGCCTAAGTTAGCGGCGTAGTTTTGTTCGGTGACATGGAATGGGATGAAGATTTTAATTGCGTCAAAGGTTTCTAGTCCCGAAAATTTTACACCGACATCTAAATAGTCGATTACGGTTTCGGATTTCCCGGAAAGAGACCAGTAGTTGAAGTGCAACTCAACATCTGGCTTGATGTTCTCTACGGGCTTGCTGCCTTCGACCCAAAAGGCTAAGCTTTTAGCCATCTCACTACGCCCTTTTCATCATGAAAAACATAATTATTAGTATAAAGCCGAAGTTTTGTAAAGAAATATATTCTGGGGCGAAAGCTTTGGAGTTAAGAAAAATCGTTGGTAATGAGTTCGTTTCGGGCGCGAGGATGTATATATATGAGAGCGCTCCAGCTAAGTCAATTACTGGGGAAGCTGTTATAAATAAGGTGTCCAGGTTATCGGTTGAGTACATAAAAGATCAGTATCTATCTGCCGCGTGCATAGCTGAAAGGGAGTTTGATAAGTATTACTTCGGCAAGTCCTTTGGGTACGTAATTTTCTTGCGAGAGGTAAAGCATTATAGTAATAGGATTCCATTGGCGGAATTGAAAAAACTAGGGTTTCATGCCCCGCAATCCTTTGCTTATGCGAGTTCTGGAGTCGCAGAATTTATTGAGGTTAACAAATGCACGTAGGGATTTTTGGGTTGGCCGGGGCGGGGAAAACAACCGTAGCTAAGTGCTTGGCTCGCGAAAATATTAACTACGTAGCTATATCGGCCTCGAAACTAATTAAAGACTATGGGGGGGTGATTGAGTACGAGAAATTAGAAGGGCGTATAATCTCTTCAAATCAAGATTCATTGGTAATGGCCTATTCGAATTTCAAGAGGATACATGAAAATACTTTGATTGAGTTGCATTCAATAATAGAGAGCGAGTCATCTGTTACAGATGTCGATGTTCGCATCTTGCAAGAGCTAAATTTGGATACTGCTTTTTTTATAAAAGTTGAGCCGCATGAACTGGGGCGTAGAAGGCGGTTGGATGCCACTAAAAAAAGAAAGCAAGTTTGTGATGATGAGCTAGAGATTTTACAGTTGCGTGCCATTGATGTATGTCGGAAGGCTCTGGGAAGTAAGCTTCGCGTTGTGGATAGTGTGATTGCTTTGGCGGTGATAGACGAATTTATACAATCAGTGCCTGCGGAATAGTTTGGCTTTTATATCTGATATTTCTGTTTGGATGATGCGCCTCGGGAAGCTTATAATGCTTGGGACTTTGGAGAAAGGGCAGAATTTATTTGTTTTCGATTAGGGTGTGTCGAGAAAGTATATTTTCCATCTTTTTCTGGGGGGCAGTTAAAGCAGGTTTGCTGCCCGAACAAAGACAAGTTTCTAAGCAACGTTTTGATCTGATGGCTAGACAAGACTTGGCAAAATTTACGTAGTAATGCAGGTTTCCCAAACCGTGCTTACGTGTTTGCCCACCCTCTACCAAGTTGGTCGTTTAGTATCAACTATTTTTCGAGGGGAAATTCACTCAGCCCCCCTTCGCGTTTCTTTTAAGTCGGGTTTAGGTGATCATCTCACTGCGTGGTCGCGAGCTCGGCAACAAGTTGTCGCTGAATTTGCTCGTCACTCTTAGCGATGCCTAAGCGCGGACTTATTGCCCATTGTGAAGTATGTACAATCAGGTTCCTGGCTTCCGAAGTAGCCATGAATGAGAACTTTATGATCGTTCCTATGATATTCTTATTTCTTCTTTCGTAAATTCGCTCCCAAATGTGATAGTGTTCCTTAATGAAATCATCCATTAGCTGATTCACTGATGTTAGTAACGTACTATCGTTACTAGTCATGAAAATCGAGTCGCCACGATTTAGAATTTTGGAAACATCTAATGCGACTATCCCACGATGACCAGAGCCTACCTCATCTGCAAAGATTCTCTCTAGCTGACTTGAAGCTTTTCGAACATTGCTCTCAATTTTTTCGACGGTTGTGACACGTTTGCATTCAATCCATATTTTTTTGCTGCCAATACTGATTCCTGTATCGGACCTTGCGTCGAGTATAGCCTCAACACCTCTATCAGGACGATGTGCCTTTGCTGCAACCGCAGCCTCAAAAAGAAAGTTTCGAGCAGCGGAAGATTCTGGTGTCTCGCTTGTAGCGTTGACCGGACCATTCACACCTTTTTGAAGTTTCTCAACGATAGCTTTCACCTCATGGTTCGGGAGGTTATGAAAGGCTTTGTGAATGTTCACAAATTCAAATACTTCAAACATTGAGCTGACAAAGTCTGGAAATATTTTTTGCCCTTCATGTACAGTTGCGTTTTTGTACGCATCTTTCCAGTAACCGATGATTCTTTCGTAATGAGATGTTCTTCCCGGACCCAGTTTTATGCCAAGCGCCTCCATCCATCTCAAAGCTGCCGAGTATTGTTTAAAAATAGTTTCGTAATTTTCTGTAGGAATGGACATAGCAGCCTGCCGTAAAGTTAAGTGGTCTTGTGAGCTTTTACGCAAGCTCAGAGATAGAAAACCCATGGCTTTCCTAGGCGTCGAGCGAGCAGCTGGACCGTCAGCATGTAGTAATACCGTGTAGCCTCCTTGCGGTGGCGCATGTGGTGTTCCAGGAACCAAGCTACATGCTTTCTCTGCCAACCCCAAGGCGTCTCTCGCTGCCAGCGCTCTGCAATGTCAGCCTGAATGACTTTCGCCTGCCGCAAGTGGCGTTGCCGTGTCGCGTGCGACCCGCTCAGCACGCCAGTCAAGAACAACTCCATATCGAATGGCTTGCTCATGTCCGTCCTCCAATGTAGGCAGCGACCACATCGATCCGTCCGTGCCCCAGCTCATAGCTGATTTGCCTCCGGGCCTCACGATCAATGTTCCTATCTACCTGGCAACACTGACCGCCGTTGATAGGCGCGGGGTGTTGGGTGATTTGCTCATAGCGTTCACATGCATACGCTGCTCGTAGCTCATGGAAGCCTTTGAGCTTGTGTGCATGCAGGACGTCCCGCGCTGGGCGGATGATTTCCTGCAGAACATTCAGATAGCTTCCGTCTGGCGCAATCAGGTTGCGGCTATTCGCAGGCGACACCTGCCGTGCAAACCCAAGCGCGTCTTGAACATGGTGGTCCACCGCAATCCATCTTGGCGCTGAGGCGCCAGCTCGGCCGCCTTTGGTGCCATCCTGGATGTTGATCCTGCCTAGGTCGTTAGCCTCACGGCTCAGCCGTGGCAAGTCGGCTAGGATGGCCTCACGCAAGCGCATGCCGGTGGCTCGCGCCAATAGAACGATTGCAGCGACCCGTAGCTGATGATCGCGGCAAAGCACATCGACAATCTGCTTAACCTGTTCGCGGTCTTGGCCTTGCGGAGCCGATTGGCGAACTCCGCTGCGCTGCATACCCAACGCCTTGTTCGGACTTGGCAGTTTCACATGCTGATCACCGCGAAGCGCTGCCATGGTCCTGTTAACGCTGGATAGTCGGTTTTGCGCGGTACTGACGGCGAGATCACCGCGCTTAACAATGTCGCGCAGATACGCCGCGTAGTCGGCCAATACCTTTCGATCAATCTGCCGCGCATCATTGATACCGGGCCCCTGTTCGGAGCGGCACCACTTCACGAATGCCTGCCAGCGATCACTGTGCGCCTTGACCGTGCCGTAGTGGCCGCCGCCGAACATGTCTCTCAACGCCTGCGGCCCTGCATAACTTAGTTGCCTGCCGTAGCCGAAATTGCGGCCATTGCGTCTACCCACCAATGCCATGTCGGTCACCTCATCTTCCGCTCTCCGATCCTCGCCCCACGTCATCCCGCCAAGAATGCTGGGTGTTATCAGGGATCAAGGCCCCTGCGGCCTGTGGGGAATGTCCTCTTCGCGGGACTGGCGGCTCCTTACGTCCGGGAGCAAGGGCATCTCATGATCTGGCCTCCTGAGCACCGTTACCGGTGGGCGGGTGGAGGCTGCATTGGCTGACGAGACCAGCGCCGCGAGATCCTGAGCCATGTGCAAGCAGCAATGCGATGACCGGGGCATGCCTGACTGTCAGTCGGGTGCAGTCCATTCCGTGGTCTGCGGCACCATCATCTACATGGCTGTTGCTGGTGACATCGGCGTTTGTCACGCCGATGTCACGAGGGGGAATGCCGCAAAGCCTTGTGCGATCAGGGCTGCAGCAGTGGTAGAAGTGCCCGTCTCTTTCCAGAAGAAAGAGACGGGCACAGGTTGGCGCAATATGCGGCCAAGCGGATAGGTTGCTGCAGGGCAGCGAGGTACGGTGCATCTGGCGCACGAGCGCTATATGTGTAAGAGCATCCATCACATGGGTAGTGACCGGGCGAGCTGCCGGATGCGAATCGCCCTTGGGGAGAACCACCGCGGGAGCGGCGTGACCTTTAAGGTTCGGGTCACCTGGGGTGCTGTCATCGACAGCGCTTGCAACTCCCGGTCTACGCCTGTGGACAATGTTCGTCAAGCAAAGCGATTTCAGGAATTTAGCACCTGTGGATAAAACTATCCCCCGGTGGACATCAGTGGTTTTCCACAGACGTACGCTGTGCCAGCAGTTTTTTCTTAGGTATGGTCCTTTCAAACGGGGCGGCTTTGCAGCCCCGTTTGAAAGGACCCGCGCGGAGGAGCTTCATGCGGTGCTGTGGGTAACTTCACTGCGAGTTGAGGTGGTGGTGCGGCGGGCTACTCGGTCCTTTTGGCACTGCGAAGCCGCGTGACGTTCTCGCCCGTCTGCTTGGCAAACTCATGCGGCGTCACATGGTCCTCGCGGTTCGCTTCCAGAAACCGGCTCCACCAAGTCATGATCATCCGGCGCTCTTCGAGGAACTCGGCCTTGTGGGTATAGGCGGCGCGCACGTTGTTGCGTTCCTTGTGACTCATCTGCCGCTCGATAGCCGTCTCCGACCACAGCCCGAACTCCACCACCGCCCTGCACGCCATGGCTCGCAGCCCGTGGCCGCAGATATCCACCTTGGTGTCGTAGCCCATCGTCCTGAGCGCGGCATTCACCGTGTTTTCGGACATCGGTTTCCACGGTTTGGCATCTTCAGGGAACACCAGCTCGAAATTGACGGTGATCGTGTGGTTCTGCTCACGCGAGGTCACTGTCTGCGGAGATTAAGGGTACAACGTGGATGTCCTCGGCCACCTTCATGTCCCCTGTGGAGAACGGAGAGCCGTCGAGCGCTGGGCGGCTGCCGGGGATCTCCCAGACGCCGCGCTTGAGGTGGAACTCGTTCCAACGGATGAAGCGCGGTTCGCTGGAGTGCACGAGTACGTACAGCATCACGATGAGGCACGTGAGCGGGTAGCCTCTGTAGTCCTCGGTGCATGCCAATTGCACTGGGAGTTGCGATAGGGGCGGTTCAAGATGTGGTGTCTTGATCAAGCCATCGAGGTGGTGAGCCGGGGGCGCTATGATCAGTCGCAGCCGTTTGGCTTCACGCGGGATGCTTTGCAGGTAGTTATAGATGTTGAGTGCAGTTTCTATGGTGCCGCGTTTCATCACGGTAGTCAGAAGCCGCATGAGGTGGCCGGTCTGGAGGATGTCTTGGCGTGGTCGGGCAGCTATTTGGGCGCCATGTTGGAATGCCAGTCGAGTGCAACACCTCTGAAGGGGTAGTCGTTAATCATGGCGTGGGTATTGGGCTCTGTGCGAAAAGTTTTGAGAGGTGAGGTTGCCGGGCGATGGTGGGCTCAGCGCTTGTTTGCCTGATATTCAATGGTGCCAAAGACGCCGTGGACTCAGGCTTTGCTGCCGCTTTGCGGCAGATCGCGGGGCAAGCCCGCTCCCACAGGGTTCTGTGCTGGCTTTTTGGAATTGGGTGGGGCAGTTGCCTTAACGGCGATGGATGGCCGTGCTTTTGGCATTGAACCGAGCGTGTTACTTGGGCTGGGAGAGGCTATTGCCGTCGAAGCGCGTCTACCCGCGCGTTCAGGGCTTGGCCATGCGGCAAGTGGTGTCTATCAGCGGGACTAGTGTGCGAGCTTCGGGCATACCTTTGGCATAGAACTAGACCGTTGCCAGCGCTGGCTGCCCTCCAAGCCCAACGGATCACCAAAACGAAAAAACCCGCCAAAAGGCGGGTTTTCCGTGTGTTCCAGAGATTTAAACAGCCTTCTCCGAAACCTTATATGGTGCCGGCACCAGGAATCGAACCCGGGACCTACTGATTACAAGTCAGTTGCTCTACCATCTGAGCTATACCGGCACAGGGGCGTCATTATAGCGATTGCCGGGCTGCTGTAAACCACTTCCTTGCAATTCGCTCGCAATCACCTAAGTCACCGCCGCGAAAGAAGAAAATCCTACCAGCCGCGATGGATGCTGGTGACGTTCGGCTCGGGTTCGGCTGGGTTGAAAAACAGCTTGTGATTGTCGCAGCCGCGCTTGCGGCACGGGGCGTCTGCTTGCAGGGGCAGGCCGCGGTCGCCGCCGAGCTGCATGGCAGGGGTTTCCCAGCCGAGGTTGGCGGTTTTCGGGGTGGAGGCGCTGTTGGGCGTGCAGCCGCCGAGGGCCAGGGCGAGGGCCAGGAAGGTGAGGGGTGTGGTCTGTTTCACGAGTCGAGATCCGTTCATCAAGCTATCCGGGTGGGCGGATGCGCAGGTGGGTGGGCGCGGGCGGGATTTTAACGGGTTGCGTGGGGCAGTGGGTAGGGTGAGGTGTGGTGGGTGTGATGGGGTTCTTGTTTGACTCGGGCGAGGGGCTGAGATGGCGGGGGCTGCCGTGCAGGTTTTTCGCGGCGTGTGGGGTGGTGTCGTGAGCGCTAGGCGCGGGGCTTATTCACAAGCGCGAAGCACAGCTTGGGGGAAAGGCAAGGATTTATGACAGTCCGTTGGTCTTTGCGCAAAGGCCTGTTTTTGCTGGTGTTAGATCAGCGATGTGGAATAAGCAAAGAGGCAAAACGTCGCGGGTTAGAGATGAACGGAGAGATTCATCAAAAGCTTGTTCACAGACTTATCCACAGGTTGCTCCGCTATTTTCGTTCGCCTAACAGGAGCAGATTGCGGGGCGTCAGGGGGTAGTCGCAGAAGATGCCGAGTCTGACGTCGTAGCCTTGTTCCTGCAGGAACAACGCGCGGTCGAGCACCAACCAGAGTTCCAGTGGGCGGCGGAACAGGTTGCGCAGCGCTTCGAGGTTGCGCACTTCGGCCAGGCGTTGCCAGCCTGCGGCTTGCAGGGCGGTCCAGTCGGGATTGCCGGTCAGCGGCACGTCGCGCAGGGCGGCGAGGTCGCGGCAGTAGGTTTCGAAGGATTTTTCCAGCCAGGCCGTGGGCAACGAGGGGGTTGGCAGGTAGTCGTCGGTCTGGCGTTGCTGACGCTGCAACAGGTCGAAGCCCAGGCGCCGGGCCATGGAGCGGTCGCGCTGGCGACGGGCGCGGGCGCCGGAGGTGACGGTTTCGCTCAGGGGCAGGCCGAGGTCGTCGAGGCCCAGGTGCAGCGGGGAGGCCTGGGCGGCGAGGGACAGCGGTTGATACTGCGGTGCCTGGATGCGGTTGTAGCAGCACGGGGCCACGGCGATCTGGCGGCAGCCTTGGGCGCTGGCCAGTTGCAGCAGGTGCACGTGCAGGTCGCCGCAGGCGTGCAGGGCCACGACGCTGCTGTCCGGGTGCAGATGGTCGGCGCTGCCGGGGGCCAGTACGTCTTGCTGCACATGCTGGGCCGCGAGTCGGTGGTGATCGCTGAGTGTCTGGCCCGCCGTCACCAGCGCTGGATCGTACTCCAGGCAGGTGAGGTGCTGGCCGGGTTGCAGCAGGCGTCGGCCCAGGTGGCCTTTGCCTGCGCACCAGTCGAGCCAGTGCTGGGCGGGCTGACCGAAGCTGAGGTGGCTGCCGAAGGCTTCGATCTGCTGCCACTTGCGGCCGGGCACGTGGACGTCCAGGCGGTGGCCGGGCGCGTGCAGCTCGCTGCGCGGCAGCTCGCCGAGGGCGGACAACTGCACGGCCTCGTGGGCCAGTTGCGGGAAGGGCGCTGGGGCGGGCAGTCGTTCGGGGTGCTGCTGCGCGGCTTCGGCGTCATCCAGGGTGCGGGTGCGCAGCCACTGGGCCAGCTCGGGGTGCTGGGATTCCCATGGCAAGTGCAGGGCGGTGAACGGGCGGGGTTTCCAGAGGTGTTCGTGCTGGCGCAGGAACAGGTCCAGGGCCTGGAAGCGCGTGCTCAGTTGTTCGGGGCGCAGGAAGGTGGGCTGGGGCATGACGCGGCGTCGGTGAGGGAAGGGCGCGGGTGGATCGCCGGGGCGACTCACCCGCGAAGGGGGTCAGCGCCCTTGGCAGGCATCGACGCGCAGCCAGCGCTCCAGCAGCTTGAAGCCTTGCACCAGCACGAACGAGATCAGCAGGTAGAACACCCCGGCGGCGAAGAAGATCTCCACCGGCAGGTAGGTGCGGGCGATGATCGTGCGGGCCATGCCGGTCAGTTCCAGCAGGGTCACGGTGCTGGCCAGGGCGCTGGCCTTGAGCATCAGGATCACTTCGTTGCTGTAGGCCGGCAGGCCGATGCGGGCGGCGCGCGGCAGCATGATGTAGACCAGCGCCTTGCCGCGTGACATGCCCAGCGCCCGAGCGGCTTCGATTTCGCCTTTCGGGATGGCCTGCAAGGCGCCGCGCAGGATCTCGGCGATGTAGGCGGCGGTGTGCAGGGTCATGGTCAGCACCGTGCACCAGAACGGATCGCGCAGGTACGGCCACAGCGAACTGCTGCGCACCACGTCGAACTGCGCCAGGCCGTAGTACACCAGGAACAGTTGCACCAGCAGCGGCGTGCCACGGAAGAAGAAGATGTAGCCGTAGGGCAGGGCGCGCACGTACCAATGGCGCGAGGTGCGGGCGATGCCCAACGGGATGGCCAGGATCAGCCCGGCGATGACGGCGATGGCCAGCAGTTCGAGGGTGAGCGTGGCGCCCTGGGCCAGGCGCGGCAGCCACTTGATGATCACTTCCCAGTTCATTGCGCAGCCCTCGCGAAGCCGCGAGCGGCGCGTTGTTCAAGGAAATGCATGCCGATCATGGCGACGATGGTCAGGCACAGGTAGATGCACGCGGCCACGGCGTAGAAGGTGAACGGCTCCTTGGTCACGGTCACGCCGATCTGCGCGTGACGCATGATTTCTTCCAGGCCGATCACCGACACCAGCGCGGTGTCCTTCATCAGGATCATGAACAGGTTGCCCAGCCCCGGCAGGGCCACGCGCCACATCTGCGGCAGGATGATGCGCGACA
The DNA here is from genome assembly GCF_030580795.1 of Pseudomonas boreofloridensis. Lineage (NCBI taxonomy): Bacteria > Pseudomonadati > Pseudomonadota > Gammaproteobacteria > Pseudomonadales > Pseudomonadaceae > Pseudomonas > Pseudomonas boreofloridensis. The sequence continues at coordinate 315,584 of NZ_JAUQOQ010000003.1, read as the reverse complement.
GGATGCGGCCTTTGGACAGTCCCAGCGCCAGGCCCGCTTCGCGATGGCCTTTGGGAATCGCCAGGATGGCGCCGCGGAACACTTCCGTGGCATAGGCGCCGAAGCACAGCCCCAGGGCGATCACCCCGGCGGCGAAGGCGCTGAGTTCCAGGCCCGGCATGTTCAGGGCCTCGCCGAGACTGTTCATCAGCCCGACGGTGCCGAAATAGATCAACAGGACCCACAGCAGTTCAGGCACGCCGCGAACCAGGGTCGAGTAGGTGCCGCCCAGCCACTGCAAGGGCTTGAACGGGGAGGTCTTGGCCAAGGCGCCGAGCAGGCCGAGGATCAGCCCCAGCAGCAGGGCACAGAGCGCCAGTTTTACGGTCATCAGGGTGCCGGCCATCATGGCCGGACCGAATCCGTGCAGATCGATATTCATGGGCAGGGTGCATTCAAGGGACGGGCACCGCGCAAAGGCGGTGCCGGTCGGGGTGAATCATTCGATGCTGAACGGGAAGTACTTTTCGTTGATCTTCTTGTACGTGCCGTCGGCCTTGATTTCGGCCAGGGCCTTGTTCAGCTCGTCGCGCAGTTTGGTATCGCCCTTGCGCACGGCGATGCCGATCTTGTCGCTGTCGACCACCGGCTCGCCCTTGAACTCGTAGTTCTGGCCTTCCGGGCTTTTCAGCCAGTCGTACTGCACGTACTTGTCGGCGAGGATGGCGTCGACACGGCCCGAGGTCAGGTCGAGGTAGGCGTTTTCCTGGGTGTCGTACAGCTTGATGGTGATGTCGCTGCCGTAGGTGTCTTCCAGCCAGGTGCCCGCCAGAGTGGCGCGCTGGGTGCCGATGATCTTGCCCTTGAGCGAGTCTTTGTCGGTCTTGAAGTCGACATTCTTCGGCGCGATGAACTGCAGCTTGTTGGAGTAGTACGGGTTGGTGAAGTCCACCGCCTGCTTGCGCTCGTCGGTGATCGACAGCGACGACACCAGGAAGTCGAACTTCTTGGCGTTCAGGGCGGGGATGATGCCGTCCCAGTCGGAGGTGACGACCGAGCATTCGACCTTCATCTTGGCGCACAGGGCGTCGCCGATGTCCTTGTCGAAGCCGACCACATTGCCGCTGGCATCCTTATTGTTGAACGGCGGGTAGGCCGCTTCGATACCCATGCGCAGTTTTTCCGCAGCCAGGGCGTTGGCCGACATCACCAGCGTGGCGGTCGCGGCCAGGAGAAATTTCTTGTAGGTCTGCATGTGTTGCTCCGTTAGCGGTGGCTGGACATGAATTGCTTGCAACGCGCCGAGGTCGGGTTCTCGAAGACCTGCTGCGGCGATCCCTGCTCTTCCACCAGGCCCTGGTGCAGAAACACCACTTCGCTGGACACCTGGCGGGCAAAGTTCATCTCGTGCGTTACCAGCAGCATGGTACGGCCTTCTTCGGCCAGTGCGCGGATAACGTTAAGCACTTCCTGGACCATTTCCGGATCGAGCGCCGAGGTGGGCTCATCGAACAGGATGACCTTCGGCTGCATGGCCAGGGTACGGGCGATGGCGGCGCGCTGCTGCTGACCACCGGACAGCTGCGCCGGGTAGCTGTGGCGCTTGTCGAAGATGCCGACTTTCTCCAGCAGCGCCTCGGCGGCCTGCACGGCTTCGGCCTTGCTCTGGCCGAGCACGCGGCGTGGCGCCTCGATGATGTTGTCGAGGATCGACATGTGCGGCCACAGGTTGAAATTCTGGAAGACGAAGCCGATTTCGCTACGCAGGCGGTTGATCTGCCGGTTGTCGGCGGCGATCAGCTCACCGGTTTTATCGGCCTTGAGCTTGAGCGCTTCGCCGGCCACCAGGATTTCGCCCTGGTGCGGGTTCTCCAGCAGGTTGATGCAGCGCAGCAGGGTGGACTTGCCGGAGCCGGACGATCCGAGGATCGAGATCACGTCACCATCGCGCGCGGTCAGCGAAATGCCCTTGAGAATTTCCTGGTCGCCGTAGCGTTTGTGCAGGTTGCGGATTTCCAGCGCGGGCGTGGCCTGGGCCATGTGCGGTCCTCATGTGATCGGGTGCGTTCCCAGCTGTTGGCGGCCTTCCTGGCGTGCGCAACGCTAGCATAGCGGGTCGGGGCGGCCAACCGGGACGCAGGGGACTCGGGTCGCTGGCGGGACAGTTTGTCGCATCGCTGCAGTGCAACGTCGCGCGGATGTCCGCAACGCGTTGCGCTCGGCGCCGGAGCCTTGATGAAAAAAGGCGCGATGGTGCCAGTTTTGGTTTGGCGAGGAAAGGCTTTTTGCTTCGCGGGTGGATGGCAGGCTCTTGAGTAAGCTTCCTAGCACGGAGTTGGGTTGCGCCTGAGGGTTGCACCTAGGATGCGTCTTTTTGGTGCGGCGGTGTTACTAAGGACTACCTTTGGTGCGTTTGTAAGTGAGTATTTCAGTAATGCACACTGCGCGGACAGCTTCGACGACCCTTCGGTCATTGCTTGGCCGAAGGGCGGCAAAGCCACGTCAATCGCGGTAGCGCGAAGATTCATGTGCATGACCTGCACCGCTGGCGCAGTTATTGCCAGCAGCAAGACGCCGATTGCCAAGCCGTCTAAATCAACCCTTGGCGCGCTTCGTTCCAGTAATCGGGTGGTCCACTCCTTACAAAGGTAGTTTTATGAGCGGTAAGCACAATTCCAATGACCTCGCTCAGGGGCTCAAACAACGGCATGTCACCATGCTCTCCATTGCCGGCGTGATCGGCGCCGGCCTGTTCGTCGGCTCCGGCCACGCCATCGCCGCTGCCGGCCCTGCCGTACTGCTGGCCTATGCCGCAGCGGGCACCTTGGTGGTGCTGGTGATGCGCATGCTCGGCGAGATGGCGGTCGCGTCGCCCGACACAGGTTCCTTCTCCACCTACGCCGACCGCGCCATCGGGCGCTGGGCCGGGTTCACCATCGGCTGGCTGTACTGGTGGTTCTGGGTGCTGGTGATTCCGCTGGAAGCCAACGCCGCTGCGGCGATCCTGCATGCCTGGTTCCCGGCCGTCGATCTGTGGGCCTTCTCGTTGATCATCACCCTGGCGCTCACCGTCACCAACTTGTTCAGCGTGAAAAACTACGGCGAGTTCGAGTTCTGGTTCGCCCTGCTCAAGGTGCTGGCCATCATCGCCTTCATCGTGGTCGGCTGCGCGGCCATGTTCGGCCTGGTGCCGGGCAGTCAGGTCAGTGGTGTCAGCCACCTGTTCGACACCCAGGGCTTCATGCCTAACGGCCTGGGTGCGGTGCTGGCGGCCATGTTGACCACGATGTTCTCGTTCATGGGCACCGAAATCGTCACCATCGCTGCCGCCGAATCCAAGGATCCGGGCAAGCAGATCAGCCGCGCCACCAACTCGGTGATCTGGCGGATCTGCCTGTTCTACCTGGTGTCGATCTTCCTGGTGGTGGCCATGGTGCCGTGGAACGATCCGGCCCTGGCCGAGAAGGGCTCCTACCAGACCGTGCTGAGCTTGATCGGCGTGCCCAACGCCAAGCTGATCGTCGACATCGTCGTGCTGATCGCGGTCACCAGTTGCTTGAACTCGGCGCTGTACACCTCTTCGCGCATGCTGTTCTCGCTGAGCAAGCGTGGCGACGCCCCTGCCGTCGCCCAGCGCACCACCCGCGCGGGCACCCCGCACTGGGCCGTGCTGCTGTCCACCGCAGCTGCCTTCCTGTGCGTGTTTGCCAACTTCCTCGCACCGGCCGAGGTGTTCGAGTTCCTGCTGGCCAGCTCTGGCGCCATCGCCCTGCTGGTGTACCTGGTGATCGCCGTGTCGCAGTTGCGCATGCGTGCCCAGCGTGAGGCGCGGGGCGAGAAAATCTCGTTCAAGATGTGGCTGTTCCCGGGGCTGACCTGGGCCACCATCGCTTTCATCGTCGCCGTATTGGGCGTGATGGCTCTGCGCGAAGACCACCGCATCGAGATCATCGCCACGGCGCTGTTGAGCATCGCCGTGGTGATCACCGGGCTGCTGGTGCATCGCAAGCGCGGCGTCGCCGGACGGGCCGTGCTGGATAACTGAGTCGGCATCTGCATCGAAAAGGCCGCATCCTCTGAAGGATGCGGCCTTTTGCGTTTATCGGACCAGTGGTCGAATCGGCCCGGTAAAAAAATGAATCCCCGGTTTGTCCCCTCAGTCAAGAATTATGTACGCAGTAATCTGACGAGGTAACAGCATGACTATCGAAGCAGAAACACTTGCCGAACTGACCCAGGCGCTCAAGCGACGCGGCCTGAAACGCCTGGTCGATATCGCCTTCACCCGCGCGCCGTACCGCTGCAACCACCGCTGGATCTGCATCGTCGAGTAACGCTTCTCTTTGCCGGCAGCAGGGATTCGCTCTGCCGCCGGCCACCCTTCCTACGCCGATTCAGGCGAATCCTTGCTGGCGCCACGCCTCATACACCGTCACCGCCACCGTGTTGGACAGGTTAAGGCTGCGGCACCCCGGACGCATGGGCAAGCGCAGGCGTTGTTCGGCGGGCAGGCTGTCGAGCACTTCAGCGGGCAGCCCACGACTCTCCGGGCCGAACAAAAACGCATCGCCGGGTTGATAGGCTACTTCATGGAACGGCTGCGAGCCCTTGGTGGTGAAGGCGAACAGGCGCGGCTGGCCGAGGCTTTCCAGGCACTGGGCCAGGCTGTCGTGGCGCTTGAGCGTGGCATACTCGTGGTAATCCAGCCCGGCCCGGCGCAGGCGCTTGTCGTCCAGCTCGAAACCGATCGGCTCGATCAGGTGCAGGTCGCAGCCGCTGTTGGCGCACAGGCGGATGATATTGCCGGTATTCGGCGGAATTTCAGGTTGAAAGAGGATGACGTGGAACATGCACGGCCCCAGGCAGGAAGATGACGCGCATTCTACCCTCGAACCGGACCCGCGTTCGAAGGCATGGCCGCGGGTGTTGATGTCGATGGCCATCGTCGGGGTGATGGTCGGTTTGATGATCGGTCGGCTGACGGCGCCCGAGCCGCGTGTGCTGGAACAGGTGCAGGTCATGGATGAAGGCCTGGACCTGTTGTTCAACGCCTCGCCCAAGCTGCATGGCGAGAACGTCAATGGCACCGTGGCGCTGGTGTTCCAGGCCGAGGGCAAACCGCAGCGTGGCCAGTTGACCCTGCAAGGAAGGCCGGTGGGCTGGCGTTTGCAGCGTAGCGATGAGGGACTGGTGCTGAGCCTGGTGGCCGCGCGTCCCCTGCGCGGCACCTGGAGCGCTGCAGAGGACGCGGGGCGTTGGCGGGTGCAGGTCAGGCTGCACGAATAAAAGAGGGGAGTCTCGGCCTGCCTGTACCGAGGTCCCCGAAGCGGGCGGTGTTGCGAATAAAAGAGGGAGTCTCGGCCTGCCTGTACCAAGGTCCCCAAAACGGGCGGTGTTGCGAGTAAAGAGGGGGATGTCCCGACCTGCCTGTACCGGGGTCCCCGAAACTGTCGTTATCAGTGTTATTGCAGGTGTCGTGCCAGTTTTTAAAAGCCTTTAAATTCAATGGCTTGACTGTTTTATTCGGTGAGGTGCTCCCTATCCTGTGCCTTGCGCAGGTGCAGCGGGCACTGCATCGGTGCAAGTCCCGGCAGACATGAAAAGGGCCGCTTCGCGGCCCATCGCGGCACAAGGCCGCTCCCACAAAATCCGTGCAAACCCTGAAATAGGGGGTGTACGGACCCTGTAGGAGCGGCCTTGTGTCGCGATGGGCTGCGCAGCAGCCCCTATATGCCAGCCAAACAGATCTCAAGTGAACCGCAGCACGCCATGAGCGGCCCCGGTCATGACAGCGACCGCTGACTATCAGTGTTCCTCGCCGTCGTCCTCATCGCTGCCATCGACCTTCATCCCCAGCTCCTTGATCTTGCGAGTCAAGGTGTTGCGGCCCCAGCCCAGCAGCACCGCCGCATCACGCCGACGCCCGGCCGTGTGCTTGAGGGCGGTCTCGATCATGATCCGCTCGAAGCTCGGCACGGCGCTGTCGAGCAGGTTCGACTGGCCGCGGGCCAGGGCCTGGTCGGCCCACTGGCGCAGTGCCTGCTCCCAGTTGGTGATCGGTGCCGCGTCGTGGGGCAGGTTGAGCAGTTCTGGCGGCAGGTCGCTGATCAGCACTTCGCGGCTCGAGGCCATCACCGTGATCCAGCGGCAGGTGTTTTCCATCTGACGCACGTTGCCCGGCCACGGCAGGTTGCGCATGAACTCTTCGGTTTCCGGCTTGAGCAGTTTCGGTTCGACTGCCAGCTCTCGTGCCGCTCGCCCCAGGAAGTGACGGGCCAGCGCGGGAATGTCCTCGCGGCGGTCGGCCAGGCGCGGGATATGGATGCGGATCACGTTCAGGCGGTGGAACAAGTCTTCGCGGAACTTGCCGGCCTGCACCAGCGATTCCAGGTTCTGGTGGGTCGCGGCGATGATGCGCACGTCCACCTTGACCGGTAGGTGTCCACCGACCCGGTAGAACTCGCCGTCGGCCAGCACCCGCAGCAGGCGCGTCTGGGTGTCGGCGGGCATGTCGCCGATTTCGTCGAGGAACAGCGTGCCGCCATCGGCTTGCTCGAAGCGGCCGCGTCGCAAGTTGGCCGCGCCGGTGAAGGCGCCTTTTTCGTGGCCGAACAGCTCCGACTCCATCAAGTCCTTGGGAATCGCCGCCATGTTCAGGGCGATGAACGGCGCGGCGGCGCGCGGGCTGTGGCGGTGCAGGGCGTGGGCGACCAGCTCCTTGCCAGTACCGGACTCGCCGTTGATCAGCACGGTGATGTTGGAGTGGCTCAGGCGACCGATGGCGCGGAACACCTCCTGCATCGCCGGCGCCTCGCCGATGATCTCCGGAGTGCGCGCCAGGGTCGGTGGGGCTTGTAGCGCCTGCTGCTCCTGGGCGTGCTGGTTGGCGCGCTTGACCAGCGCCACGGCCTCATCGACATCGAATGGCTTGGGCAGGTACTCGAAGGCGCCGCCCTGGTACGACGCCACCGCGCTGTCCAGGTCGGAATGGGCGGTCATGATGATCACCGGCAGGCGCGGGTGCGCTTCGCGGATCTGCGCCAGCAGGTCCAGGCCGCTGGTGCCGGGCATGCGGATGTCGGAGATGATCACGTCCGGCTGCTGGCGGGCCAGGCGTCCCATGACCCCGTCGGCGCTGTCGAAGCTCTGGGTGGTCATGCCTTCCTGCTGCAGGGCCTTTTCCAGGACCCAGCGGATGGAACGATCATCGTCGACGATCCACACGGTTTCACTACGGCTCATGGGGCTGTGGCTCCTTGTTCCAGGGGCAGGAAAATCGAAAAGGTGGTGTGGCCAGGGTGGCTTTCGCACTCGATCAGCCCCTGATGCTGACTGATGATGTTCTGGGTGATGGCCAGGCCCAGCCCGGTGCCGTCCGGGCGTCCGCTGACCATCGGATAAAAGAGGGTGTCCTGCAGTTGCGCGGGGATGCCGGGGCCGTTGTCGGTGATTTCGATCCGCGCCACCAGGCGGTGGCGCACGTGGCCGATGGTGAACTGGCGCACGGCGCGGCTGCGCAGGGTGATGCGGCCCAGGCGCAATTCGTTCTGGCCGTTGATCGCCTGCATGGCGTTGCGCACGATGTTGAGCACGGCCTGGATCATCTGCTCACGGTCGATCAGCACGTCCGGCAGGCTTGGGTCGTAGTCGCGCACCAGGGTGATGCTGCCTTGGGCTTCGGCGTCCACCAGGCTGCACACTCGCTCCAGCACTTCGTGCACGTTGGTCATCGCCAACGACGGTAGTTTGTTCGAGCCCAGCATGCGGTCGACCAGGTTGCGCAGGCGGTCGGCCTCTTCGATGATCACGTTGGTGTAGTCGCGCAGACCGTCCTCGGGCAGTTCGCGGGCCAGCAGTTGTGCTGCGCCGCGAATCCCGCCCAAGGGGTTCTTGATTTCGTGGGCCAGGCCACGCACCAGCATCTTGGTGGTTTCCTGCTTGCTCAGTTGCGCCTCTTCCTTGGTGATGCGCAGCAGCCGATCACGCGGGTGCACTTCGAGCAGCAGCAGGGTGTTGCCCTGATGCAGGATGGGCGTGACAGCGTAGTCCACGGTGATGCTCTGGCCGGTCAGGGAGGTCAACTGGGCTTCGCGCTTGGTGAACGGATGCGCCTGCTCCACGGCCTGGCGCAGGGAGTGCAGCGCTTCGGTCGATTCGGTGAACAGTTCGCTGATGAACTGGCCGTGGCTGCGCTGACCGCTGACCGCCAGCAGCATCTCGGCGGCCGGGTTCATGTACTCCAGGCGCAATTCGCTGTTGAGCAGCAGGGTCGCGGTGGTCAGGTTGTCCAGGAGCAATCGGTGCTGTGCATCGCTGATGGTCATGGTGCGTTGTCGACCTCTATTGGCGCTGTTCCGGCCCGCATGCCTCAAGAAGCAGACGAGTCAGCCGCTGGTTGCCCTGGAAAATGCAAGAAACAAACCAAGGCTCCGAAAAGAAGCGGAATTGGCCGATGAAGCGCAGGTTGTGCGCAAAATCGGCTCAATAATTCACGCTTTATCGATTCAACTGACCTGATTTGGGCTGCACCGCAGGGCGTTCAGCTATTTGTTGCACCAATATAGAGCATTGCTCGTCAGCCGCGTGGGCAGAGGCTTGCGGTGGCGCGGATCAGCATGAGGCGGCGAGTGGCATCGCTGGAGCGCAGGCCGATGGCCTTGGCCAGTGCGTGCTCGCAGTGCGCGGGCCGGTGGCGGTCGAAACGCGCCAGGCGATCAAGCATCTGCGCCTGCAACAGGTCCAGTTGTGGGCGAATCTCGCGGGTGAGGTCCAGGCGTGGAATGTCTGGCGCGGCTTCCACCAGGCTCCACTGGCTGAGCAGATGGTACTGGCGCAGCTTGTTGGCCTCGATCTGATCGCTGAAGGACAGGGTCGCGCGTTGCGGGCTGACCTTATGGCTCGATGCGGCCTTGCGCACTCTTTCCAGCACCTGCTGCTCGCGAGCACTGTCCTGCACCGGCTGGCCGCTGTCCCACTTGTGCAGGGCTACGGCGTCGGCGATGGCCAGACGTTGTTCGATGCTGTCGAGCAGGGCCTCGAAGGTGGGGTCGGGATCCGGGGCTTTCAGGCAGCCGGTGAGGGCGAGGATGCACAACAGGCAGAGCGGGGTGAGGCGCATGGCGATCTCCTTGAAATGGGAGACCTGAGTGTGGCCAATGCCCTTTTGTGTACCAGTAGGACGCGTCCGAACCGCGTGACCGTAAAAATACAAACGGCTTCCCGAGGGAAGCCGTTTGGGTTGATCGCTACGGCGCAAGCGCCGCAGTCATCAGACGCTGTAGTACAGGTCGTATTCCAGCGGGTGAACGAAGGTGCGCACCTTGATCTCTTCTTCGGACTTCAGCTCGATGTAGGCATCGATGAAGTCGTCGGAGAACACGCCGCCTTTGGTCAGGAAGGCACGGCCCTTGTCCAGCTCTTCCAGGGCTTCTTTCAAGCTACCGCAGACCTGCGGGATTTCCTTGGCCTCTTCAGGCGGCAGGTCGTACAGGTTCTTGTCGGCGGCATCGCCTGGGTGGATCTTGTTCTGGATACCGTCCAGGCCGGCCATCAGCAGGGCGGCGAAGCACAGGTACGGGTTGGCGGCCGGGTCCGGGAAGCGCGCTTCGATGCGGCGAGCTTTCGGGCTGGACACGTAAGGAATACGGATCGAGGCTGAACGGTTGCGGGCCGAGTAGGCCAGCATGACCGGCGCTTCGAAGCCAGGCACCAGACGCTTGTAGGAGTTGGTGGCCGGGTTGGTGAAGCCGTTCAGGGCCTTACCGTGCTTGATGATGCCGCCGATGAAGTACAGGGCGGTGTCGGACAGGCCGGCATAGCCTTCGCCGGAGAAGGTGTTCTTGCCGTCTTTGGAGATCGACATGTGCACGTGCATGCCCGAGCCGTTGTCGCCGTACAGAGGCTTGGGCATGAAGGTGGCGGTCTTGCCGTAGGCATCGGCCACGTTGTGCACGCAGTACTTCAGGGTCTGAACTTCGTCAGCCTTGGTGACCAGGGTGTTGAACTTCACGCCGATTTCGTTCTGACCGGCGGTGGCCACTTCGTGGTGGTGCACTTCGACGACCAGGCCCATTTCTTCCATGGCGTTGCACATGGCGGTACGGATTTCGTGGTCGTGGTCGCACGGCGGAACCGGGAAGTAGCCGCCTTTGACGGCCGGGCGGTGGCCCTTGTTGCCGCCTTCGACGTCCTGGTCGGTCATCCAGGAGCCTTGCTCGGAGTAGATCTTGAACATCGAGCCGGAGATGTCCGACTTGAACTTGACCTGGTCGAAGATGAAGAACTCAGGCTCAGGGCCGACGAATACGGTGTCACCGATACCGGTGGACTTCAGGAACTCTTCGGCGCGCTTGGCGATGGCGCGTGGGTCGCGGTCGTAGCCTTGCATGGTGGAAGGTTCGATGACGTCGCAGACCAGGATCAGGGTCGGCTCTTCGGTGAACGGGTCCAGCACGGCGGACGAATCGTCCGGCAGCAGGATCATGTCGGAGGCTTCGATGCCTTTCCAGCCTTCGATGGAGGAGCCGTCGAACATCTTGCCGGCTTCGAAGAACTCATCATCCAGCGCATCGCGAGCCGGCATGGTGACGTGGTGCTGTTTGCCTTTGGTGTCCGTGAAACGCAGATCAATCCACTTGACGTCATGATCTTTGATGAGTTGAACCGACTTCGACATGTTGTCCTCCGGATGGTCTAGAGCGCGGTAGGCCGCTGCCCTGGAAAAAGGGTGTCGCCGGGCGCGGATAGTCGGCCAAGCTTACCTGCATCACAAGGGAGCAAATTGCATGCCAGTGCCCGAAAATGGCTAGGGCGGGATAAAAGGCGGCGTCCATAGGCATCTAAGGGCACCTTGCAACGGCGATGCGCACCTAAAAAAGGCGTCATTCGCTGGCAATGCACTGATATGGTGCGGAGGTGGGGCAGGCGTGCTTTGTTTGGGGGCTGCGGCGATTCATCAGCCATCAGGCCGCTAAAAGCACTGTCAGACCGCCACGCGGCACCTATCTGTAAACCTCTGATCAAAAGTTGCTCAAATCTCTACCTGTTTCCGCTATAATTCGCGCCCCTCATTTTCGGCAGGCTCCGCGCGCGCTGTTAACCCAATGAAACTTATCGTCAAAGTCTTCCCAGAGATCACCATCAAGAGCCGGCCGGTGCGCAAGCGCTTCATCCGCCAGCTCGGCAAGAACATCCGCAACGTGCTCAAGGATCTGGATCCGGAGCTCGTGGTCAACGGTGTCTGGGACAATCTCGAAGTGGTCACCCGCCTCGAGGACGAGAAGATTCAGCGCGAGATGATCGAGCGCCTGACCTGCACCCCGGGGATCACCCACTTCCTGCAAGTGCAGGAGTATCCGCTGGGCGACTTCGACGACATCGTCGAAAAATGCAGGCAGCACTACGGTCATCTGCTGGCCGGCAAACGCTTCTCCGTGCGCTGCAAGCGCGGGGGTCACCACGATTTCACCTCGATGGACGTCGACCGCTACGTCGGTAGCCAGTTGCGCCAGCAGTGCGGCGCGGCCGGTATCGACCTCAAGCGTCCGGAAGTGGTGGTGCGCCTGGAGATCCGCGACCAGCGCCTGTTCGTCATCCACAGTCAGCACGACGGTATCGGCGGCTACCCGCTGGGCGCGCTGGAGCAGACGCTGGTGCTGATGTCCGGTGGCTTCGACTCCACCGTGGCGGCCTACCAGATGATGCGCCGCGGCCTGATGACCCATTTCTGCTTCTTCAACCTCGGCGGTCGCGCCCACGAGCTGGGGGTGATGGAAGTCGCTCACTTCCTGTGGAAGAAGTACGGCAGCAGCCAGCGCGTGCTGTTCATCAGCGTGCCGTTCGAAGAAGTGGTCGGCGAGATCCTCGGCAAGGTCGACAACAGCTACATGGGCGTCACTCTCAAGCGCATGATGCTGCGCGCCGCTGCGCGCATGGCCGAGCGTTTGCAGATCGATGCCCTGGTCACCGGCGAGGCGATTTCCCAGGTGTCGAGCCAGACCCTGCCGAACCTGGCGATCATCGATTCGGCCACCGACAAGCTGGTGCTGCGCCCGCTGTTGGCCAGCCACAAGCAGGACATCATCGACACCGCCTACCAGATCGGCACCGCCGATTTCGCCAAGCACATGCCCGAGTACTGCGGCGTGATTTCGGTGAACCCGACCACCCATGCCAAGCGTCACCGCCTGGAGCACGAAGAGAAGCAGTTCGAGATGGCCGTGCTCGAACGCGCCATCGAGCGCGCCCGGTTCATCTCCATCGACCATGTGATCGACGAGCTGGGCAAGGACATCGAGGTCGAGGAAGTGGCGCAGGCGATGCCTGGCCAGATCGTCGTCGATATCCGCCACCCCGATGCCCAGGAAGACGAGCCGCTGGTGCTCGACGGCATCGAGGTACAGGTCATGCCGTTCTATGCCATCAACAGCAAGTTCAAGCACCTGGACGACACGCGCCAGTACTTGCTGTATTGCGACAAGGGTGTGATGAGCCGTTTGCACGCACACCATCTGCTCAGTGAGGGACATGCCAATGTGCGTGTTTATCGTCCGGCATAAGACGCCAGGGCTGTATGGCGGCAGCATCCGCCATCGCCCTCCCGACCCACGGGCCCGCTGAGTCTGCTTTCGTACATATTCGCCGCCTACACTGGCGGCCACCGAATCCTCTGCACGAGATACAGTTGTGATCGAAAATCTGCGTAACATCGCCATCATCGCCCACGTTGACCATGGTAAAACCACCCTGGTCGACAAACTCCTGCGCCAGTCCGGCACCCTGGAACGTAACGAGCTCAACGACGAGCGCGTCATGGACTCCAACGACCAGGAAAAAGAGCGCGGCATCACCATTCTGGCGAAGAATACCGCCATCAACTGGAATGGCTACCACATCAACATCGTCGACACTCCCGGCCACGCCGACTTCGGTGGCGAGGTCGAGCGTGTGATGTCGATGGTCGACTCGGTACTGCTGCTGGTCGACGCCCAGGACGGCCCGATGCCGCAAACCCGCTTCGTGACCAAGAAGGCCTTCGAAGCCGGTCTGAAGCCGATCGTCGTGATCAACAAGGTCGACCGTCCGGGCGCGCGTCCTGACTGGGTCCTGGACCAGATCTTCGACCTGTTCGACAACCTCGGCGCCACCGACGACCAACTGGACTTCCAAGTGGTCTACGCCTCGGCCCTGAACGGCATCGCCGGCCTGGACCACACCGCCATGGCCGAAGACATGACCCCGCTCTACCAGTCGATCGTCGACAACGTACCTGCGCCTTCGGTCGACCGTGACGGTCCGTTCCAGATGCAAATCTCGGCACTGGACTACAACAGCTTCCTCGGCGTCATCGGCGTTGGCCGTATCGCCCGTGGTCGCGTCAAGCCGAACACCCCGGTGGTCGCCATCGACACCGACGGCAAGAAGCGCAACGGCCGTATCCTCAAGCTGATGGGTCACCACGGTCTGCACCGTGTGGACGTCGAAGAAGCCCAGGCCGGCGACATCGTCTGCATCAGCGGTTTCGACGAGCTGTTCATCTCCGACACCCTGTGCGACCCGACTGCCGTGGAAGCGATGAAGCCGCTGACCGTCGACGAGCCCACCGTTTCGATGACCTTCCAGGTCAACGACTCGCCGTTCTGCGGCAAGGAAGGCAAGTTCGTCACCAGCCGTAACATCAAGGACCGTCTGGACAAGGAGCTGCTGTACAACGTAGCCCTGCGCGTTCAAGAGACCGACTCCCCGGACAAGTTCAAGGTCTCCGGCCGTGGCGAACTGCACCTGTCGGTACTGATCGAAACCATGCGCCGTGAAGGCTTCGAGATGGCCGTAGGCCGTCCTGAAGTGATCATCCGCGAAGTGGACGGCGTCAAGCAGGAACCGTTCGAGAACGTCACCATCGACATCCCTGAAGAATCCCAGGGCAAGGTGATGGAAGAGATGGGCCTGCGTAAGGGCGACCTGACCAACATGGTGCCGGATGGCAAAGGCCGTGTGCGTCTGGAGTACAACATTCCAGCCCGTGGTCTGATCGGTTTCCGTAACCAGTTCCTGACCCTGACCAACGGCGCAGGCATCCTGACCTCGATCTTCGACCGCTACGACACCATGAAGTCGGGCCAGATGTCCGGTCGTCTGAACGGCGTCCTGGTGTCGGTCGAAACCGGCAAGGCTCTGACCTACTCGCTGGAAACCCTGCAGGCGCGCGGCAAGCTGTTCGTCGAGCACGGTCAGGAGATCTACAACGGTCAGATCATCGGTCTGAACAGCCGTGACAACGACCTGGGCGTGAACCCGACCAAGGGCAAGAAGCTGGACAACATGCGTGCTTCGGGCAAAGACGAAGTCATCGCCCTGGTTCCGCCGGTTCGCCACACCCTCGAGCAGGCCCTGGAATTCATCCAGGACGACGAGCTGTGCGAAGTGACGCCCAAGTCGATCCGTCTGCGCAAGAAGATCCTGGACGAAGGCGAGCGTACCCGCGCTGCCAAGAAAGCCAAGAACTGAGTGAGCGCTGGCTGAATGAAAACGCCCCCGGTCGAAAGGCCGGGGGCGTTTTTTTTGCGGCAAGCGGCAAGTGTGCGGTGGGCTCACTTGGGTGAGCTAGGCGCCGAACTGCAAGGCGTTGGTCAGATCGCCCATGGGCTGCTGGCCGCGAGCGATCATCGCCTCGTCGCGGTGCTTGAGACCTTCCAGGGTTTCCAGTTTGAACACCCGCGTGATGAAGCGCAGGATCGAGCCAGTGTCGTACACGGTGTGGTCGACCGTGCCTTTACGGGCGAAGGGCGAGACCACCAGCGCGGGAATCCGTGAGCCAGGGCCCCATCTGTCGCCTGCCGGCGGGGCGACGTGGTCCCACCAGCCGCCGTTTTCATCGACGGTGACGATCACCACCATGTCGTTCCATTGCGGGCTTTCTCGCAGCACCTTCAACACGCGGTTGATATGCCGGTCGCCGGACGCGACATCGGCATAGCCGGCGTGCATGTTGAGATTGCCTTGGGGCTTGTAGAAGGTCACCGCAGGCAGCGTTCCGGCTTGCGCGTCACGTAGAAACAGATTGGTGGCCGGCGTGTCGCCCAGCCCTGCGTCGCGCAGTCTTCGCGTGCGCTCGGCGGGATTGTCCGGTCCCTGCTGCTGGAAGTAATTGAACGGCTGGTGATGGAACTGGAAGTTGGGGATCTTCGGAATGCCGCCCGAATCCTTGAATTGCTCCAGGGTGGCTTGCCAGGCGCCCGCGTACCACGCCCAGTCCACGTTCTTTTTGGACAGCTTGTCGCCAATGTGTTCGTGCGTCTGCGCGACCATGACATTGGGCAATCCGGATTTGGAGTAGTCCGGGCGTTCTGGATCGCGTATCCATGTGGGCCAGTAGGGCGGCGCCAGGGTGTTCACGCCGTAGCCATCGGGTGTCAGGGCGCTGGGGCCAAACTGTGGAGGGCCGTCCATGGCGCTGGCAGGCGAGGTGGGAAGCGGCTTGAGGCGCGGGTCGGTCGGGTCGTCGGACTGCAGCGTGGCGATCTGCGACTTGGCGACCGAGTTCAGCGCATCTGGGTAGTAGGGCGGTCTGGCTGCCACCAGGTAGTGGTGATTGAGGAACGAGCCGCCGAAAGCACCCTGGAAGAAGTTGTCACAGAGCACGAACTCCTTGGCGACATCCCATAAGCGCAACTCGTAGCGCGACTGCGCATAGTGGCCCATCACCAGCCCGCCCGAATCGCCCCAGGCGACGAACCCGTCGTTCTTGCCCCCGTTTATCTGCATCTGGTTCTGGTAGAACACATGCCACAAGTCGCGGGTCACGAGACTGAACGGCAAGTCTTCGCCCTGTGGACCTTTCAGCGCGAAAGGTGCGTTGGGCACGTTGTCCTGAAACGCCTGCCCGGTGGGGTAAGTCACGCCATCCACGGTCTGAGGCCCGACGTGCAGCACCCCTCCCCAGGGTGCAGGCAGCGACGGTAACGCGCTGCCATCTCGGTCGAGCTGGCGATAATCGGCTGGCGCCAGCGACGACAGCGGCTTCTGCAATCCGGGGAAGTCCGCGAACAGGTTGTTGAAGCTGCGGTTCTCGGCATAGATCACCACGACGGTCTTGACCTGCCGTTGCAGCGCCTCGTCCAGTTCCTCCGCGCCCAGCGGCGGGCGGCTGGGCGGCGTGCGTGGCTTCTCGGTGTCCTCGCAAGCGCCCAGGGTCAGGCCGACCCCCAGCAGTGCGGCGCCGCCGATGAAGCGTCTACGGTTGGGGTCTTGAGGCGAAGGGCTTGGTGTCACGCCATCGCGTTTGTCTTTGGGGGTGTCTGTCATGCTGGTGGTTACCTGAGGTCTGCACGTGTCCACGATCTACTGGGCAGAGTAGCGAGCGCAGATGACTGAAAAAAAACACGGGTCACTGCACGCCAGTGACCCGCTCGCGATCAGTTCTTGCGCACGATCCGCCCGGCGCTGTGCGTGGCACATGCGCGTCTGCTGCCGCATCGATTTTGACCAGCTCGCGCAGTTCCAGGTGTACCGTAGCGAACAGCCCTGTATCCCAGCCAAAGGCAGCGATAGCGGCTATGTCTCGGTGACCTTGGAGCCGCGACAAATGACAACGCGCTTCCAGGTGATTTCAGAGCGCCGCGATCCCGCAGCGACGATCTCCACGTTGAGGCGCTTCGTCGTCGAAGACGGCCGCGCAGGCGCCCAGCCCGGCTGAGGCGAAGCCCATTACGCCCTCAAAGCTCTTGCTCTTGCTCTTGCTCTTGCTCTTGCTCTTGCTCTTGCTCTTTCTTGCCGCTTGCCGCTTGCCGCTTGCCGCTTCAAACTTTCTTCGGCTTGTAGGCGCAATACCCCGGCCGTGGTCCGACCTTGGGATGATTGCGGCAGGTGTCCGGGCGCTTGTCATAAATGGTGCACAGCCGGCTCTTGCGGTCCAGATAGAGGCAGTCGTCGTTGCTCATGCGGGTCAGGGTAAAGATCCCCGACTTCTGATTGAAACGCTCGATGATGCCGTCTTTCTGCAGGCGCTTGGCGACGTTCTTCGGCGGCTCGTCCTTTTCGAATTCGTCCACCACGCCGATGCGGATCAAGTCCTTGATCTTCACTTCCACCGGCAGCGTGCAGCAGGTCGAGTGGCAGCCCCCGCACATGTGGCTGGCGTAGCGTTGCCAGGTTTCCAGGCGGTCGACTTCGGCGGCGGCAATCAGGGTCGGTTTCATCGTTTTCGGGCGGATCTGGGGCTGAGGGCGCGCGATCATACCGGAGTTGTACAAATTATGTACAACCTTTTGCCGGATACCCCGGCTAGGCATGAAAACTGCGAACCGTCATGTCAACGCCCTGTCGAAGGGTCTAGTCTCATCACTCTCCCTTGCGTATTCGTCAACTTGCCCGAGGATGCCCGATGTCTCAGGAACCCAAAGCGCGTGACGCCGAGGTGGCTGCTTTTCGCACCGCTGTACTGGACAAACTGACCTACGCGGTCGGCAAGGATCCGGAACACGCCTTCGACCACGACTGGTTCGAAGCCATCGCCCTGGCCGCACGTGATCACATGGTCGATCACTGGATGGATCACACGCGCCAGGCTTACCGGCGCAGTCAGAAGCGGGTCTATTACCTCTCCCTGGAATTTCTCATCGGTCGCTTGCTGTACGACAGCCTGAGCAACCTGGGCTATCTGGAGATCGCTCGCGAAGCCCTGGAAGGCCTGGACGTGGACCTGGAGCGCATCCGTCTGCTGGAGCCCGACGCGGCGCTGGGCAACGGTGGCCTGGGGCGGCTGGCCGCCTGCTTCATGGAGAGCATGTCGACCCTCGGCATCGCTGCCCATGGCTATGGCATCCGCTACGAGCACGGGTTGTTCCGCCAGGCCATCGTCGATGGCTGGCAGCAGGAGCAGACCGAGAACTGGCTGGATTTCGGCAACCCCTGGGAGTTCGAGCGCGCCGAGGTGATCTACCCGATCAGTTTCGGCGGCAGCGTCGAGACCCTGCATGACGCCCACGGCGTGGCGCGTCAGGTGTGGACGCCGGGCGAGACCGTGCGCGCGGTGGCCTACGACACGCCGGTGGTGGGCTGGCGCGGCTCCAGCGTCAACACCCTGCGCCTGTGGCGTGCGCGGGCGCTGGAAGAGCTGCACCTGGAGCGCTTCAACGCCGGCGACCACCTGGGCGCGGTGGCCGAGGTGGCCCGCGCCGAGAGCATCTCGCGGGTGCTGTACCCGGCCGACAGCACCGAAGCGGGGCAGGAACTGCGCTTGCGCCAGGAGTACTTCTTCGTCTCCGCCTCGCTGCAGGACCTGCTGCGCCGTCACCTGAACATGCACCAGAACCTGCTCAACCTGCCGGATGCGGCCGCGATCCAGCTCAACGACACGCACCCCTCGATCGCCGTGGCCGAGCTGATGCGCCTGCTGGTGGACCAGCACGAGATCCCGTGGGACACCGCCTGGGAGCTGACCGTCGGCACCTTGGCCTACACCAACCACACGCTGCTGCCCGAGGCGCTGGAGACCTGGCCGGTGGCGCTGATGGAGCGCATGCTGCCGCGGCACATGCAGATCATCTACCTGATCAACGCGTACCACATCGATGCGCTGCGCGCCAAAGGGCAGCATGACTTCGACGTGCTGCGCGCGGTGTCGCTGATCGAGGAAGACAACGGCCGGCGCGTGCGCATGGGCAACCTGGCGTTCCTCGGTTCGCATAGCGTCAACGGGGTGTCGGCGCTGCACAGCCAATTGATGAAGAGCACGGTGTTCGCCGAACTGCACAAGCTCTACCCGCAGCGCATCAACAACAAGACCAATGGCATCACCTTCCGCCGCTGGCTGTACCAGGCCAACCCGCCGCTCACGGCCATGCTGGTCGAGGCGCTGGGCGCCGGGCTGCTGGACGACCCGCAAGGCGGGCTCAAGGCGCTGGAGCCGTTCGCCGAAAAGAACACCTTCCGTAAACAGTTCGCGGCCCAGCGCCTGCACAGCAAGCGCGCCCTGGCCAGCATCATCCAGGACCGGGTCGGCGTCACGGTCAATCCCGAGGCGCTGTTCGATGTGCAGGTCAAGCGCATCCACGAGTACAAGCGCCAGTTGCTCAACCTGCTGCACACCGTGGCGCTGTACCAGGCCATGCGCAACGATCCCGGCACCCAGTGGGCGCCGCGGGTGAAGATCTTCGCCGGCAAGGCGGCGGCCAGTTATCACCAGGCCAAGCTGATCATCAAGCTGACCAACGACATCGCCCGGGTGGTCAATAACGACCCGACCGTGCGCGGCCTGCTCAAGGTGGTGTTCCTGCCCAACTACAACGTCAGCCTGGCCGAGAGCATCATTCCGGCGGCGGACCTCTCCGAGCAGATCTCCACGGCCGGCTACGAGGCGTCCGGCACCAGCAACATGAAGTTCGCCCTCAATGGCGCGCTGACCATCGGCACGCTCGATGGCGCCAACGTCGAGATGTGCGAGCAGTTGGGCGCGCAGAACATGTTCATCTTCGGCCTGACCGCGCAGCAGGTGGAAGCGCGCAAGCGCGCCGGCGACTTCGGCGCCACGGCGGCGATCGACGCCTCCGGGCGCCTGGGCGACGTGTTGCAGGCCATTCGCAGCGGGGTGTTCTCGCCGGACGATCCGGGGCGCTACGCCGGGCTGATCGACGGTCTGATCGCCTACGACCGCTTCCTGGTTTGCGCCGACTTCGACGCCTACTGGGATGCCCAGCGGCGTGTCGAGGAGCTGTGGCACGCGCCGCAGGACTGGTGGCGCATGGCGGTGCTCAACACCGCGCGGATGGGCTGGTTCTCCTCGGACCGCACCATTCGCGAGTACGCGACCGATATCTGGAAGGCCTTGGATTGAGCTCAGGCCGCGCCGGTGAACCTGCATCTGTCGGCCAGCAGGATCACCGGCGCGGCTGAACTCCCGACCTTATTCGTCGTCTCACTGCCCAGCCCCACCTCGACGCTCGCTAGGGCGCAGCTCTCCCTGTAAACTGCGAGGGTTTTTACCCCCTCTTCCTTTTCGGAGCCATACATGTCCCGCGTTACCCTGAGTCGCTATCTGATTGAGCAGACCCGCAGCAACAACACTCCTGCCGATCTGCGCTTCCTGATCGAAGTGGTGGCGCGCGCGTGCAAGGAAATCAGCCACCACGTGTCCAAAGGCGCCCTGGGCGGCGTGCTGGGCAGCATGGGCACCGAAAACGTGCAAGGCGAAGTGCAGAAGAAACTCGACGTCATTTCCAACGACATCCTGCTGGAGGCCAACGAGTGGGGCGGCCACCTGGCCGGCATGGCGTCCGAGGAAATGGACAACGCCTACCAGATTCCGGGCCGTTATCCCAAAGGCGCCTATCTGCTGGTCTTCGACCCGCTGGACGGTTCGTCGAACATCGACGTCAACGTCTCGGTCGGCACCATCTTCTCGGTACTGCGCTGCCCGAACGAGTACCTGAGCCAGAACGAAACCCTGAACGAGAACGCCTTCCTGCAGCCAGGCACCGAGCAGGTCGCCGCCGGTTATGCCATCTACGGCCCGCAGACCATGCTGATCCTCACCCTGGGCAACGGCGTCAAGGGCTTCACCCTGGACCGCGAGCTGGGCAGCTTCGTGCTTACCCACGAAAACATCTGCGTGCCGGAAACCACCGCCGAGTTCGCCATCAACATGTCCAACCAGCGTCACTGGGAAGCCCCGGTCAAGCGCTACGTCGACGAGCTGCTGGCCGGTGAGACCGGTCCGCTGCAGAAGAACTACAACATGCGCTGGATCGCTTCGATGGTAGCGGACGTGCACCGCATCCTCACCCGTGGCGGCCTGTTCATGTACCCGCGCGACGCTCGCGAGCCGAGCAAGCCGGGCAAGTTGCGCCTGATGTACGAAGCCAACCCGATGTCCTTCATCATCGAGCAGGCCGGTGGCGCATCGACCAACGGTTACGAGCGCATCCTCGACATCAAGCCGGAGAGCCTGCACCAGCGCGTGTCGGTCATCCTCGGCTCGAAGCAAGAGGTCGAGCGCGTCACCGCCTATCACAAGGAGTAAAACATGCTCGCACCTTGGCAGCCGTTGCTGGAGTGGTGGTTCGGTTGGGGCAGCAGTGCCCAGGCCGTGGCTGACGAGAAGAGCACGCTGTGGTTCGGCAAGCACCATGACGCCGACGCCCAGGCGCTGTTCGGCGATCAGGTCGAGCAGGCCCTGGCCGGTGGGCTCGAGGACTGGCAGCAGAGCCCGCAAGGCTGGCTGGGGCTGCTGCTGTTGCTCGACCAGCTCCCGCGCATGATCTACCGCGACACGCCGCGCGCTTTCGAGGGCGACCGGCGTGCGCAGGTGGTGGCCATGCAGGGCCTGCAAAAGGGCTGGGATTACCAGTTGCTGCCGATCCAGCGGGTGTTCGTGCTGCTGGTGCTGGAGCACGCCGAGGTGCTGGACTGGCAGAACCTGAGCGTGGAGCGCTACCGCGCGCTGCTGGACGAGCAGCCCGAGGCCAACCGTCGTCTGTTCGAAGGCTTCCTCGACTACGCCGAGCAGCACCAGCGAGTGATCGAGCGCTTCGGTCGCTTCCCCCATCGCAACCTGGTGCTCGATCGTCCCAGCACCAGCGAAGAGATGGATTTCCTGCTCGAACCGGGCTCCCGGTTCTGAGTTGACGGGGCCCGCTTCCGGGCTCCGTTTTCCCCTTGCATCGCCCTTGACGCACCGCGCTTACACGCGGTGCGTCGTGGTGGGCGTGTGCCGACGAACGGTCTGATACGAAAGCAGGCTTGTCAGGGAACCGGGGAGGCATTTTCGCTTCTAAGGGCTCTGCAGGCTGTCTCGCCTGTTGCATTCATCTCCAGGAGAGCCCTTCATGTCGTTGCGTTCTATCGCCCTGCTGTCGTTGATGGTCGTGCTGACCGCGTGCAGCAAGATCAACCAGGAAAACTACGCCAAGCTCAAGGCCGGCATGACCAAGGTCGAGGTCGAGCAATTGCTCGGCACGCCGAAGGAATGCTCCGGTGCGCTGGGTATGAGCAGTTGTACCTGGGGCGACGAGAGCAGCTTCATCAGCGTCCAGTACGCCGCCGACAAAGTGCTGATGTACTCCGGGCAGGGCCTCAAATGAAGCGCTGGCCTGTGCTGCTGGCGCTGGGTTTGGCGCTGGCGCTGGGCGGCTGTGCGAGTTCGTCGGTGGATCCGCTGGCGCCCAAGACCTCCGGCCACGTCGACCTCAAGCGCTATCAGGGCAAATGGTACGAACTGGCGCGCTTGCCGATGCGCTTCCAGCAGGACTGCGCGCAGTCCGAAGCCCATTACAACCTCAAGCCCGACGGTAGCCTGGGCGTGCTCAATCGCTGCCGCACCGAGGGTGACGAGTGGCTGCGCGCCGAGGGCCATGCGGGCATTGAAGAGCCGGGGCACACCGACAAGCTGTGGGTGGAGTTCGACAATTGGTTCAGCCGCCTGGTGCCGGGTCTGACCCGCGCCGATTACTGGATTCTGTACGTGGACGAGCACTACCAGACGGCAATCGTCGGCAGTCCGAACCGTCGCTATCTGTGGATCTTGTCGCGGACCCCGAGCCTGCCGGCCTGGCAGCGCGAGCACTTGCTGTCCAAGGCGCGCCAGCAGGGCTATGACACCAGCCGGCTGGTCTGGCGTGTGTCGGACAAGCAGATCGTCGCCCGGCACTGATCGGTGCGAATCGCGCGGCCCTCTACTGAAGTGGCCGCGCTTCACTCAGCCCAGTAATGCGCGCAACACCTGCGCGAACGCCTGGGCACTGTCGTCTTCCAGGGCATGGCGCCCCTGTCTCACCACCCACCGTCCGTTGACCATCACATCGCGCACCTGCCGGTCGCTGCCGGCGAACAGCCAGCGGTTGAGCACGGCGTCGCCCTGCGAGGTGGCGATGTACGGATCCTGACCGTCGAGCACCAGCCAGTCGGCGCGCTTGCCGACCGCCAGTTCGCCGACGTTTTGCCCCAGCGCCTGCGCGCCGCCGGCCACGACCGCGTCGAACAGCGTGCGGCCGACCATCGGCTGGTCGCTGCGGTACAAGCGGTTGCGGCGTTGGTCGCGCAGGCGCTGGCCGTACTCCAGCCAGCGCAGTTCCTCGACCACGCTGAGCGAGACATGGCTGTCCGAGCCGATGCCCAGGCGTCCGCCCTGGGCAAGGAACGCCACGGCCGGAAACAGGCCGTCGCCCAAGTTGGCCTCGGTGGTCAGGCACAGCCCGGCCACCGCGCCGCTGCGCGCCATGGCGCTGACTTCGTCGGCTTCGGCATGGGTGGCGTGGACCAGGCACCAGCGCTGATCCACCGGCACGTGCTCATACAGCCACTGCAAAGGGCGGCGCCCGCTCCAGCTCAGGCAGTCGTCGACTTCCTTCTGTTGCTCGGCGATATGGATATGCACCGGGCAGGTGGCATCGCTGGCCTGCAGCACCTCGGCGATCTGCCGTGGGGTGACCGCGCGCAGCGAGTGGAAGCACAGCCCCAGGTGTTGCGCAGGTTGTGCGGCCACGAGCGGCGCGAGTTGCTGCTGCAGGCGCAGGTACTGTTCGGTGGAGTTGATGAAGCGGCGCTGGCCGTCGTTCGGAGCCTGCCCGCCAAAGCCGGAATGGCTGTAGAGCACCGGCAGCAGGGTGAGACCGATACCGCTGGCGCTGGCGGCAGCGCTGACCTGGCGTGACAGCTCGGTGGGGTCTGCGTACGGCTGGCCGGCGGCGTCATGGTGCACGTAGTGGAACTCGGCCACCGAGGTGTAGCCGGCCTTGAGCATCTCGATGTAGAGCTGGCGGGCGATGACCTGCAACTGGTCGGGGGTGATCAGGCCGACCAGGCGGTACATCAGGTCGCGCCAGGTCCAGAAGCTGTCGTTGGGGTTGCCGACCACTTCGGCCAGGCCCGCCATGGCGCGCTGGAAGGCGTGCGAATGCAGGTTGGGCATGCCCGGCAGCAGCGGGCCGGCGAGGCGCTCGGCACCTTCGGCACTGGCGTCGCAGTCCAGGCGTTGGATCTGTCCGTTGGCGCAGACTTCCAGGCGCACGTTGCTGGCCCAGCCCGAAGGCAGCAGGGCACGTTCGGCGAAATAGGCGGACATCGGTCGGTCACCCTGTGGTTATTTGTATATACATATACAGACGTTTGCCTGCCGGGTAAACTGCGGCAAGCTACCGCCACTCACTTTGCACAAGGATGCACGACCGTGCCGACACCCTCCGTCTCCGCGCTGGTGGCCCAGATGGGCGAAGGGCCGGCGCCGCTGTATGCCCGGGTCAAGCAGATGATCGTCCAGCAGATCGAAACCGGCAGTTGGCCGCCGCATCACCGCGTGCCGTCGGAGAGCGAGCTGGTCAGCCAGTTGGGCTTCAGCCGCATGACCATCAACCGCGCCCTGCGCGAGCTCACTGCCGACGGGCTGCTGGTGCGCATGCAGGGTGTCGGCACCTTCGTCGCCGAGCCCAAGACCCGCTCGGCGCTGTTCGAAGTCAACAACATCGCCGACGAGATCGCCAGTCGCGGCCATCGGCACCGCTGTCAGGTGATCGTCCTCGCCGAGGAAGCGGCCGGCTCCGAGCGCGCCCTGGCGCTGGACATGCGCGAAGGCCAGCGGGTGTTTCATTCGCTGATCGTGCACTTCGAAAACGAGGTGCCGGTGCAGATCGAAGACCGCTACGTCAACGCCGCCATCGCGCCGGGTTACCTGGAGCAGGACTTCACCCGGCAGACGCCCTACGCCTATTTGTCGCAAGTGGCGCCTTTGACCGAGGGCGAGCATGTGGTCGAGGCGATCCTGGCGGAGCCCGACGAATGCCAGTTGTTGCAGATCGAGCGTGGTGAACCTTGCTTGCTCATTCGTCGACGTACGTGGTCGGGGCGTCAGCCGGTCACCGCGGCGCGGTTGATTCACCCTGGCTCGCGCCATCGCCTGGAAGGACGGTTCAGCAAATGAGCGGGGTCCGTGTGTTGCGTGCCCGCGATTATCCGCGCATGCCCTGGAAGAACGGGGGTGGCTCCACTGAAGAAATTGCCCGCGATGCGGGGGAGGGGCTCGAGGGCTTTGGCTGGCGGTTGTCGATTGCCGATATCGAGTCTTCTGGGGGCTTTTCACGGTTTGCGGGGTATCAGCGGATCATCAGTGTATTGCAGGGTGATGGTATGTACTTGACGGTGGATGGGCAGCGGAGCCGGTTGTTGCGGGTGTTCGATGCCTTTGCCTTCAAGGGGGACAGTGAGGTGGCTTGTACGTTGCCTGGTGGGGGGATTCGGGATTTCAACCTCATTTATGCGCCTGATCTTTATAGGGCTCGGTTGCAGTGGTTTGAGGGGCGGGCTCGATTCTTTAGTGATGCTGGGACGGTGGTGGTGTTTGCGGGGGGCGGGGAGGTGGGGGTTGAGGTTGATGGGGGTGGGGTTTTGTTGGGGGGTTATGACTGTTTGCTGGTGAGTGGTCGTGAGGGGGTGGTGGGGGTTGAGGTTTCTGGGGGTTGTTGTGTTGTTGAGTTGACTCGGGTTGGTGGGTGATTGGCTGTTGGGGGTTTGGGTTTTGGGTTTTGGGGGGCTGCTTTTTTTGGTGGGCTTATCCGGTGGATTGGGTGAGGCTGATTCACCTTTTCGCCCTTACGGCGACCCCCTTTTTTTCTTGGAAAAAAGGGGGGCAAAAACCGCTTGCTCCCGCATCCGGCCCCTTCGCTGCGCTGCGGGGTTCCCTCGCGCCGGTGGCACTCCGGGGGTACCGCGCTTAGGGGCCATCCATGGCCCCAAGCGCTTGACGGGCATCCATGCCCGTCAACCCCCTCCATGCCACCTCTGCTCGGCCTCCTGAGGTCGCGATGGGCGGCGTCTGAACTAGCGCGCGCTTAGAAGCAGGGCGGTGGGGCAGATGCTCTGGAGCGCTGCGCGATCAAACCGCCGTTGCCGTTGCCGTTGCCGTTGCCGTTGCCGTTGCCGTTGCCGTTGCCGTTGCCGTTGCCGTTGATCTTGATCTTGATCTTGATCTTGATCTTGATCTTGATCTTGATCTTGATCTTGATCTTGATCTTGATCTTAGTGCGCGGTAGCTCAAACACCGCCCATCGCGACCTCAGGAGGCCGAGCAGAGGCGTTGCGCAGGGAGGTGACGGGCATGGATGCCCGTCAAGCGCTTGGGGCCAGGACGGCCCCTAAGCGCGGTCCTCCCGGAGCGACGCCGGCGCGAGGGAACCCCTGCGCGCAGCGCAGGGGCCGTATGCGGGAAGCAAGCGGTTTTTGCCTACTTTTTTCCAAGAAAAAAAAGTAGGTCGCCGTAAGGGCGAAAAGGTGACCAAGCATCACCTTAAAATCCGGATCTTCACCCCAAGAAAAGCAGCCCTAAAAGCCCCAAAGAAAAAACCGCCACAAGGGCGGTCTTCTCACAACCTCAAAACCCAATCAGAACCGATAAGTCAGCGAAGCACCAATCCCGTGAGCGCTGTTCTCATACTTGGCCTGATAGCTCCCTTTGGTCCGGCTGGCCAGGTTCACCTTGGTGTCTTCCTCCCACAGGTAGGAATACGCCACATCGATGGTCACGTCGTCGGTCGGGCTGTAACCCGCTCCCAAGCTGAAGATCTTGCGATCGCCGGTAGGGATGCGCGGCGAACGATCCTGGTTGTTGGTCGGCGACTGGTCGACGGTAAAGCCAGTACGCAAGGTCCATTCCTTGTTGACCTTGTAAGAAGCACCCACAGCATGCGCCCAGGTGTCGTGCCAGTTCTGCTCTTCGCTGATGGTGCCGAATTGAGCTGCCAGCGGCGCAGGCACCTCGTTGTTGACGGTGATGTCTTTCAACCGGCTCCAACGCGTCCAGGTGCTGCCCGCATAGAGGGTCCACTGATCGTCGAGTTCGTGGGTGACCGAGAAGTCTACCGACTCAGGTGTCTTGATCTTCAGCTCGGCGTCGAACTTGCTACCGCTGAATGGTCCGATCAATGGGTTGTTGACGCGGGTCTTGCCTTCGAGCTTGTAGTCGACCATCGAGTGATAGGTCAGGCCCAGACGGGTGCGGTCAGTGGCTTGCACCATCACACCGATGTTGTAGCCGACCGCCGTGTCGTCACCCTTGATCTTGACTTCGCCATCGTTGCGGCCCGGCGTGAAAGGGTTAATGGTATTGGAACCCAATTCACCCTTGATCCGGTTGATGGTCGGACCGAAGCCGATGGACACCTTGTCGTTGAAGGCATAGCTGATGGTCGGCTGGAAGGTCACCACTTCGACGTGGCTCTTCTTGCCCCAATAGCGCGCAGCGTCGTCGCTGCCGTAGTCGGTCACCAGGCCGAAGGGCACGTAGACGCCGAAGCCCACGCTCCAGTGATCGTCGAGCGGCTTGACGTAGTAACCCATCGGCACACCGACCACCGGCACCATGTCACCGTCGGTTTCCCCACCCAGGTTGCTGCCGCGGCCGGAAATATCGGATTTGGCGATGACTGCCGCGCCCCCTACGGTGACCTGTTCGCGCTTGAGGCGCGACATGCCGGCAGGGTTACCGTAAATGGTGCTGGCGTCGTCAGCAGCCGAAGAACGACCCGCGAAACCTGTCCCCATACCACTGACGCTTTGCTCGTTGAGCGCGAAACCGCTGGCGAAGAGTTGGCTAGAGGCGACCGCGATTGCGACGCCGAGGGAGGTTTTGAGCATGACTGTTTTCATTATTAGAACTCCTTGGGATCTCCGGGGCCAAAAGCTACCAACAAATCGCGAAGTACGCCATAGGCTGTATACGCGGAGATAGAGCGGTTTTGTAGGACAATCCGACCAAAATAAGCAGCAATTCTGATTCTTTCGTAAGAAGGTTCCTATGATGGCTCCGCAACCCTCGGGTTTACCCAGCAATCCCACGCCTGGGTGAAGTCACGCAGGCGCCCTTGCGGATGAAAGGTCTGTCGCCAGATCCTGGCCAGGCCGAGCACATCGTCGGCGGCCGGGAGCGGTGTTGCCTGTTCCTCGATGAGCATCCAGGCGATGGCGGTGGCGTAGCGCAGATTGACGGTCAGTTCCAGATGTGGACCGCCAAGGAAGGCATGCTGACTGGCCAGCCCACGCACCAGGCTGGCCAATTCCGGATCACGGGCGAGGTAACAATCCCACAGCGCCCGATGACGCGTCTCACCGATGCGGTACAGCCCGTGGCCACGGCGGTCGTGCAAGGCCTGGCCAAGGCAAGACTGGCTGGCAGCGACGCCCAGGAGCAAGGCTTCTGCGCTCGCGTTGTGCCGCCCTAGATAGACCAGCGTGGGGCGGATGACATAACGGCTCAATTCGTTCGCAGCGATACCCATGGTGCCCTCGAACTGTCAGGGACCGATGGGTGCGGGGAGCTTGGCAGCTGGCTGAAGGATCACACCCATCGGAAGCGGCTCGCACCGCTCGAGTTGAAGTCTAGTGTGATATTCATGGTGTAAAGGGCTGTTTTTAAATCGATTGCTGCCGCTGCGATCAGGCTATATGCCTTGTGGCAATTACACCGGTGCAGCGCTAGCAGCAATCAGAGTGGCACATTCACGGGGCGAATCTTCGCCCATTCGTTCATGCGACCAGCGACTGGCGCGTGCGGTCGATCACCGCCTGCAGCGGCTCTGCGCCAGTGTACTGCTCTGGGTAAAGACGTTCGGTGTGGCATGCCACGCCGTGTTCGTCTACCAGGGTGAAGCTGAAGCTGCCCTTGCGGGGAGCAACGATCAGGCACTGCAGTGGAGCGAAGGCCTGAGAAAGCGTGCCGAATGCGCGCTGAATGTGATGATGATTGGTCATTTTTTTAGAGTTTCCTGCTCAAGACACGGGTTCGATCCGTGCACAATAGAAACGTTCCGGTGACGCCTTTATTAAGGGAGGCGAAAAACCTGACCGGAACAGAGCAGCCAGAGAAAGCGCAAGCACAATGTAGGCGCCGGGCTGACTGGTAGGTACTTAGGAAGGCGGGCAGCATCCCACGGGCCAGGTTCGAGGCCATGGGTGAAGATCCCGATCAATCGTTCGTTGGCTGATTCGTGCTGGAGTGGCGTATGCCATTCAGTGAATCATCGCGTAGGCCGTCCTGGTTTCAGCGAGGCTACCCGGGGTGGGAGCAGTCGCAAGGACATGGTGGCCAGAATTGATTTCAGCTTGGTACTAACGGTGGCCACACTACCTAAGTATTGGCAGCGATGCAAGCTTTTTTTAAATCATTCAGCCAAGCCAACCATTATCGCTGCTGAAAGCGCTCCTGTGAAGTGGGCGACCGGGTGAATAGTGGGGTGACGCGTGGCAACGATCCCCGCTCGGACCAGTGCCAGTACCCAGTTGTACACACGCGTGGCGCGACTTGTAACCGTATTGCAACACGCCCTCAAGAAGCCGCCAATGACTTGACTGCGACCTTAAGTCAATGAAAAAAAACACTTATTTTGGCTGGTGAAAAAATCGTCAGTTTGACTGAAGCCCCCATTCCATAAGGGTTTGCGGGCACGCAAGGGGGGTTGTCCACCGAGTTATCCACAGTATCTGTGGATTGTGTTGCAGGGTTGCTCTAGGACGGGCATGTCAAGTCGACCTGGGAAATATCTGACGTTTGAGTCAACACCCTCTCGCACTCGATTGCTGGATTGAAAAACGTCAAGAAAAGAACCATGAAATATTTTTTTCCGCGCTGTCAGGCGCGTATCGAGCCATCACGCAAAAAAAACGGTAGAGTGGCGCGCTTTTCGAATTGCCTTCGCTGTCCGTCATGAAGTTTCGTGTCTCCTCCCAAGCCGATTGCCCTAATACGGGACCGCGCGTCTTTTCCAAACGCTTTTCTTTGAAAGTCGCTCTCTGGCTGCTCGACAGCCCTCGCCTGGGCGTCAAGCCCAGCGTCAAGCACTTGGCCGGACGCCTGCTCAAACAGCCGGCGCGACGGGGCGTGGTGGTTGCCCAGAGTCGCTTGGGACAGTTGCTGTGCCGCGATTGCGGCAATGCACGCGACCGACGCATCGGCCACGAGCTGTTGCGTCAGGCAGCGCGGGCTGGGGATGGACTTGCCCAACTCGAATACGCCCGTCTGTGCCTTGCGCAGGATGCCGAGCAAGCGCGGCATTGGCTGGAACTGGCGGCCGGGCAGGGTTCGCAGGATGCGCAGCGATTGCTCGAGCGCCTGCATCCCTAGCGTCATGAGTGGGCAAACCCCTGTAAGCTGCAGCCTGCATTGGAACAACGATCGGGGTGAGCATGGCAGTGGATCTGGCCAGTATTTTGATGGGCATCGTCGCCGCTGCGGTGCCTTGCCTGGGCTGGGCGTTGCAGCTTCAGCGACGACTCGCCATCCGTCAGGGTGAAGGCAGTCTATGGCAGGAGCGCCTCAACGCAGCGCAACTGGCGCAGGCCGGTCTGCAAGCCCAGCTTGATGCCAGCCGTGACGAAATCAGCGATCTGAGCGAGGCCAACAGCCATAAGCAGGCACAGCTGGCGGCGCAACACCGTGAGCTGGAGCTGCTGCAGATCGAGCGCGACAACGCCCGCGACGCTGCTCATGCCTGGAGCCTGGAGCGCGCCAATCGCGAAGCCGAACTGCGCCGCCTGGAGGCGCAGGCGGCACGCCTGGATGCCGAGCTTCGCGAGCAACAGGACAGCCACGCCCAACGTCTGGAAGACCTGCAGCAAGCCCGCGACACCCTGCGTGCACAGTTCGCCGAAATGGCCACGCGCATTTTCGACGAGCGTGAGCAGCGCTTCGCCCAGACCAGCCAGCAGCACCTGGGGCAATTGCTCGATCCGCTCAAGGAACGCATCCAAGCGTTCGAAAAGCGCGTGGAGGAGAGCTACCAGCACGAAGCCCGCGAGCGCTTCTCGCTGGCCAAGGAACTGGAGCGTTTGCAGCAGCTCAACTTGCGCTTGTCCGATGAAGCCACCAACCTCACCCAGGCCCTCAAAGGGCAGAAGACCCAAGGCAACTGGGGCGAACTGATTCTGGAGCGGGTGCTGGAGCACGCGGGCCTGGAGAAGGGCCGCGAGTACCAGACCCAGGTCAGCCTCAGAAGCGCCGATGGCGAGCGCTTCCAGCCCGATGTGCTGATCATGCTGCCCGGCGACAAGCAGGTGGTGGTCGACGCCAAGGTCAGTCTCACCGCCTACCAGCAGTTCGTCGCCGGCAACGACGAGGCGGCGCTCAAGCAGCATGTGCAGTCGCTGCGCAGCCATGTGAAGGGGTTGTCGAGCAAGGACTACAGCCGTCTGGACGGCCTGCACAGCCTGGACTTCGTGCTGCTGTTCGTGCCCATCGAAGCGGCCTTTTCTGCGGCGCTGCAAGCCGAGCCGGGGCTGTTCCAAGAGGCGTTCGACCGGCAGATCGTGATCGTCAGCCCCACCACCTTGCTGGCCACCCTGCGGGTCATCGACAGCCTGTGGAAACAGGAGCGCCAGGGACAAAACGCCCGAGAAATCGCCGAACGCGCCGGTTGGCTGTACGACAAATTCGTCCTGTTCATCCAGGATCTGGACGAGTTGGGTGTGCGCCTTCAGCAGGTCGACAAAGCCTACGCGGCGGCGCGCAATAAACTGTGCGAGGGTCGCGGTAATCTGATCAGCCGTAGCGAACAGCTCAAGCTGCTCGGCGCCCGCGCCAGCAAGAGCCTGCCGGCCGACCTGCTGGAGCGCGCGATGGCCGACGAAGGCCTTACTGCACCAGGCTCAGATGCCGATTGAGCAGGGCGCGCAGGGCTGCCGGCTTGACCGGCTTGGCCAGGTAGTCCAGGCCCGCCGCATGTACTTGGGCGATGGTCTCGTTGCGCCCGTCGGCGCTGATCACCACGCCGGGAATCGGCTCGCCCAATTGCGTGCGTAGCCACGCCATCAGGCCGGTGCCGGTCTCGCCGTGGTCCAGGTGATAGTCCACCAGCGCCAGGTGCGGGCGCATGCCCTTGACCAGCAGCGCTTCGCACTCGGCCTGGTCGCGAGCGGTCCAGACCTGGCAGCCCCAGCGTCCGAGCAGACTGTTCATGCCGATCAGGATGCTGTCTTCATTGTCCACGCACAGCACCTGCAGTCCCGCCAGCGGTTGTCCCATCTGCTCGGCAGGGGCTGCCGGGATGGCCAGCGGCTGGCGGGCGATCGGCACGCTCACCCTGAATACGCTGCCTTTACCCGGCCATGAGCGCACCTGCAAGGTGTGACCCAGCACCCGGCACAGGCCATCGGCGATCGCCAAGCCCAAGCCCAGGCCTTTTTCAGCGCGCGTCTGGTGGCTGTCCAGGCGCTTGAACTCCTGGAAGATCACCTGCAACTTGTCGTCGGCAATGCCAGGGCCGCGATCCCACACCTCCAGCCACAGCCGCTCACCCTCACGCCGCGTGCCCAGCAGGATCGGGCTGCTGCCGTAGCGCAGCGCGTTGGTCAGGAAATTCTGCAGCACCCGGCGCAGCAGCTTGATGTCGCTGCTGATCTGCAGGCGACTGCCGCGCAGGCGGAACGCCAGGTCTTTTTCGGCAGCCAGCACCTTGAACTCGGCACCGAGGGTGTCGAACAGCGTATTGAGTGCAAAGGGCTTGATGTCCGGGGTGATCTTGCCGTTCTCCAGGCGTGAGATGTCCAGCAGGTCGCTGATCAATTCTTCGGCCGAGCGCAGCGAGCTGTCCAGGTGCCGCACCAGTTGCCGGGCTTCGTCGTTCAAGGTCTCGGCCTGTTGCGACAGGGCAGCGGAGAACAGCCGTGCGGCGTTCAGCGGCTGCATCAGATCGTGGCTGACCGCCGCGAGGAAGCGCGTCTTGGACTGGCTGACCGCCTCGGCGTGGCTCTTGGCGTCGGACAGTGCCTGGTTCAATTGCGAGAGTTCGTGGGTGCGCTCGGCCACCCGTTGCTCCAGGCCCTCGTTGGCATCCTTGAGCGCCTGCTCGGCTTCGCGGAACGGCGTGATGTCGGTGAAGCTCATGACGAAGCCGCCACCGGGCATCGGATTGCCGATCAACTCGATGACCCGGCCATTGGGGAACAGGCGCTCGGAGGTGTGCGCCCGTCCTTGGCGCATCCAGTGCAGGCGCCGCGCGACGTGGACCTGCGCTTCGCCGGGACCGCACAGTCCCCGCTCGGCGTTGTAGCGAATGATGTCGGCGATCGGCCGGCCGACGGCGATCAACCCGTCCGGGTAGTTGAACAGCTCCAGGTAGCGGCGGTTCCAGGCGACCAAATGCAGGTTCTGGTCGACCACGCTGATGCCTTGGTTGATGTTCTCGATCGCCCCCTGCAGCAGTGCGCGGTTGAACTGAAGCACCTCGCTGGCTTCGTCGGCGATGCGTACCACGTCCTCGAGCTGCATGTCGCGGCCCTCGATGGCCGCCTTGACCACCGCTCTTGTCGAAGAACTGCCCAGCACCCCGGCCAGCAGGCGCTCGGTGTGCTCGATCCAGTCGCCATCGGCGTTCTGGTTGGGGTTGAAGCCCTTGCCCTGGCGGTAGGCGAAGCGAATGAAGCTCTGGCGTGCGCGCTCCTCGCCCACGAAGCGTGCGGCGAGGTTGAGCAGGTCGTCGATCTGCACCGCCAGCAGTGTGCGCCCACTGGGTCGGGCGCTGGTCTGCTGACCGATGAAGCGACCGGCCTGCCAGTGCTCGGACACCCGTGTGCGCGAGAGGATCGACACCCAGGCGAACAGGGTGAAGTTGCCCGCCAGCGACAGCACCACGCCTTGCGTCAGCGGGCTGATGGGCAGGTTCAGCGGGTTGCCGTGCAACCACGCCAGGCCTGGAAACAGCTGCAGCGACCAGTCCAGGCTGTGCGCGGCGATGGGCAGTACCAAGGTGTAGAACCACAGGAAAATCCCGGCGGCCAGTCCTGCGAACACGCCGCGCCGGTTGGCCTGCTTCCAGTACAAGGCGCCGAGCATCGCTGGGGTCAGTTGGGTAACGGCGGCGAAGGCGATCTGGCCGATGGTCGCCAGGCTTGCGGTGGAACCCAGCAGTCGGTAGCTGACATACGCCAGCAGCAGGATGACCACGATGGTGACCCGGCGTACCGAGAGCATCCAGTGGCGGAACGCTTCGAACGGCCGCTCGGCGTTGTTGCGGCGCAGCAGCCAGGGCAGCAGCATGTCGTTGGAGACCATGGTCGACAGCGCCACGGCCTCGACGATGACCATGCCGGTGGCGGCCGAGGCGCCGCCGATGAACGCCAGCAACGCCAGGCTGGGATGGGCCTCGGCCAGCGGCAGGCTGATGACGAAGGAGTCGGACATCACCGTGCCCGGCAACAGCATTTGTCCGGCCAAGGCGATCGGCACCACGAACAGCGCGGCCAGCACCAGATACAGCGGAAACACCCAACGCGCCAGGCGCATGTCCTGCGGCTCGATGTTCTCCACCACGGTGACGTGAAACTGTCGCGGCAGGCAGATGATCGCCATCATCGCCACGGCGGTCTGCACCACCATCGACGGCCAGTTGATGGTTTCCTGCCAGTATCGCTCCAGGTGCATTGACTGTCGCGCCTGGCTGAACAGGTCGTCGACACCGTCGTACAGGTTGAACACCACGAAGGCGCCGACGGCGAGGAAGGCCAGCAGCTTGATCATCGACTCGAAGGCGATGGCCAGCACCATGCCGCGGTGGTGTTCGGTGACGTCCAGGCTGCGCGTGCCGAAGACGATGGCGAACAGCGCCAGCACGAGCGACACCACCAGTGCGGTGTCCTGAACGCGTGTGCCGGTGGCATCGGCATTGGCGCCGATCAACAAGTTGACGCCCAGCACGATGCCCTTGAGCTGCAGGGCGATGTAGGGCAGCACGCCAACCAGGCAGATCAGGGCAACCACCACAGCAAGGGTCTGCGACTTGCCGTAGCGTGCGGCAATGAAGTCGGCGATGGAGGTGATGTTCTGCTGTTTGCTGATCAGCACCATCTTCTGCAGCACCCAGGGCGCGAAAATCAGCAGCAGCACCGGGCCCAGGTAGATGGGCAGGAAGGCCCAGAGCTGCTCGGCGGCCTGGCCGACCGCGCCGAAAAAGGTCCAGCTGGTGCAGTACACCGCCAGGGACAGGCTGTATACCCAGGCGCGCAGGCGCGGCGGCAGCGGGGTGCTGCGACGGTCGCCGTAGAAGGCGATGGCGAACATGATGGCCATATAGGCCAGGGCGACCACGGCGATCAGCCCACTGGACAACGACATGCAAACTCCGCAGCAAGAGGGAAACGCGGTCCCGAGCAGTCTGGCACGAGCAGGGCGGTTTCGTCAGCGCAGACGATGGTCGCAGTGGCAAGGAGTCGCACGATCCTCTGGGTTTTATATCTGTAAAACAGATAACAGATAGAGAAAATACCCGTTATATAGATATTCCTGGCGAGCATAAGATGATTTCACCTTATCCGAGGAATCGCTCATGTCTTGCCCTCACATCCATGCTCGGTCCTTGCGACCTTTCCAGCGCCTGGCCCACCCCCTGGAAGTGATTCGCCAGTTCACCCCCAACTGGTTCGCCGCGACCATGGGCACCGGTGTGCTGGCCCTGGCCCTGCGGCAGGTGCAGGTATCGGCGTTGCTGGGGCTGGCCGAGGCGCTGTGGTGGTTGACGGTCGCGCTGTTCATCGTGTTCTGCGTGCTGTACAGCGCCCGCTGGCTGCTGTTCTTCGACGAAGCGCGGCGGATATTCGGCCATTCCACGGTCTCGATGTTCTTCGGCACCATCCCCATGGGGCTGGCGACCATCCTCAACGGCGGCCTGGTGTTCGGCCTGGCGCGCTGGGGCGAAGGCCTGCTGCCGTGGATCGAGGCGCTATGGTGGCTGGATGTGGCCCTCGCGCTGCTGTGTGGCGTGGCCATTCCCTACCTGATGTTCACCCGTCAGGAACACAGCATCGACCAAATGACCGCCGTCTGGCTGCTGCCGGTGGTGGCGGCCGAGGTGGCCGCAGCCAGCGGCGGCCTGCTGGTGCCGCACCTGGCTGACCCACAGGTCCAGTTTCTGGTGCTGGTCACCAGTTACGTCATGTGGGCGGTGTCGCTGCCGGTGGCATTTAGCATCCTGACCATCCTGATGTTGCGCATGGCGCTGCACAAGCTGCCATCGGCCAACATGGCGGCGTCCAGTTGGCTGGCCTTGGGGCCCATCGGTACCGGCGCGTTGGGCATGCTGCTGCTTGGCGGCGATGCGCCGGGTGTATTCGCCGCCAATGGCCTTGGGGCAATGGGCGAGGTGGCACGCGGTCTGGGACTGGTGGCCGGAATGGTGCTGTGGGGGGCAGGCCTGTGGTGGTTGCTGACGGCCGTGCTGATCACCGTGCGTTACCTGCGCCACGGAATGCCGTTCAACTTGGGCTGGTGGGGTTTCACCTTTCCGTTGGGTGTCTACAGCTTGGCCACGTTGAAATTGGCTGAGTGGTTGGGACTGGGCTTTTTCATGGTCGCCGGGCAGGTGTTGGTGGGCATGCTGGCAATTTTGTGGCTAGTGGTGGCAGGCAAAACGCTCACAGGCGCTTGGCGGGGAGAGTTGCTCGTGTCGCCGTGCATCGCTGCGGCCAGCGCCGTCCGATAGGCGGAGGATTGACAGTGTTCAGGGCAGGAGGAATACTCTCGGGCAATTCATATATATGTCTATATAACAACACGAGAGACAGAGCCCATGAACACGCTGCCCGGTGATGCGCGTCTGCCCCGCTACCAACAGTTGCGCGACCACATGGTCGAGCAGATCGCCAACAACCGCTGGCGCCCAGGTGAGGCCATTCCCACCGAAGCGGCGCTGGCCAGCGAGTTCCAGATGTCGGTCGGCACCGTGCGCAAGGCTGTCGACGTACTGGTCGCCGAAGGCGTCCTGGAGCGCCAACAGGGCCGTGGCACCTTCATTCGTCGGCCGCAGTTCCAGTCATCGCTGTTCCGCTTTTTCCGTTTCGAATCAGCCAATGGCGCGCGGGTCGTACCCGAGAGCCGCATCCTCTCCATCGAGCCACTGCCGGCGCCCTCGGCGGTGGCAGCGGCGTTGGGGCTGGCGGCACAGACCGAGGTCATCCGCATCGTGCGTCTGCGTTTGCTGGGCGCCCAGCCGGTGCTGGCCGAGGAAATCTGGCTGGCGCGCCAGACCTTCCAGCCCTTGCTGGAAGTCGAGCTGGACCGCAAAGGGCCGTTGCTCTACCCAATCTACGAAACGCTGTGTGGCCAAGTGGTGGCCTACGCGGAGGAAACCCTTACCGCCGAGTCGGTCGATGCGGTTCAGGGGCGTTTGTTGCAACTGCCGGAGGGGAGTCCGGTGGTGGTGATCGAGCGTCTGGCCCGTGACTACGCCGGCAAGCCACTGGAGTGGCGCCGCTCGCGCGGCCATGCCCAGCACTTCCGCTACCGCATCGACATTCGCTGAACCGCCGCTGCCGTCCATAGCCCCGCCTGCTGCGCCGTGCTCGCACGGTGCCGGGGTGTTGCCTGCCTGGCCGGTGCGAGTCCGGCCACCCTTACACGACCTAGAAGGATAAGAAACATGTTCAGTTGGTACCGCGAAATCACCTCGCGCGAGCGCAAGACATTCTGGGCCTGCTTCGGCGGCTGGTCGCTCGACGCCCTGGAAGTGCAGATGTTCGGCCTGGCCATTCCGGCGCTGATCGCCGCGTTTTCCCTGAGCAAAGGCGATGCCGGCCTGATCAGCGGCCTGACCCTGGTCACCTCGGCCATCGGCGGCTGGCTCGGCGGTACCCTGTCCGACCGCTATGGCCGTGTGCGCACCTTGCAGTGGATGATTCTCTGGTTCTCCTTCTTCACCTTCCTGTCGGCCTTCGTCACCGGCTTCTATCCGCTGCTGTTCGTCAAGGCCATGCAAGGCTTCGGCATCGGTGGCGAATGGGCGGCCGGCGCGGTGTTGATGGCTGAAACCATCAATCCGAAGTACCGCGGCAAGGTCATGGGCACGGTGCAAAGTGCCTGGGCAGTGGGCTGGGGCCTGGCAGTGGCGCTGTTCGCGCTGATCTATTCGCTGGTGCCGCAGGAGTTCGCCTGGCGGGTGATGTTCTTCGTCGGCCTGTTGCCGTCTCTGCTGATCATTTGGGTGCGCCGTAACGTGCAGGAGCCAGACAGCTTCCAGCGCCTGCAGAAAGACCAGGTCGCGCCGCGCAGCTTCGTCAAGTCGATGGCCGGGATCTTCCGCCCGGAACTGCTGCGCGTCACCTTGCTGGGCGGACTGCTGGGCTTGGGTGCCCACGGTGGCTATCACGCGGTGATGACCTGGTTGCCGACCTTCCTCAAGACCGAGCGCAACCTGTCGGTGCTCAACTCCGGCGGTTACCTGGCAGTGATCATTTTCGCCTTCTGGTGCGGCTGCGTGGTCAGCGGTCTGTTGATCGACCGCATCGGCCGCCGCAAGAACATCCTGCTGTTCGCCCTGTGCTGCGTTCTGACCGTCCAGGCCTACGTGTTCTTCCCCCTCAGCAACACGCAGATGCTGTTCCTCGGTTTCCCATTGGGCTTCTTCGCCGCCGGCATCCCGGCCAGCCTCGGGGCGTTCTTCAATGAACTCTATCCAGCCGACGTGCGCGGCGCCGGGGTGGGCTTCTGCTACAACTTCGGCCGCGTGCTGTCGGCGGTGTTCCCATTCCTGGTCGGTCACATGAGCGAGTCCATGTCGCTGGGCGCGGCGATCGGCATCGATGCCGGTATCGCCTACGGTGTGGCGGTGATCGCCGCGCTGTGCCTGCCGGAAACCCGCGGGCGCACATTGGAGCCCGAGGCGGCTGCCTCGACCGCTCCGGCCATGGCCAAGTAACGATCCACATTCTTCAACCTTTTCGATGAGCGCCATGCCCCACGCTACCGTTTCTCCTTTCACGGCCATCGACAGCCATGCCCACGTGTTCAACCGTGGGCTGAGCCTGGCGGCCGAGCGTCGCTATGCACCCACCTACGACGCCCCGTTGGACGATTACCTGGCCATGCTCGCTGGGCATGGTTTCAGCCACGGCGTACTGGTTCAGCCGAGCTTTCTCGGCACCGACAACCGCTACCTGCTGGCTGCCCTGAACAGCGCGCCCCGGCAATTACGCGGGGTGGTGATGCTTGAGCGCGATGCGGACCGCGCCAGCCTGGAACAGATGCACCAGGCGGGCGTGCGCGGCGTGCGGCTGAATCTGATGGGGCAAGCGCTGCCCGATTTACGCGATGCCGCCTGGCGACCGCTGCTGGAGCACATCGCTGCACTGGGCTGGCATGTCGAGCTGCATCGTCAGGTAGCCGACATCCCGGCGCTGGTGAACGCCTTGCACCCCTATGGCGTGAAGATCGTCATCGATCACTTCGGTCGGCCCGATGCGCGCCTGGGTCTGGGTCAGCCAGGCTTTGCCGAGATGCTGACGCTGGGGGGACAGGGCAGGGTGTGGGTCAAGGTGTCGGGGATCTATCGTCTGGGCGGCTCGGCGACGCAGAACCTGCTGTTCGCTCGCCAGGCGCTGGGAATGCTGGAGGCGCACTATGGCGCCGACCGCCTTCTGTGGGGCAGCGACTGGCCCCACACCCAGCATGAATCGGTGGTGAACTTTACGGGCGTGGTCGAACAGTTCGAGGCGCTGGGCTGCTCGACGGCCCTGCGCCAAGCGCTGTTGGTGGATACCGCGCGGGCCCTGTTCGACTTCCAGTAACCCGCCTTGCTTGACGGTGTCGGGGCGGGCGGGCCGCCCCCTGCACTTTAGACGCGGAAGCGGCTGATCATCTGCTGCAACTGCCCGCCCAGACGCGCCAGCTCGACGCTGGACACCGAGGTC
The DNA here is from genome assembly GCF_030580795.1 of Pseudomonas boreofloridensis. Taxonomy (NCBI): domain Bacteria; kingdom Pseudomonadati; phylum Pseudomonadota; class Gammaproteobacteria; order Pseudomonadales; family Pseudomonadaceae; genus Pseudomonas; species Pseudomonas boreofloridensis. Next base: position 275,960 of record NZ_JAUQOQ010000003.1, on the reverse strand, counting down.
TGCTCACTGGCCCCTGCCGTCTGTTCCGAGATGTCCCTGACCGTCACCACGCTGCGGCTGATTTCTTCGGCCACTGCGCTCTGCTGCTCGGAGGCGGCGGCAATCTGCTGGTTCATCAGTTGGATGCCGGAGACCTGCTGAGTGATGCCTTCCAGCGCCGCGCCCGCTTCGCGCACCAGGGCCACGCTGCTTTCGGTCAGGCTCTGGCTCTCTTCCATCAAGTCGCTGACCGAACGGGTGCCCTGTTCCAGGCTGCTGATCGCCGACTCGATTTCCGCCGTCGAGGCCTGGGTGCGTTGCGCCAGGCTGCGCACTTCATCGGCCACCACGGCAAACCCACGGCCGGCCTCACCGGCTCGCGCCGCTTCGATGGCCGCGTTGAGCGCCAGCAGGTTGGTCTGCTCGGCCACGGCCTTGATCACGTCCATTACCTTGCCGATGCGCTGGCTTTCGTTGCGCAGCGCGTCCATCGCTTCATTGGTGGCGTCCACCTGGCTGGCCAGCCGGTCGATCTGCGCCACCGCACGGGTGACCACGCTTTCGCCCTCGCGGGCTTCCAGGTCGGTGGCGCTGGCGGCCACCGAGGCGTCGCCGGCATTGCGCGCCACTTCCTGCACCGTGGCGGCCATTTCCTGCATGGCGGTGGCGACCTGGTCGGTCTCCTGGCGCTGGCTGCTGGCACCGGCGCTGGTCTGTGCGGTGATGGCCGAGAGTTCCTCGGTGGCGCTGGCGATCTGCGAGATGCCATCGCGCACGCCGCCGATCAGTTGGCGCAGGTTGGCGGTCATGCCTTGCAGGCTGTTCTGCAACTGACCCAGTTCGTCGCGACGACGGCTGCTCGGCTGTTCGCTCAGGTCACCGGCGGCTACCTGTTCCATGGCCAACAGTGCCCGGCGCAGTGGCGGACTGATCTGGCGAGCGATCAGCACGGCCAGCACGATGCCCAGCACCAGCGCCAGCAGGGTCGTGACCAACTGCAGGTTCTTGGCGAACTGGCTGTCCGAATTCACCAGTGTGCCTTGGCCGTCGAGCAGCAGGCCGATGGCTTCGGTCAGGTTGGCGATGTCCTTGGCCATGCTGACGCGGTAGTCGGCCAGTTTGCCGATCTCGCCGCGATAGGTTTCGACCTTGCCGGCATAGGCGCGGACCTGTTCGGTCAACTGTGCGGTGGCGTCGGCGGCCTGGCCGTTCAAGGCCGCGATCAGGCCGGGCAGGGTGTTCACCGTGGTCGCGATCTGATCGTTCATGGCCTTTTCGCTGTCGGCATTGGTGTTGCTGGTGTAGCCGCGCACCTGGTAACGCAGCAGGATCAGGTTCTCGCGAATCTGATTGACGGCCTCGCTGCGAGCGTCGCGTTGCTCGGCATCGGTCAGGGCGCGCACTTGCTGGCGAATGCTCTTGAGGGCGGCGAACGACTGATTGGCGAGGGTGCCCATGTCCTTTTGCGCCGAGCGCATGGTCTGGTAGGCCTGCAGGCTGAGGGTCTGGGTCTGCACGTAGCTGGCCAGGGACTGTTCGGCTTTACCCAGCAGTTCGACATTGCGCGGGGTGCGGATCACTTCGCGCAGGCGCTTGAGCGGTGGCTGCAATGCATCGCTGGCGGTGAGCAAGGCCTGGGTCTGCTCGTCGTCGCCGTTCGCCAGCGTATGGCGCAGGCGCGCTTCGCGCAGATCGCCCAGCGCATCGTTGAGGATCGACACATCGCGCACCACTTCGCTGCGACGAACAATCTTGCCAAGGGCGTCCCAGCTGATCAGCGACTGGATCAGGGTCAACGTCAGGACGAGGCCGAAGCCGAGTGCCAGTTTATGGGCGATTTTCAGGTCGCCGAACCAGGTAAACATCTGCGGTGGTGCTCCTTAGTGATGCATCGAAGAAGGGCGAGGGGGGAATTGCCGTTGCCGGATCCAGGTCATGTATATGAATATCGGCAGAACTGTAACAATCTGAAAATTATTTGACGACAAATTAATGGCGTAATGCCAGCAACTTGCTGCGTGGTTAGCGGATTCGCCCTGGGGCGGTTGCCAGAGGCGTGCATTCACGTGCAGATTTGTCGCCTCTCACGATGAGCTCCCTTCAAATGACAAAGCCCTCTCAGGAACAAGGACGATGAGTCATTCCTCGCAATTCACCTTGCTCGGCAAGCGTCGCTTCCTGCCGTTCTTCATCACCCAATCGCTGGGCGCCTTCAACGACAACCTTTTCAAGCAGTCGCTGATCCTGGCCATCCTCTACAAACTCAGCCTGGAAGGTGATCGCTCGATCTGGGTCAACCTGTGCGCGCTGTTGTTCATCCTGCCGTTCTTCCTGTTCTCGGCGCTGGCGGGGCAGTTTGGTGAGAAGTTCGCCAAGGACGCGCTGATTCGGGCAATCAAATTGGCCGAGGTGGCGATCATGGCAATCGGTGCCGTGGGCTTCCTCAGCGGTCATTTGGAACTGATGCTGCTCACCCTGTTCGCCATGGGCACGCATTCGGCGCTGTTCGGTCCGGTGAAGTACTCGATCCTGCCGCAGGCGCTGCACGAGCAGGAGTTGGTCGGCGGCAACGGGCTGGTGGAGATGGGCACCTTCCTGGCGATCCTGGCCGGTACCATCGGCGCCGGGGTGATGATGTCGTCAAGCGATTACGCCAGCGTGGTGGCGGGCGGCATCGTCGGCACCGCAGTGCTGGGTTATCTGGCCAGCCGCTGGATCCCTCGGGCGGCGGCGGTGGCGCCGCAGATGCAGCTGGACTGGAACATCTTCAAACAGTCCTGGGCCACCTTGCGCCTGGGCCTGGGGCAGACGCCTGCGGTGTCGCGTTCGATCGTCGGCAACTCATGGTTCTGGTTCGTCGGTGCGATCTACCTGACGCAGATTCCGGCCTACGCCAAGGACTGGCTGCACGGCGACGAGACGGTGGTCACCCTGGTGTTGACCCTGTTCTCGGTCGGCATTGCTGTCGGCTCGCTGCTGTGCGAGCGCCTGAGCGGACGCAAGGTTGAAATCGGTCTGGTGCCCTTCGGCTCGTTCGGCCTGACCCTGTTCGGTCTGCTCTGGTGGTGGCATTCGGGTGATGTTCCGGTGGCTGACGCACCTCACGACTGGTTGAGTCTGCTGGGGCTGCACCAGGCCTGGTGGATCATGGCGTCGATCATCGGCCTGGGCGTGTTCGGCGGTTTCTATATCGTGCCGCTGTATGCGCTGATCCAGGCACGCACCCCTGAGCAGGAGCGCGCGCGGGTGATCGCCGCCAACAACATCCTCAATGCCCTGTTCATGGTGGTGTCGGCGCTGGTCACCATCGGCTTGCTGAGCGTGGCGAAGCTGAGCATCCCGCAGTTGTTCCTGGTGGTGTCGCTGCTCAACATCGCGGTCAATGCCTACATTTTCAGCATCGTGCCCGAATTCACCATGCGCTTCCTGATCTGGCTGCTCAGTCACTCCATGTACCGCGTCGAGCACCGCGACCTGGACCGCATTCCCGACGAAGGGGCGGCATTGCTGGTGTGCAACCATGTCTCGTTCGTCGACGCGCTGCTGATTGGCGGTGCGATCCGTCGGCCTATACGTTTCGTCATGTACTACAAGATCTACAACCTGCCGGTGCTGAATTTCGTGTTTCGCACGGCGGGTGCGATCCCCATCGCTGGGCACAGCGAAGACGCGGCGACGTACGAGCGCGCGTTCGCGCGCATCGCCGAGTATCTGCAGGCAGGCGAGTTGGTGTGTATTTTCCCGGAGGGCAAGCTGACTGCCGATGGCGAGATCGACGTGTTCAAGGGCGGGGTCAAGCGGATTCTGCAGGAAACCCCGGTGCCGGTTATTCCGCTGGCGTTGCAGGGCTTGTGGGGCAGCTTCTTCAGTCGCGATCCGGCCAAGGGCTTCCTGCGCCGCTTGTGGTCACGGGTGACGCTGGTGGCTGGGGCCGCCATCCCCGTGGAGGCGGCCCAGCCCGAGGCGCTGCGCGAACAGGTCAGCGCCCTTCGCGGCGCGCGCCGTTGAAGGGTGCGCTGAGGGTCAGCTAGCGCTGACCTTCAGGCCGATCAGGCCGGCGACGATCAGCGCGACGCTGACCAAGCGCACCAGCGCCATGGATTCGCCGAACAGGATGATGCCAGCGATGACCGTGCCCACTGCGCCGACGCCGGTCCAGATGGCGTAGGCAGTGCCCAGCGGTAGTTCTTTCATGGCCAGTCCCAGCAGGCCAAGGCTGACCGCCATGGCCGCAACGGTCAGGGCAGTGGGCAGGGGGCGAGTGAAGCCGTCGGTGTACTTCAGGCCGACGGCCCAGCCGACCTCGAACAGGCCGGCGAAGAACAAAATGATCCAGGACATGATGGGTCTCCATCGTTGCGAGATGGGGCCGTCCCCGGAATGGTCACGCAGTGCGTCGTGAGGTCGTCCTCACCGTGCGCACTATGGTGCACATCTGGCGGTTGCCGGGCAAGAGGCCTGCCCGGTCACCGCTGGACAGAGGTTTGATCGGGCGCTTCCATGCGCCTGAACCAGGTCGAAAGCAACGCCCCGGAAATGTTGTGCCACACGCTGAACAGTGCGCTGGGCACCGCCGCCAGGGGCGAGAAGTGTGCAGCCGCCAGTGCTGCGCCCAGCCCCGAATTCTGCATGCCCACCTCCAGCGCCAGTGATTTGCGCTGGGCCAACGGCAGTTTGCACAACTTGCCGGTCAGGTAACCGAGCAGGAAGCCGAAGCTGTTATGCAGGATCACCACCGCCATGATCAGCAGGCCGGACTCGGCGATCTTCGCCTGGCTGGCGGCCACCACCGCGCAGACGATCATCACGATGCTCACCACCGACACCAGCGGCAGCACCTGAACGGCCAACTGGACCCGCGCGCCGAGCAGCTTCTGCGCCATCACGCCGAGCACGATGGGCAGCATCACCAATTGCAGAATCGACCAGAACATGTCCATGAACGAGACCGGCAACCAGGCCGAGGCCAGCAGCCAGATCAACGCTGGCGTCAGCAGCGGGGCGAGCAGGGTGGTGACCGCCGCGATCGCGACCGCCAGCGCCAGATCGCCCTTGGACAGCCAGACCATCACGTTCGATGCGGTCCCGCTCGGGCAGCAGCCCACCAGAATCACGCCCACCGCGATCTCCGCTGGCAAGTGGAACAGTTGGCACAGCAACCAGGCCATGCCCGGCATGATCACGAAATGCGCCACCACCCCGAGCGCCACCCGCCAGGGCTGGCGGGCGAGGGCGGCGAAGTCGTCCAGCTTGAGGGTCAGCCCCATGCCGAACATCACCAGCCCCAACAGCGGCACGATGGCCACCTTGAGTGCGATGAACCACTGCGGTTGCAGAAACGCCAGGCAGGCGAACAACAGCACCCACAGCGCAAAAGTGTTGCCGACGAAGCGGCTGAGGGCGGCGAGCGCACGCATGGGGGGGAACCTCCGGAGGGGCAGCGGCAAGCTTTTAGCTGCAAGCTGCAAGTAAAAGCGGTGCCCGTGAGAGCACCGCCGTATCGCTTTTGATCTTTCTTGCAGCTTGTAGCTCGAAGCTTGCAGCTGCTTTTAGACTCCCTGGGGAATCTCTTCGCCGCCGAGGGCTTCGAACAGCTGCGGGAGGAATTCGTTGAGGGTCATCATCATCAGCAGGAAGCTGGCATCGAACTGCTGTTGGGCTTCGTCGCCGCCGTCCTGTTCGGCCTGCTCCTGCAGCAACTCCTCGAACTTCAGGCGCTTGATCACCAGCTTGTCGTCGAGCACGAACGACAGCTTGTCCTGCCAGGCCAGAGCCAGTTGCGTCACCAGCTTGCCGGTGCTCAGGTGCAGCTGGATTTCCTCGCTGGCCAGGTCCTGGCGCTTGCAGCGCACGATGCCGCCGTCTTCGGCGGTGTCGCGCAGCTCGCATTCGTCCAGCGGATAGAAGCCTTCGGACGGTTGCTGCGACTTGACCCAGTCGGTCATGGTCGCGCTTGGGGCGATCTTCACCGTGGCCGGGCGCACAGGCAGCGAGCCCATCACTTCGCGCAGGGTCGACAGCAGGTCTTCGGCGCGCTTGGCGCTGGCCGAGTTGACCAGAATCAGGCCCTGGCGCGGGGCGATGGCAGCGAAGATCATCGAGCGGCGGATGAAGGCACGCGGCAGGAAGGCCTGGATGATCTCGTCCTTTATCTGGTCGCGTTCCTTCTTGTAGACCTTGCGCATCTGCTCGGTCTCGATTTCCTCGACCTTTTCCTTCACGGCATCGTTGACCACGCTGCTGGGCAGGATGCGTTCTTCCTTGCGCGCGGCGATCAGCAGGAACTCACCGCTGACATGCACCAGGGGCGCGTCTTCGCCTTTGCCGAAGGGGGCGACGAAGCCGTAGGTGGTCAGCTCCTGGCTGGCGCATGGGCGGGCCGGTTTGCTGGACAGTGCCGCTTCCAGTGCCTCGGCCTCGAAGGGAACATCCTGGGTGAGGCGGTAGGTCAGCAGGTTCTTGAACCACATGGGGGGAAAGCTCTCCTTAATGCATAAGGCGGGCATTATTCTCCGAGCGGTGCTCGCAGGCCAACCCTGTCACAGGGCCAGTAGTCACTTATTCCTAGGTCATTGAAAGATCAGAAAAAAAATTTGAAAAAAGTGCTTGCCAGGGTGAAGGGTCGTCCGTAGAATGCGCGCCACACCGAGATGAAGGGTGATTAGCTCAGCCGGGAGAGCATCTGCCTTACAAGCAGAGGGTCGGCGGTTCGATCCCGTCATCACCCACCACTCGATGTATAGCGCAGCGGTAGTTCAGTCGGTTAGAATACCGGCCTGTCACGCCGGGGGTCGCGGGTTCGAGTCCCGTCCGCTGCGCCATATTCCAGCTTCCAGGGCCCACTGAACACCCGGAAGCAGCAAAGAAAGCGACCTTAGGGTCGCTTTTTTTGTGCCCGTCGTTTTTCCAAGTCGGTTTCGCGCGGGTTTCAGCCCGGCGCGCCCCCTTGCCTGAAGTCCGATTGCATCTTCGCCTTCAACTCGCGGTCCCATTAGGTCAGAATCTCCCGCTACGCCGGATGCCGCCAGCAGGCCGCGCGCCCGGCTCTCCTTTGCCAGCAGAGACCGACCATGCAGGATGCCAGCTCCTCTCCAACGCCCGTCGAATCCGCCCCCTTGCTGGGTATCGACCTGGGTACCACCAACAGCCTCATTGCCGTCTGGCAGGACGGTAAAGCACAGCTCATCGCCAACGCCGTGGGCGAGGTGCTGACGCCCTCGGTGGTCAGTGTCGATGAAGACGGCAGCATCTTGGTGGGCAGTGCCGCCCGTGCCCGCCTCACCACCCATCCCCATCGCACCGCCGCAGCGTTCAAGCGGTTCATGGGCAGTGACAAGCGTTTCGAACTGGGCGAGCACCGCTTCACGCCGGAAGAGCTGTCGGCCCTGGTGCTCGGCTCGCTCAAGCAGGATGCCGAGGCCTATCTCGGCTGCCCGGTGAGCGAGGCCGTGATTTCCGTGCCGGCCTACTTTAGCGACGAGCAGCGCAAGCGCACTGTGTTCGCGGCCGAGCTGGCGGGGCTGAAGGTGCAGCGCCTGATCAACGAGCCGACGGCTGCCGCCATGGCCTATGGTCTGCACGAACAGAAGTTCGAGCGCACGCTGGTGTTCGACCTGGGGGGCGGCACCTTCGATGTCACGGTGCTGGAGTACGCCTTGCCGTTGATCGAAGTGCATGCCTCCACTGGCGACAACTATTTGGGTGGTGAAGATTTTACCGATGCGCTGCTCAAGGCGTGCCTGAGCGATTGGCAACTGACGCTGGAGAGCCTTGAGCCTCAAGCGCTGGCGAGCCTGCACGATGCGATCGAGCAACTGAAGCGTGACATTGGCGAGGGTAGCCTGACCCTGACCTGGAATGGCGACGGTCAAGCCCGCGAGTGGCTGCTCGACCAGACGCGCTTGCAGTCGATCTGGGCGCCGTTGCTGGCGCGCGTGCGCACCCCCATCGAACAGGCGCTGCGCGACGCGCGGCTCAGCCCGCGCGAGCTGGACAGCCTGGTGCTGGTGGGGGGCGCCACGCGCATGCCGCAGATCCAGCAATTGGTGGCCAAGCTGTTCGGTCGGCTGCCTTATCGCCACCTCGACCCCGACACCATCGTCGCCCTGGGCGCTGCCAGCCAAGCGGCCTGCAAGGCCCGCGACGCGGCGATCGACGAACTGATCCTGACCGACGTGTGCCCCTATACCCTGGGTGTCGCCTCGTCCCGTGGCGAAGAAGTGTCCGGCGCCTTCACCCCGATCATCGAACGCAATACCGTGATCCCCACCTCGCGCGTGCAGCGCTTCTACAGTACCCATCCGGAGCAAAAGGTGGTGCGCATCGCGGTGTATCAGGGCGAGCGTCCCTGGGTGCGTGACAACATCCTGGTCGACAGTTTCGAAATTCCGCTGCAGCCCACCGGACAGGTGCAGTCGCTGGACGTGCGCTTCAGCTACGACATCAACGGCCTGCTCGAAGTCGACGTGACCTTCCTCGAAACCGGGCACAAGCACAGCCACAGCATCGACCGCAGTCCCACGGGCCTGGACAGCGAGGCGCGCCAGGCCAGCCACGAGCGCCTGGCACGCCTGAAGATCCACCCGCGCGATGCCTTGCCCAATCGCACCTTGCTCGCGCGGCTAGAGCGGGCCTGGATGCAGAGCCTGGGCGATGAGCGCGACCTGATCGGCAGTTGGCTGGACGCGTTCAATGCGGTGCTGGCCGGCCAGCAGGCGGCAGAGATCAGTCGTCAACGCCTGCAGTTGAGCCAGGCGCTGGACGAGTTGCGTTACTGAGCGTTGAGATGGCGAAGGGCGACTTGCAGCCCTTCGCTGAGCTGTGCGGGATCGTCCGGCGGCGGGCCGTAGCGGTTGGCCAGCTTGTCGCCGGGCACCACCATCAGCGCGGCAGGCGCGAAGGGCGCGAATCGGCAGATCGCCAGGACACCGATCAACATCGGCACGCCTTGGCCCAGGTCACGCAGGCGCCGTAGCACTGAAGTCAGAATCAACAAGACCGCGACCACCCATAGCTCTGGCAGTTTGGCCACCGCGGTCAGCACCGCACCGCCCATCAAGGCGACGAAGCAGTGCGCGACGAAGTCGCTGCGGCTGATACGGCTGTTCAGTCGCCAGAAGGCCCAGGAGGGCGCCTGAGGCTCGCGCGCCGCCGCGGCAAGGTGGCCTTCGGTACGCGCCAGCAACGCCATGGCGGCGCAGCGCAGGCCGGTGTCCTGATCGGCATCGTCCTTGGCTTTTTGCAGCCGCATCAAATCGACGGTGCGCGGCGGTTTGGCGGATTTCACCAAGGTGTTGAAGGCACTCACCAACGTCTTGAGCAGTTTGCCGTCCAGTTTTTCCTCACGCTCGATCACCTTATAGGGCAGGCGCGGGACGTTGCCGGCGATCAGGCCTGTGCGCAGTGTGCCGACCCAGGCAGCGCTGCCGCCCAGCGTGTCCAGGCGTGCACGTAGCCAGGTACGTTGCTCGCTGTCCAGCGCGGGGCTGTGATAGAGGGTTGCGCACAGCAGCAGCTCCCCCACCGGGTGTTCTTCCAGTACGTCGGTACTGCCTTGGTAGCACTCGAACAGATTGATCGCGCCCGGCAATCGAGTGCTGGCGAAGGCGTAGGCCAGGTAATGCAGGGGGGGGGCCATCAGCGCCTGCACCGGATCGCGCTCGTCCAGGCAGCGCAGCAAGGCGTTGTTTTCCTGGAACAGCGCCGGGGTGGACAGCAGCAGGCGATGGGTGCGGTAGAACGGATGCTCGGTCGCGTACTGCAGTTGACCTGGCAACTTGGGCGTGATCATGTCCAGCCAGCGCTGGGGCTGAGCGATGGTGGCCAGCATGAACAACTGCTGGCGATGCCAGTCCCACTGTGCAGCGCCCTCAGCCATCGGCGGCAGTTCGATGCCGTGGCGCGCCATGTCGTTCATTACCCGCATACCGAATGGCACCGTGAACATGCGGCGCATGTCGAACGCCTCGTTCAAGCGCTCCAGCGCTTGCGGCGAATACACCCGCATGCGTCGCAGCCATTCACGGCAGACCGGGTGCAGTGCCGGCTGCTTGAGCGCCTCTGGGAAGACCGCCCCGTGGTGTGCTGATGCGCAAAACGCTACCAGTGCACGTACCACCGGTGAATGCTCGAGCCAGTGCAATTGCTGTGCGGCCTGACGCTGAAAGCCTTCGAGGATGAGGTCATCGAGCGGATCGCCGCTGGCGGGCTCATCGAGCAGGCTGCGCAGCAGCCCGGATTCGCCACGTTGCAGTGTCCAGGCCTGCCAGTAGCGGCGCTGCAACAGGCGATCTTCCTGGTCGGCCAGGAGCCAGGCCAGCGGTGGCAATTCATCGTCACCGTCCAGGCGCCAATCGATGAACGTGGCGGCGAAACCCTCCAGCTTCAGGCGCGAGGCCTCGGACCAGCGCGCCAGGGTTTGTGGTGATTGCGCGGGACAGCCGCAGGCCTGGGCGGGATCGGTCAAATCCTCGGGCCAGCTGTGCGGCAGGCTCTGCTGATCCAGCGCCTGGATCAACAACGGCAGGCGTTGCGGTTGATAGCCTGCGCACAGGTCGAGCAACCACCGCTCGGCCTCTGGATGCCGGTGTTCACGCCACAGCCGCAGCCAGCCATTGAGTGCCTGTTCCTCGGCGCCCAAGGCGCTGGCTTGGCGAGCGAGCAGGTACAGCACATCGACGTCGTCTGGCGCCATTTCGTGCTGCTGCTGCAAGCGCGCATGCAGCGTTCGGCTGCCAATCCCGGCCTGACTGAACTGCAGGGTCAGGCGACTCACCAGGTCTTCGTCGGCCGGGAAACCGACGCAAGTGTGGCAGTCGGCGAACTGGGTGTACTCGAACAGCGGGCGTTCCTGGTGGTAGTAGCCAAGGCTGCGGAAATACCAGAGCGTTTCCAATTGCGCCGCGGGTGACCAGTCGCGGATCAGCCGAGTGTCGAAGGGGTCGGGCTCCTCGATACGCTGCAAGAAGGCGGCGACGTCCTGGGCCTCTTCTGGCGGCAGGCGCAACAGTTGCTCGGCCCAGCCCAGCCGCGTGGCCAGCAGACGTACGCACTGGTAGGCGATCGGACCGCAATGGCGCAGCCGGTGCAGCAACTGCCAGTTGAGGTCGTCGAGTTGCTCCAGCGGCAGTTCGTCGAGCTGGCCGATGTAGTCCAGCCAAGCTTGCGGTTCGTAGCGACGGGTCGAGTCTTCGAGCAGCGCCTGGAAGGCGTCGAGGGCCTCGTTGTCCGGCGCGACCTCGTCATTGGACTGCGCGGCTTGTGCGTTTTCGACGTGCTCGCGTGCCAGGCGCTGGGCCTCTTCATAGGCCGCGCGCAGGGCCTGGAAGCCTTCCGGGTCGGTCTCCGGATGGTGCGTGGGCAGGCGGCTGCGGTAGGCCAGACGGATGGTGTCCAGGTCCTGGGTCGGTTCGATACCCAGGCGAATCCAGCAGCTCATGACCAGCAATCCTCTTCCAGGGTCGTGGGGCGTTCAGGCTCGTCGATTGGCAATTCCCACGGCAAGTCGGCGAGCAATTCGTGGGCGCCGATGCGCAGGTTCAGGACGATGCAGCGGTTCCAGTGCTCGCTGCCCTGGCGCTCCAGGTCGGCGGCGAAGGTGGCATCGCTGCTGTCGGACGCGTTCCATAACGCTTTGCCGAACAGATAACCGGCGATGTAGGTGTTCCAGCGGTTGTAGTAGTGGCGGGCGCGCAGAGCCAGGCGATAGTGCAGGTAGAGGCTTTCTTCGCGGCTGATATGCCCCTTCTTGACCCCGGCGCGCAGCAGAAAGCTCATGCGTCCGAGGTCCCAGGCCCGCGTACCGCCCGGGCCGCAGTCGGGGAAGGTGCGTGCCGCATATTCGTACTTGACCCGGTCGCGAGCCGGCAGTGTCTCCAGCAGCGCTTGCCACTGGCTGGGCAGGCACCGCTGGAACTGCCAGTAGGCATTGCTCAGTTCACAGGCATGGCCGTTGTCGGCCATGCTGAGCACGTCCAGCAACTGGGCACGGGTAGTGATACCCCAGCCGCTTTCCAGGTCGGTCTGATCATCGCCCTCGAAATAGTCGGGGGCGGTGAAGCTGGCGCCGTTGAGCGCGGCCATGGGGGCGGAGAGGGCGTGCAGCCAGTGCTGGGCGGATTCGTCCATGAGCGGGTCCGAAGCTGAAGTGTTGCGGGAATTGTAGGGAGGTTGAGTCCAGCTGAGCAATGCGCTGGGCGTCTCAGCGCTCCGCTTCCTCGGCGCGCAGTGTCAGCACCTCGTAGCCTTGGTCCGTCACGGCCACGGTATGTTCCCACTGCGCCGATAATCCGCCATCGCGGGTGATCACTGTCCACCCATCCTTGAGGGTTCGGGTGCCGCGTGCGCCTTGGTTGATCATCGGCTCGATGGTGAACACCATCCCCGGTTGCAATCTCATGCCCATACCGCGCTGACCGTAATGCAGCACTTGCGGCGCTTCATGCATCTGTGTGCCGATGCCGTGGCCGCAGTACTCGCGCACCACGCTGTAGCCGGCGGCTTCGGCGAATTGCTGGATGGCGTGGCCAACATCGCCCAAGGTGGCGCCGGGTTTGACTTGCTCGATGCCCTTCCACAGCGCCTGATACGTGGTGTCGACCAGGCGCCGGGCGTCGTCGCTGATCGCGCCGATGCAGTACATCTTCGAAGAGTCGGCGATGTAGCCACCTTGTTCGAGGGTGATGTCGACGTTGATGATCGAGCCTTCCTGCAGCACTTCATCCTTGTTCGGCATGCCATGGCAGACCACCTGGTCGACCGAGGTGTTCAGCGCATAGGGAAAGCCATACTGGCCTTTGCTGGCCGGGCGCGCCTTGAGGGTATCGACGATGAATGCTTCGGCGCGATCGTTGATCTGCAGGGTGGTGACGCCCGCGCGGATGAAGCCGTCGAGGTCAGCGAAGACGCGTGCCAGCAGCTCGCCTGCACGGCGCATCAGGGCCAACTGGTCGGCGTTCTTGAGGATTGGTTTGCTCATTGCAACAGCTCCTTGAGCGTGGCGTGTTCCTGGCGCAGCAATTGGCGCACGAGTTCGGGGTAGGTCGCCTCGGGATGCAGCTCGGCCAGCATGCCGATGCGAATCCAGTGCTCGGCCTGGGCGTTGATCGAACGTGACATCGCGCCGCTGGCGATGCGCAGGTCTTCGTGGAGGTGGTCGCAGATCTTGACGATGCCCATGGGGAGTTCTCGGTATGAAACGTATATGGATCATATAGCGAGGGATGCGGGTGTGTCACGCTTCCTTGTCCACAGCCCTATACCTTGACGATAGGCTCTGAAACTCATTTTTAGAGACCTGCGGCTTCGCGAAGTTTTAAAAATTTAAAAGTACGGGTCTGAGCCTGACTTCGAGCTTTCGCTTGAATACCTGTCGCGGTCTATCGATAAACTCGAGAGGTGGTGTATTTACGTCGAAAAGGAATAGCGATAGCGGCTGGCAAGTAGTTCAACGTAGCTATCATATCCCGCCACCAAATAGTGCTTGAGCTCAAGGAAATTTGCTGGATCATAGATTGCACGTTTTTCCATGAGCCAATCTGAGTTGGTGACTTGGTAAAATTTTGGGTCAGGGTGTGTGACTGTTTTTTTCCAGTATTCTAACTCGTCATCTTTGATGCCTAGTATTTGATATTTTAAATGATTTGACTCGTAAAAGTTGAGGGTGATGCAGCGTAGCTCAGCGACATTTTCGAACGCTAAATTAGTAATTGAATGTGTTCCATTTTTATGGTCATGGAGACGCTGGGCTTCGATTTCCAGTCGTACATCGCCCGCTTCATTGTAGGTGGCTGTTAAAAAATTAGTATCGATAGTGAATTCTATTTTCTCAGGGGTAAGCTTTATCATTTTGTAGGCGCTATTTTTATTCGCAGACAAGGGGTGTGTAACGATTACTACGCCATCTTTGTCACGGTTCAAGTCTGCGGATCTGGAGTTTTTAATTCTTAAAGCCCTCGGCAAGAGGTCGTGATACGTATTGGTAAAGAGCAAAAAATCCATATCAATAATATTTTGTGAGTCACTGCGAGTTTGCTTGATCGTTTGTTGTTTCAGTGAGGTATAGAAAATCCTCAAACACTATTTTAATTGTGGCGTCCTCGAATCTTATTTCGTGCTGAAATGTTTTGGTGGGTTCTAGAATAATGACTTCATCAATTATGAGATCTCCGTGCGTGGAATGATTGGCCGGCCATGCTGTGGTGTTCTTCTCAATTGAGTAACTAGAAGTGTTGTAGTAGTGAAGCTTAAGGGTGTTTCTGTAGGCGCCGGCGAGAATAATAGTAATATTGTTGAGGGTGCGCTCCTCTTTTTCATACTCTTCCACAGTGAGAGTATGTAACCGTGCATCATGCAGGCATCTGCGATCAGAAGGGTCATAATGCCACGGCTCACTCATGAACTCGTATAGGGCAGGAGGGAGCAGTTGCTTCACGCTTTCGACGTACGCGCCATAGGCGCTACTGTCTAAGCTATAGCCAGAGCGGGTTTCACGGAGTTTGATTATCTTCATAGCTAAAGTTCGCATCCAGATAGCCCAGAGGCCCTGATTGATTGGGTATTCCTGTACGGCTCTTTTACTGCCGAGAGTACCTTCAGGTAGCTAACCGTTAGTCTTGCGTAGCTGATCCACTGCTAGCCCGTTGAACGTGGTGAAACAGTGATGCCGACGATCTTCGCCGCCTCGGTCAGGGCGCTGGTGAGCTCTGCCATCAGGGGGGATGCAGTATCCGGTCATCCTTGCGGACAGCGTGCAGGTTGCCGATGGAAACAGCACCCTACAAAGCTACCCCCGTCGCAGCAAGTCGAAGTGTCCGAAAATGCGATCGGATCGATGAGCGCGGGCGGTAGCTTGCAGCCGCGCACCGCGTGGTTAAACTGCCGTGCATGAACCTCGATACCCGCATCAAATATCGCCACCTGCTGTGCTTCCTCGAAATCGCCCGCCAGGGCAGCCTGGCCCGTGCTGCCGATGTGCTGGCGATCAGTCAGCCGGCAACGTCCAAGACTCTCAAGGAGCTCGAGGATCTGCTCGAGGCCCGACTGTTCGAGCGCAATCGCCAGGGCGTGGAGCTGACAGCGGCCGGGGTACGCTTCATGCGTCACGCCGGGCCGAGTGTGCAAGCGCTGCGCGAAGGCATCGGCAGCGTCCGTGGCCAGGCACGCATGCCTTCTCGGTTGCGCATCGGTGTGCTGTCGACGGTCGAGGGGTTGTTGATGCCGGAGGTGTTGTGCCGTCTGCATCGACGACACGAGGCGCTGGTGATTGATGTGGTCACCGGTGCCAGTGCCCAGTTGCTGGGGCAATTGCACCTGGGCGAACTGGAACTGGTGGTGGGGCGCATGACGGACAGCCCGCAGATCCAGGGGCTGTCGTTCGAGCACCTGTACAGCGAGTCCATGAGCCTGGTGGTGCGTCCCGGCCACCCCTTGCTGGCGCGCCAGATGCTGGACAGGGCAGGGGTGGGCAATTGTCCGCTGGTGCTGCCGCCCACCGGCACGACGATCCGCCAGCATGCCGACAGCCTGTTCGTGCAGTGCGCCATCGATCTGCCGCCGCAGCGTCTGGAAACCCTGTCGCTGGCCTTGAGCCGACGCTACGTGCTGGGCAGCGATGCGGTCTGGGTGGCGCCGCGCGATGCGGTACTGATCGATCTGCGCCGTGGCGAACTGGTGGAGCTCGACCTGGGCCTGCGCGAACCGGGCGGCTCGGTGGGTATCTGCCGCAACGCCGCCATGACGCAGAGCTCGCTGGCGCAATCATTATGCGAAGCGTTGCGTGAAGTAGCGGGTGAGTATCGCGAGGGTCGCTATCCCTGAAGCGTGGGTTTCCCAACCTGCTCGAGGCTGCATCTGGCCGATGCAGATGAAGATCCTGACATCCAGGAACTTCCCGCCGCAAACCCGCTCCTATGCCGGTAGCCATTGGTCATGGCCGCCTGCTAAGCTCGCGGCCTTTACCCCGATTGCCCTTATGGCGCATGAACAAGGAAATAGCATGAAACAGCATCGTTTGGCGGCTGCGGTTGCCCTGGTAGGCCTGGTCCTGGCTGGCTGCGACGCTCAGACCAGCAACGTCGAGCTGAAGACCCCAGCGCAGAAAGCCTCTTACGGCATTGGCCTGAACATGGGCAAGAGCCTGGCGCAGGAAGGCATGGATGACCTGGACTCCAAAGCCGTGGCCCTGGGTATCGAAGATGCGGTTGCCAAGAAAGACCCTCGCCTGAAGGACGAAGAACTGGTCGAAGCCTTCACTGCCCTGCAGAAGCGCGCTGAAGATCGCCTGGCCAAGGCCAGCGAGGAAGCGGTTGCCAATGGCAAGAAGTTCCTCGAGGAAAACGCCAAGAAGCCAGGCGTAGTCACCACCGCCTCGGGCTTGCAGTACGAAGTGATCAAGAAGGCCGATGGCCCTCAACCCAAGCCGACCGATGTGGTCACCGTCCATTACGAAGGCAAGCTGATCGACGGCAAGGTCTTCGACAGCTCCGTCGAGCGTGGCAGCCCTATCGATCTGCCGGTCAGCGGCGTCATTCCTGGCTGGGTCGAAGGCCTGCAACTGATGCACGTCGGCGAGAAGTACAAACTTTACATTCCGGCTGACCTGGCCTACGGCGCGCAGAGCCCAAGCCCGCTGATCCCGGCGAACTCGGTACTGGTCTTCGACCTCGAACTGCTGGGCATCAAGGACCCGAGCAAACTCGACGCCGAGCCGGCTGCACCGGCCGAGGCACCTGCCAAGTAAACTGGCACCGGTTGTCTCTGGACGCCCCGTTTCGACGGGGCGTCTTCGTTTTCGGCGCCTGCCCGAAGCGAACACCCTGGCGGAGACACTGTCTGAGCTTGCATGTGCCTTGCCATGGCAGGCTGACGTGAAAACGCCACTCACCTGAAACAGTTGTGTAAAAAACGCCCGATCCAAGCGCAACCCTTGCCCCGTGGGCGTGCGACGCGCTTGAGAGGCGCCCTGTTCACAAGGTTATCCACAATAAATGTGGATAACCTTTCTGCCCCAGCATTGGAGGCTTCATGCGCGCACCTTGGAATTTCGCCCGGTTCATGCCACTGGCCGAGCGCCTGCTCAGCCGCGGCCGTCTGCCCGCATTGTTGTTTGCCGTGGCGCGCAAAGGGCCGAAGCTGGGCCATTTGCGCGAGGATCTGCGGCTGATGCAAGGGCTGTGTCTGGCGTGGTGGCGGGGCGAGTACCGTGCGGTGAGCCCCAAGGCACTGGTGACCATCGTCGCTGGCCTGCTGTATTTCGTCAGCCCGCTGGATGCGATTCCCGATTGGATCGTGGGGGTGGGGTTTCTCGATGACATCGCCGTGCTGGGCTGGGTGATGAAGACGGTGGCCGATGAACTCGCCCGCTTCAAGGCCTGGCGCGACAGCCAGTCGCCTGAGCGTCTGCGTGTGGTCGAGCGCCTGCCTGATACCCCTGAAGCGCTGCGCCTGGAGCGTACGCGCAACTGAATCGGTGCGAAATGCACAGATCTCAGCGCTTAGGTCATATAATTGACAGATTGGCATAAGGGTTATGCCGAGCAATTACATGCCTAAGGGGGGTTGTATGGGTGTTCAGGTCATCAGTCGAGACGGTCAGCCCGAGTATGCGGTCATTCCCTGGGCTGACTATCAAGCGCTGCGCGAGGCGGCTGGCCAGGCCCCCATTGCAGCCGATGAGCCCGCCCGTGCAGCCTGCCCACCTCCTGATACCGCGCAAAGCGCCAGCCTGCCCAGTCTGGGTGAGCTGGCGCAGTTGCGTCAGGCCAAGGACCTTGCGCCTGAACAACTGGCGCGCAGTGTCGGTATCAGTCCGTCTTATCTGGCCATGATCGAATCGGGTGAGCGCGTGCCGGACGCGGCGATTCAGCGCAGCCTGGCCTGGCACCTGGGCATCGCTGGCTGGAGCGAGCCGTCATGAGTCAGGTCAGGATCAGCCGCCAGCAGTGGCAGAACCTGCTGGCCGAGCTCGACCTGGCCCGACGACAACGTCACCTGCTCACCTACCGGGCGCTGCTCGAACGCTTGCAGTTGCCCAGCCCTGCCATGCAGACCCTGACCGCCGCGCTTGAGTACCTGGCGCTGCTCGATGCTCGTGCCGAGCAACCGCTGCGCAGCTCGTTGGTCATCAGTCAGGGGGCCAGTCGCCTACCGCGCACCGGTTTCTTCGAATGTGTAGAGCGTCTGGGACGGTTTTCCGGACCGGTCGACGGCATGGAAGCCGCGTCCTGGCATGCGTCTGAAGTGGTGCGAGTGTTCGAGTTCAGCTATCCCGAAACAACCGCCACGCAGCGGGATTGATCGTCCTGCGGACCGCTACTATCTGCCGGTGTCGATCAAGCTGAGACTGGGGCCAGCCGTATCCTTGGCTTGCCGCTTGGCCTGAGAAGCCAGGTCGGCCAGTTGCGCCGCATCCAGCCCCTCGCAACGCTCCGGCCGCAGCCACACCACGCCGATCGACAGCGACAGCAAGGCGAAGGTCTCACGTTGCCCCTGGCGGTTATGGGCGATGAAGCAGCCCGCCTGCAGATGCTCATTGCGGTAGAAGCGCTTGCATTCGCCCAGAAAGCGCTCGATCAGGTGCTCCAGGCGGGGGCGCCAATCGGGGGTGCCGAGCACCAGCATGAAATCGTCGCCGCCAATGTGGCCGACGAAGTCCTGATTTGGGTCGACGCAGTCGCTCAGGCACTGTGCCAGGCACAACAGCACCTCATCCCCGCGTGCGTAGCCATAGATGTCGTTGAAGGGCTTGAAGCTGTCGATGTCCACGTAGCACACCGCCGCCGCTCGTTGTTGCTCCAGCAAGCGTGCAAGGCACTGCTGGATCGGCACGTTGCCCGGTAGCAGGGTGAGTGGATTGGCATAACGCGCCTGCTGGATTTTCTGTTCAGTGATCAACTTGAGCACATCGATGACCCGGCCCAGGCCCTTATACCGACCGCCCTGGGTAATGATGAAGTCTTCTTCGATGCGCTGGCGGGCGCGGCTGGTCAGCAGGCGACTGACCTGTTGCAACGATTGGCTGCGCTCGACGGCGAGGAAGTCCTCGCTCATCAGCCGGCTGATCGGCTTGCGCGCGAACAAGTCGGTCGCGAAAGGCTTGAGCAGTACATCGGCCAGCGAGTGACGGTGCACGATCCCGCGTGGCTGACCGTGAGCATCCAGCACTGCCAGGGAGTTGAGGTTGGCCTGGCGGCGGAAGGCTTCAAGCACCTGTTGGGTCGGTGTATCGAGGGCCACAGCGGGCTGAGCGATCAGTAATGCCACCAGGTCGGTGCTTTCCTCGCCTACCACCAGCGCGTCTTGCTGACGTTGCGGCAACAGGCCCTGCGCATCGCGAGGAGGAAATTCCTGTGGACGGCCCAGCAGGTAACCTTGCAGCAGATCGACGCCCATTTCGGCGAGTACCGTCAGCTCTTCTGCCAACTCGATGCCCTCGGCGATCACCTGGGCGCGCGACGCCCGGGCAATCTGCAGAATGGAGCCGACGAACTCGCGCTTGAGCGGGTCCTGGTGGATGCCATCGATGAAGTGGCGATCGATCTTCACGTAGTCCGGTCGTAATTCCGACCACAGACGCAGGCTGGAGTAGCCAGCGCCCAGGTCGTCCAAGGCGATGGAAAAGCCCATGTCGCGATAGTGGTGCAGGGCGTTGAACAGCAATTGGAAGTCTTCAGTGGGCGTTTGCTCGGTCAGCTCGATCACCACTTGGCTCGGATGCAGGCCAACCTGTTCGAGCATTTCCAAGGTGCGCCCGGAGGGGTGATGCGGTTCGAGCAGCGATTCGGGAGAGACGTTCAGAAACAGCTTGCCTTCCAGGCCCAGCTCGCTGAATCGGCGGCAGGAGTTCTTCCGGCACAACACCTCCAGCTCGCTCAGGCGCCCGGCCTGGCGGGCGATGGCGAATAGATTCAAGGGCGAGTGCAGCGGGCTGTTGGACGGGCCGCGACTGAGCGCCTCATAGCCGAGCATGCGTCGCTCCGAGAGGCAGATGATCGGCTGGAACAGGCTGTGGATACTGCGTTGAGCCAGGATGGCACTCAAGGCACTGAGCTGTTCGGTGACGGTCATGGAGGGCTTCCTGAAAATGGTAGGGCCGGACGTCTGTGACGTCCGGCCCTACCATTTCACGACAGCGCGATGACTGTTTGATGACAGATCAGGTCAATCTGCCATCAGTGCCATCATTCATTTTTTCGCCACTTGAGCGCTCAGCCGCAGATAGTCGAGCAGGATGCGTCCGGTTTCTGCCAGGTAGGCGTCGTCTTCTGGCTTGGAGTCGTCCTTCTCCTCTGGAAGGGCGTCTTCATCGACCTTCTTCAGTTCCTTGAGCGGCTCTTCGCCCTTGGCCTTGCGCCGGGCGTTTTCCAACGCCAGTTGCTTGGCTTCGATGGCATCGTGCTGAGCACGGCGGTCCTGCTCATTGAGGCTGACGGTCTTCTCGTTCATCAACTGCTGTGTCAGCGCCAGGCGATCGCGGATGTAGGTGAACTCGGCGTCCTTGACGCTACGCGCGTCATGCTGAGCCTTGAGCTGGGCCAGGAACGGTTTGAACGGATCGGCCGCCGGCTTGACCACAGGGCGGATGGTGTCCCACGGCATGGCCTCGGGCAGGGCGCTCTCGCCGATTTCCTTGGTGTCGATGATCGACGGGTAATCGATGTCCGGCAGCACGCCCTGGTGTTGGGTGCTCTGGCCGGAAACCCGATAGAACTTGGCCAGGGTCAGCTTGAGCTCGCCATGATTGAGCGGCTGGATAGTCTGCACGGTGCCCTTGCCGAAGGTCTGACCACCGATGATCAGCGCCCGGTGGTAGTCCTGCATGGCACCGGCGAAAATCTCCGAAGCTGAGGCCGAGAGACGGTTGACCAGCAGCGCCAGCGGGCCTTTGTAGAAGGCACCGGGATTTTCGTCCTCGAGAACGTCGACTCGGCCATCGCTATTGCGCACCAGCACGGTCGGACCTTTGTCGATGAACAGACTGGTCAGTTCGGTGGCCTCCTGCAACGAGCCGCCGCCGTTGTTGCGCAGGTCGATGACCACACCGTCGACCTTTTCCTTCTGCAATTCGGTCAACAGCTTCTTCACGTCGCGCGTGGTGCTCTTGTAGTTCGGATCACCGGCACGATAGGCCTTGAAGTCGAGGTAGAACGCCGGGATCTCGATGATGCCAAGCTTGTAGTCGCGGCCATCCTGCTTGAGCTTGAGCACCGACTTCTTCGCGGCCTGCTCTTCGAGCTTGACCGCTTCGCGGGTGATCGAGACGATCTTGGTGGTCTGGTCGTTCGGCGCGTTGCTCGCCGGAATGATCTCCAGGCGCACCACCGAGCCTTTCGGTCCACGGATCAGCTTGACCACTTCGTCCAGGCGCCAGCCGACCACATCGACCATTTCCTTGTTGCCCTGTGCCACGCCGATGATCTTGTCGGCAGGGGAAACCTGCTTGGTCTTGGCAGCGGGGCCGGCCGGCACCAGGCGCACGATCTTGACCTGGTCGTTGTCGCTCTGCAGCACCGCGCCGATGCCTTCGAGCGACAGGCTCATGTTGATGTCGAAGTTCTCGGCACTGTCGGGCGACAGGTAATTGGTGTGCGGGTCGTAGGACTGGGCGAAGGTGTTGATGTAGGCCTGGAAGATATCCTCGGCGCGGGTCTGGTCCAGACGCGCGAGCTGATTCTTGTAGCGCTTGATCAGGGTTTCCTGGATCTGCTTCAGGTCCTTGCCCGCCAGTTTCTGACGCAGCACTTCGTCTTTGACGCGTTTGCGCCACAGGTCGTCCAGCTCGGCCTCGGACTTGGGCCACGGGGCGTCCTTGCGGTCGACCAGCAGGTCTTCCTTGACGGTGAAGTCGATCTTGTCGACGCCCTTGTCCAGCATGGCCAGGGCGTAGTCCAGTCGCGCCTTCACCCGGTCAAGGTAGCGCTTGTAGATGGTGAAGCCAGGGTCCAGGTTGCCGTTCTTGAGGAAGTCGTCGAACTGCGTCTTCCACTTGTCGAACTCGGCGATGTCACTGGCCATGAAGTAGCTGCGCGAGGGATCGAGCAGCTTGATGTAACTGTCGTAGATGATGACCGAACGGGCATCGTCCAGCGGTGGCTTGCTGTAGTGGTGGCGCTTGAGCAGCTCGACCACGTTGAGACTGGCGACGACTTCGTCACGGTCCGGCTGCAGGCTGTCCCATTTGTTGGCGGCGGCCGCATTGCCACCGAGCGTGAGGCTGCCCAGGCCGATGACCAGGGCGAGTGCGGAGCTGGGGAGGAAATGCTTCATGCTGATTCGACGTGGGGGCAATTGATCACGCATAGTAGGCCGTCTTTTCCTTTCACCGGTTCCATGAAACCGGCTCGATACTGCAAAAAACCCGGGATGCGATGAGCCCGGGTTCAGTCATGACTCAACTATGGAGGCACTGTGAAGGCATTGCAAGGCGTTGACGGGCATGTAGCCTGGGTCCAGGCGCAGCGTCCCGTGTGTGATGCGGGGCAGGTACGCATTCGTGTTGCGGCGGCAGGGTTGAACCGCGCCGATGTGCTGCAAAAGGCCGGGCACTACCCGCCGCCCCCAGGTGCGAGTCCGTATATGGGGCTTGAGTGCGCTGGGGTGATCGAGGAGATCGGTGCCGGTGCTGGCGCTGACTGGCGCGTGGGCGACCGCGTGTGTGCGCTGCTTGCCAGTGGCGCCATGGCCGAGGAAGTGGTGGTCGACGCACGCCATGTGCTGCCGGTGCCCGAGGGCCTGAGCCTGCACGAAGCGGCGGCAATCCCCGAAGTGTATGCCACGGCCTGGCTGAACATCTTCCAGCTTGGTGCGTTGAAGGCGGGCGAGAAAGTGCTGGTGCATGCTGGCGCCAGCGGCGTCGGCTCGGCGGCGATCCAATTGTGCAAGGCGTTCGGCAGCCCCGTGTGGGTTAGTGTAGGGTCGCAGGATCGTCTGGACTACTGCCAGGCGCTGGGTGCTGCGGGCGGTGTGGTGCGTAATCAGAACCTGGATGCGCTCGAAGCCCTGGGGCCTTTCGATGTGGTGCTCGATCCGGTCGGTGCCAGCTACGGCGCGCTCAATCTCAAGGTGTTGGCGCGCGACGGGCGCTGGGTGATCATCGGCCTGATGGGCGGACGTCAAGTCGAGATGGACCTGGCGCAGGTGCTGGGCAAACGCCTGCAGATCACCGGTTCGACCCTGCGCAATCGCGACGATGCGTTCAAGGGCGAGTTGCTGCGCGAGTTGCGTCAGCAGGTCTGGCCACTGTTCAGCGAAGGGCGACTGTCGGCGCAATTGGTCGATACCTATCCGGTCGAGTTCGCCGAGGCGGCCTACCAGGCGCTTGAAGGCAATCAGGTGTCGGGCAAATTGGTGATGGTGATCGATCCGACGTTGGTCTGAGACTCACGCTGGCCCAGGCTTGGGTCTGCACCGCAGCCCCAAGTCCAGGCACCCGCTCATGCCCAGTTCAGCACCGGCCAGCCCTTGGCCTCGGCCTGCTTGCGCAGTTCCGTATCGGGGTTCACCGCATACGGGTGATCGACTTTCAGCAGCAGCGGTAGATCGTTCCTGGAGTCGGAATAGAAGCTGGCGCCTTCCAGATTCTCCTGTTCCTGGTCCAGCCACTCCAGCAAGCGTGTGATCTTGCCTTCACGGTAGGTCAGCACCCCATGGGTGCGCCCGGTATACACGCCGTTGACGGCCTCCAGCTCGATGGCCAGAAACTCATCGACGCCCAATCGCGCGGCGATCGGCCCAACCAGATGGGTGCCAGACGCAGAAATGATCAGGATGCGATCGCCATTGTGGCGGTGTTCGGCGATGCAGCGGCAGGCGTCGCCATAAATGATCGGTTCGATCACGTCCTCGACCCACGGCTCCACCAAGTGTTCGACTTCCTCCAGCGTGCGCCCGGCGATCGGCTCCAGGCTGAACGCCATGTAGTCCTCCATCTGCAACTGACCCTTGCCATAGGCGTCCATCAACTCACGGTCGCGTCGCAGGAAGGCCTCGCCATCGACCCAGCCCAGCCTGGCCATCTGCGCGCTCCATAACGACGCGCAATCGCCATGGATCAGGGTCTCGTCCAGATCGAAAATTGCCAATGCCATGCCTGAATCTCCTTAAGCCACTTCACGTAGTGCGGCGGGATCGAACGACAGCGTCACCCGCTGGCCGTCGGCATAGAGGTTGGCGGATGAGCGATTGAGTACGTCCACCACGACCTCCACGCCGCGTGCCTCGACACGATAACGGATCACGTTGCCCAATAGGCTGTGACTGCGGATCTGGCCGTCCAGTTCGCCCTCCAGCCCCAGGCTGATCGATTCCGGGCGAATGGCCAGGCGCGAGCCGATCGGACGTTGCAGCAGACGGCTGGCACTGTCGGCATCGAGCAGGTTGTAGTTGCCGATGAAGCCGGCCGCGAACAGGTCCACCGGGGCCGTGTACAGGGTTTCGGCGTCGCCGCTCTGGACGATGCGCCCCTGGTTCATCAGGACGATGCGATCCGACAAGGTCAGCGCTTCTTCTTGGTCGTGGGTGACGAACAGCGTGGTCAGGCCCAGCTCGCGCTGGATGGCCCGGATCTGCTCACGCAGGTGCTTGCGGATGCGTGCGTCCAGCGCCGACAACGGCTCATCGAGCAGCAACAGACGTGGACGGGTGACCAGTGAGCGGGCCAGCGCCACGCGTTGGCACTGGCCGCCGGAGAGCTGGTGCGGATAACGACCGGCGAAGGTGGTCAGTTCCACCAGCTCGAGGGCCTCGCGCACACGCACCTGGCGCTCTTCGGCCTTGACCTTCTGCATGCGTAGCCCGAAGGCCACGTTCTGTTCGACGGTCATGTTGGGGAACAGCGCGTAGCTCTGAAACACCATGCCGATGCCACGCTTCTGCGGACTCAGCGGCACGATGTCCTGGCCGTCGAGCAGGATGCGTCCGCCATCGACCGGGGTCAGCCCGGCGATGCAGCGCAGCAGGGTGGATTTACCACAGCCCGAAGGACCGAGCAGGGTGACGAACTCGCCACGCTCGACCGTGCAATCGATGTTCTCGAACACTGTGCTGCCGGCATAGCGCTTGTGCAGTTGCTGGACGCTGACGAAGCTCATCGGGCTTTATCCTTGTTCAAACGGTTGGCGACCCAGGTCAGGACCAGGACGAAGGCAAAGTAGGAGATCACCAGGGCGCTGTTGTAGTGACCGCTGCTGTTGCGCATGTTGTTCAGGTACACCTGCAGGGTTTCGTAGCGAGTGCCGACCAGCAGGTTGGCGAACACGAACTCACCGAACAGGAAGGAGAACGACAGCAGCAGGGCTACCAACAGGCCTTTGCGCAGGTTTGGCAGCACCACCGTCAGGGCCGCGCGCAGTGGGCTGGCACCGAGCAGTTGTGCGGCGTCCATCAAGTCGCGCAGGTTGATCGCCTGCAGGTTGTTGGTGATGGCCCGGTACATGAAGGGCAGCGCGATGGTGAAATAGCAACCGATGAGAATCCACGGGGTGCCGACCATGGCCATCGGCCCGCTGCCGTACAGTTGCAGCAGCCCGACCGAAGACACCACCGGCGGAACTGCGAAGGGCAGCAGGATCAGGATGTTCATCAGCGCGTCGAGCCTGGGAAAGTGGTAATGCACCACGAACAGCAGGGGCAGGATCAGCACGACCGACAGCACCAGCGCACCGATACAGACCAGCAGCGATTGGCCGAACGCGGCGAGAAAGCGCGGCTCACTCCACAGCTGCACATACCACTTCAAGGTCAGCCCGCTGGGCTGTAGCGTGGCCGACCAACTGGTGGCCAGCGAGTAGAGCAGGGTGCCGGCCAGCGGCAGCAGCAGGATCAGGAACAGCAGGTAGACCACCGTGCGGTGGTACCAGCCGCCATGTGGGGTATCAACGCGCATGGTAGCTCCTTTTCAGCAGCCATTGATGGACCATCGTGACCAGGGTCATGAGCCCCACCAGCACCATGGCCAGGGCGCTGCCCAAGTTGGGATCGAGAGTGATGTCGCCAGCGACCAGCGCGGCGATGCGAATCGGCAGCACATTGAAGTTGCCGGTGGTCAAGGCGTAGACCGTGGCGTAGGCGCCCAGCGCATTGGCCAGCAGGATCACGAACGTGCCCAGCAGCGCCGGGGTGAGAACCGGCAGGCCGATGTGCCGCCAGAACTGCCAGTGGCTGGCACCCAGCAGGGCGGCCGACTCGCGCCAGTCTTCACGCAAGGCGTCGAAGGCTGGGTAGAGCAACAGCACCCCCAGCGGGATCTGGAAGTAGGTGTAGACGATGATCAGGCCGGTGCTGGAGTAGATGCTGAAATCGTCCAGCAAACCAATCTCCTTGAGCGCCAGGGTCAAGGCGCCGTTGAAGCCGAGCAGGATGATGAAGGCGAAGGCCAGGGGCACGCCGGCGAAGTTGCTGGTCATGTTGGCGAAGGCGCTGACGAAATCGCGCAGGCGCGAATCGACCTGGCGCAGGGAGTAGGCGCCGAGGGCGGCGATGACGATACCGAACAGGCTCGACCAGAAGCTGATCTGCAGGCTGCGCTCGATGGCCTGGAGGTAGAACTTGGAAGTGAAGATCTTGCTGAAATTCTCCAGGCCCCATCCGCCTTCGCCTTGCAGGCTGGCAATCGCCACCCAGACCAGCGGGGCGATCTGGAAGACGATGAAGAACACGGCGAAGGGTAACAGGCAGAGCAGGGCCAGGTAGCGGCCGCGGTGGTTGGCATTCACTTGAGCAACTCCCGACACAACGGTTTGTCATGGGCCGCGCCGAGCAGCTCGCAGAGCGTGCCACACAGTTCGGTCTGCAGGGGCTGGGCGGCGGGATCGAGGCTGAAGGCGTCACCGAAGACGAACAGCGGCACCTCGCGCTCCTCGGGCAGCAGGCCATTGTGCGAGCGGTCGTTGTTCATGCCGTGATCGGCGGTGACCAGCACCTGGTAGCCTTCGGCGAGCCATTGCGGCAGGTAGTCGGCCAGCAGCACATCGGCGCTTCTCGCCGCATTGCGGTAGTGGCTGCTGTCCAGGCCATGTCGGTGACCGGCGTCGTCGATGTTCATCGGATGCACCAGCAGGAAATTCGGTGCGTGCCGGCGGCGCAGGTATTCGGCATCGGCCAGCAGATGAGAGTCGGGGTAATGGTCGGCGTAATAGAACAGCCCGTGCTGGATCGGCAGTTCCGGCGCCTCGGTGTGACGGTCTCGCACGGGCTCGAAGGGAGAACGGTTGTACAGTTCGCTGACCCAGTGGTAGGCCGCCGCCGCGGTCCTGAGGCCCGCTTGGCGCGCGTAATGAAACACGCTGAGCTGGTTGGACAGACGGCTGACCTGGTTGTGCACGATACCGCTGTCGATCGGCGCGACACCGGTGAGAATGCACTCGTACAGTGGTCGGGACAGTGAAGGCAGCTCGCATTTCAAGCGATACAGCGCGGCGCGGTCGGCTTCGACGTAGGCATGCAGGTGGCCCATGGCATGGTGCGCGACGTGGTAATTGAGGCCGTCGAGCAGGACCAGGATGACGTTGTGGCTCACTTCAGTACTCCGCACAGGAACGGGGAGGGCGATGCCCTCCCTGTCGGGCTCAGCCTCACTTCATCTCGATGATGACCTGCTCCTGCCACTTCTGCGGCAGGCCCTTGGAGGTCTTCTCCCAGGCTTCGGCGTTCTCGATGGGTTTGGCAGCCTTGTACTGCTCGTTGGGCAGCAGCTTGGCCTGCACGTCCTCCGGGAGCTTCAAATGCTCGGCACGGATCGGGCGGGCATTGCCCTTGGCGAGGTTGATCTGGCCGGCGTCGCTGAAGATGTACTCACGCGCCAGTTTGGCGGCGTTGGGGTGCTTGGCGTACTTGTTGATGATCGTGGTGTAGCCGGAGATCACCGAGCCGTCCTGCGGAATCAGCACCTCGAAGCGCTTGGGGTCGATCTGCTCGCGGTAGCTCAGGCCGTTGAAGTCCCACACCACACCGACTTCGACTTCGCCCTTCTCCAGGGTCTGGATGGTCGGGTTGGCCAGCGACAGGCGCCCTTGCTGGGCGAGCTTGATGAACAGTTGCAAGCCTGGCTCGATGTTGGATTCGTTACCTTTGAAGGCGATGGCCGCCGCCAGCACGCCATTGGCGGCCTGTGCAGCCGTGCCGACGTCACCGATGGCGACCTTGTACTTGCCCTTCTCAAGATCTTTCCAGGTCTTGGGCCGTTCCTCTTCCTTGACCAGATCCTTGTTGATGATGAAGGCGATGGTGCCGGTATAGGCCAGGGCCCAGTGACCGTCCTTGTCCTTGGCCCATTCCGGCACCTGATCCCACGTGCTCGGTTTGTAGGGTTGGGTCACGCCCTTGGCCGCCGCGATGGGGCCGAAGGCGGCGCCGACGTCGCCGATATCGGCGCTGGCGTTGTCTTTCTCGGCGTCGAACTTGGCGATTTCCTGCGCTGAGCTCATGTCGGTGTCGCTGTGCTTGAGGCCGTACTTGCTGGCTAGATCATCCCAGGTGCCTTTCCAGTTGGCCCAGGCATCGGGCATGCCCACGCTGTTGACCGTGCCTTCCTTGCGGGCGGCTTCTTCCAGGCTGTTGAGGTCGGTATCGGCGGCCATGGCCGTGGTGCACAGGGCGATGGCCGAGCCCAGCAGTGACGCCATGAAGAACTTTTTCATCCGAAGCTCCTAGGGTGGGGTGCCTTGCAATCGTGGTGATAGACCTTGTTGTGTCTGCGGTTGATGCAGGCCTTGCTGCACAGGGTTGGTCTAGGTCAGCAAACCTTGCGCCAAGGTAGGCGGCGTGCATGACAGTTTGATGTAGGCGGGATCGGCTTTCCCTGGGTAACAAGGCCTGAATGCCGGCCCTGGATTGACGGGCCCCTGACAGGTTCAGGGGGCGCTGGGCGACGGGCTTGTCACAGGATGTTCACGCGCGCTGCCTACGCTGACAGCCAACGCCCACCTGCCCTTTGTTGGGGCTGGTCTAGTCCAGATAGGTAACTTTCGATGCAGTCGACCCCCGCGCGGGCGGTAACAGCTATCTGCCATGCCTTGCAGGAGCAAATCGAGCATGGCCTGCTTGTGCCGGGTGGCAAGCTGCCGGCCGAGCGCAAGCTCAGCGATGTATTCGCCACCACCCGCATCACCTTGCGCGAGGCGCTGGTGCAACTCGAAGCCCAGGGATTGATTTATCGCGAGGAGCGCCGCGGCTGGTTCGTCGCGCCCGAGCGCCTGACCTACGACCTGATCGAGCGCAGCCATTTCCATGCCATGGTGTTGCAGCAGGGACGGGCTCCGCGCACCGAGCTGCTCTCGGCGCGTCTGCAGCCGGCGTCGGCCAGCATCTGCGCGCGCTTGCGTCTGCCAGCGCTGTCAAGCGTGGTGCGCATCTGTCGCTTGCGGCGCATCGACGGTCGGGGCGTGCTCTACGCCGAGCACTACCTGAATCCGCATCACTTCCCCGGAATACTCGAACGTGACCTGGGGCAGTCGCTCACCGAGATCTACGCCCGCGACTACGGCATTCGTTACGGCCAGGTGTGCTTCGAAATACTGCCGACCGCACTGCCGCCGGAGGCCGCCACGGCGCTGCGGGTATCCACGGGAAGTCCTGGTTTGCACATCACCCGGGTCAACAGCGATCAGCATGGGCACCTGATCGACTGTGACCTGGAGTACTGGCGGCATGACGCGATCCGTATTCGCGCCGAGGCCGGCTGATCCGGCCTAGCTGGAGGTCCCGGCACCCGCCTCAGCCATCGCCCCGCCGCCCGCCGTCACCACCTGCACCGACAGCCGCGGCGTTGCCAGGTCCAGTCCCGCCTCGTCGAGTTGGCGCTTGAGCGCCAGGTTGAACGCCCGCGACACCTCCCACTGTTTGATCGGCGCGGTCTTGAAGCGTGCACGCAGGATCGCCGAGCCGGACTCGAAGCTCTCCACGCCTTGCAACTCCAGCGGCGACCAGATGTTACGGCGCATCAGCGGATCGCTGCGCAGCTTCTGGCCGACTTCGCGGATCAGCGTGATGGCCTGGTCGATGTTCATGCTGTGCGGAATGGCCACGCGGAAGATCGCGTAGCCGAACTCGCGCGAGTAGTTCTTGATGCTCTTGATTTCACTGAACGGGATGGTGTGCACGATGCCGTCGATGTCGCGCAGGCGCACGGTGCGGATGGTCAGGCCTTCGACGGTGCCCAGGTGACCCCCGACGTCCACGTAGTCGTCGATGGCCAGGCTGTCTTCGATGATGATGAACAAGCCGGTGATCAAGTCCGCCACCAGCGACTGGGCACCGAAACCGATGGCCAGGCCGATGACACCGGCACCGGCCAGCAGTGGCGTGACGTTCATGCCCATGTTGGCCAGCGCGACGATCAGCGCGATGATGAAAATGGCCACGAACAGCACGTTGCGAATCAGCGGCATCATGGTTTGCGCGCGGGCGTTGGCCAAGCCGCGGCGCGAGCGGATGAGGGCGTGGTGCACCGCGGTATCGGCCAGGATCCATACCAGCCAGGCGGCGATCAAGGTACCGGCCAGGCCCATCAGGCGCACGCTGACGTCATGCCCCTCACCCTCGGCGAAGCTGATCATCGACAAGCCCCACACGCGCAAGCCCAGCTCGATGAACAGCAGCCAGATGAACAGGTGCGCCAACGCGTAGCCGAAGTTCTTCAGGCGCTCGGCATACACCGCCTGGCGCTTGTGGACGTTCTGCGGTTTGGCGGCATGGCGGCGCACCAGGCCGTTGAGCACCATGCACACCACCACCAGCACCGTGCACATCAGCGACTGGCGCAGGGCGGTGCTGGTGTCGCCGGCGGAGACGAAGGTGGCGAACAACGAAATGGCCACCAGAATCAGCGCCGGAACGAACCAGAAACTGCCCAGCAGCTCGATGGTGTCGCTCAGGGTACGGCGGGTCAGGCGCCGCGATAGCGGCTGGTTGCGGATCAGATGGGCGATGGGGCGGCGGAAGCGCAGGATGAACAACCCGGTGCACAGCGCGGCCAGGACGTTGGTCACCGTGGCAATGGCGTGAGCCAGGTGAGTGCCCAGGGCGGCGGTCAGGCGCGGATCGCTCATGGCCTCGCCGAAGGCGGCGAAGCTGCCGATCAGCCACAGTGGGCGGAACGCCTGATGACGCAGGATATGCAGGGCGCGGTGGCGATGCGGGCCGTCGAGCAGCGAGAAGGCGATCACACAGATGGCCGAGAAACAGGTGCCGATCACCAGCGCGTAGGCCAGTACCATGGCCAGGGATTTGCCCAGCGAAGGCGGCAGGGCGAAGCTCAGGTACACGGTAAAGATCAGTGCCACCAGCCAGGGGCCGAGTTTGCGCAGGGCAAAGCGCACCAGGTCCCAGGTGCGCGGATGCTGGGGCAGTTCTTCGGTCAGGCCGAAACGGATGCGCACGCGGTGGCCGATCCAGTTGAACGCATAGGCCAGCAGGCTCCACACGGCGATGACCGCCGCGAAGCCGAAGAGAATGGCGGGCCACTGGTGCACCGGCACCACCAGATCGGCCAATTCGACCTTGGCTTGCTCCAGTTCCTGCGACCAGCGCACGAAGGGACTGGCGTCGCCGCTGAACTGCTGCTCGAAGTCGTGCAGCGCCCCGCCGATCAGGCCCAGCACGCCCTGCTCGACGCTCGGTTGCGTCTGTTTGCTGGCGTCGCGCAGCTTTTTCAGATCGGCCAGCAGCTTGGTGCGCTGCTGGTCGTTTTCGAGGTTCTTGATCACCTCGTCGAGCGACTTGCTCAACGGCTCGGTGGCTTGGGGCTGCGCGGGCGTGCTGGAGCTCAGCAGGCCGGGCAGGCCTGCGGCCTGTACCGGGACGACGACGATCAACAGCAGCAGGGCAAGGCAACGCAGAAAGGCTGGCACCGGGAAATCTACCTCAGGTCAAACGATGGGCCGAGTGTAGAGGTTTATGCCGGGAGTTTCTCCAGGATCGTCCAGCAGGTGACGGCAAAGATGCCCAGCGTGCCGATCCACATCATCACCACGCCGATGTTGCGCTGGCGCAGGCTGAAACCCACGGTCAGCAGCAACAGGAACAGGAAGACGGGCAGGAACAACGAAAGGAAAGGCGACATGAACAGAATCCTTCTGTCTGGAAGTGTCGGTAATCGAGCCGGGAGCGGTGTTTGCCTTCACCGGCATGCCCGCTCCCAGAGCCCGATACTACACCCTGCCTGGCCGCGTGTCGGCGATCAGGGCAGTTCCCGGCTGCGGTAGAACGCCGTCAGCACTTTGACCAGATGCGCCAGGTCCTGGCTACCGCACAGTTCGCGGATCGAATGCATGGCGAAGGTCGGCAGGCCGATGTCGACGGTGCGCACGCCCAGATGGCTGGCGGTGATGGGACCGATGGTCGAGCCGCAGCCCATGTCGCTGCGCACCACGAAGCTCTGTACGGGCACTTCCTCGGCCATGCACAGGTGGCGGAAGAAACCGGCGGTCTCGCTGTTGGTGGCGTAGCGCTGGTTGCTGTTGACCTTGATCACCGGGCCGGCGTTGAGCTTGGGGCCATGGTTGCCGTCGTGCTTGTCGGCATAGTTCGGGTGCACGCCATGGGCGTTGTCGGCCGACACCAGCAGCGAGCGCTGGATGCTGCGCACGTACTCGTCGCCGTCCGGCAGCAGGCGCTGCAGGGTCTGCTCGAGCATCGGTCCGTCGGCACCGCAGGCCGAGCAGGAGCCGATTTCCTCGTGGTCGGTGCACACCAGCACGCAGGTTTCGTCGCTGTCGGCTTCGAGCAGCGCCTGCAGGCCGGCGTAGCACGACAGCAGGTTATCCAGGCGGGCGCCGGCGATGAAGTCGCCGTGCAGCCCGATGACTGCCGCGTCTTGGGTGTCGTAGAAGCTCAGCTCGTAATCGAGCACCACATCGGCGATCAGGCCATGCTCACGGGCCAGTTGTTCGGTGAGCAGAGCGCGGAAATCGACGCGCTCGTCGCCGGCCACCTGGGCCAGGATCGGCGGGAGTTCGTTCTGCGCATTGATCGCCCAGCCGTCATTGGCCCCCCGGTTGAGGTGGATGGCCAGGTTGGGAATGATGGCGATCGGCAGCTTGAAGTCCACCAGTTGGCTCTCCACCCGGCCGTCGCGGCGGAAGGTGACCCGGCCGGCCAGCGACAGGTCGCGGTCGAACCAGGGCGCGAGCAGGGCGCCGCCATAGACTTCCACCCCCAATTGCAGGAATCCGTGGCGCTGCAGCTCCGGCTGCGGCTTGACCCGCAGGCACGGGCTGTCGGTGTGCGCGCCGACCAGGCGCATGCCGCCGATCAGCGGTGAGTGCTTGCCCCGGCGCACGGCGATGATCGAGGAGTCGTTGCGGGTCACGTAATAGCGCCCGCCCGGCACCGTGTCCCAACTGTCACGCTCGTCCAGGCGCTGATAGCCCGCTGCGTCAAGGCGCTTGGCCAGGCTGGCGGTGGCGTGGAAGGGCGTAGGGGAGGCCTTGAGAAAGTCGATCAGGCCGGTGTTCAGTGCTTCACGCATAACTCACTCCAAATTCGAGCTTCAAGCGGCAAGCTGCAAGCTTCAAGCAAAGACGGTCGGCGGGGCAAGCGGTCTGCCGAGGTGCCGGCATTTTTTCTTGACGCTTGCCGCCCGCCACGGGCCGCTCAGAACGGCGCGGGGCACTCGAACTTCAACCGCTGGCCGGACACCGGATGGGTGAAGCTGAGCATCGAGGCGTGCAGGCACAGGCGGTCGTGAGCGGCCAGGGCCTCGGAATTGGCGTACAGCCGATCGCCCAGCAACGGATGGCCGATGTAAAGCATGTGCACCCGCAATTGGTGCGAGCGGCCCGTGATCGGCGTCAGCTCCACGCGGCAGTGGTCGGCGTGGCGTTCCAGCACGCGCCAGAACGTCAGGGCATGCTTGCCCTGTTCATGATCGACCACGTGACGTGGCTTGGTCGGCGGATCGTAACGCAGCGGCAGGTCGATGCTGCCGCTGTCCAAGGCCGGTTGACCCCAGCACAGTGCGGTGTAGGCTTTTTCGGTTTCGCGGTCATGGAACTGGCGCGACAGCTCGCGGTGGCTGTCCGCATCACGGGCCAGCAGGATGATGCCGGAGGTTTCCCAGTCCAGGCGATGGACGATCAGCGCCTCGGGATAGCCGTTTTCCTGGAGGCGGGTGATCAGGCAGTCCTTGTTGTCTTCGGCGCGACCTGGCACCGACAGCAGCAGGGTCGGTTTGTTGATCACCAGAATGGAAGCATCCTGATGCAGGATGTGGATGTTCGACAGCGGCATTGCGGGGTCTCTGTACAAAGCAGCGGGGCTGCGTGCGGCCCATCGCGCAATGCCTTCGCCCCTGCCGATGCTCTGGCCAAAGGCGCGGACCCCTCCCGCGATGGGCTGCAACGCAGCCCCGATGTGCTAGACCGGATCAGCGATCCGGCAGGGTGATGTTCAGCTCGAGGATCGAGCAACTGCCCTGGTTCTCCAACTCGATGTGCACATCGTCGTTGCCGATGTTCACATACTTGCGGATCACTTCCAGCAGTTCCTTCTGCAGCGCCGGCAGGTAGTCCGGTTCACTGCGTTGGCCGCGCTCATGCGCCACGATGATCTGTAGACGCTCTTTCGCTACCGACGCGCTGCTCTGTTTCTGTCTGCCACGAAAGAAGTCAAAAAGGTTCATGGTTTATTTGCTCCCGAAAATGCGCTCGAAGAATCCCTTCTTCTGTACGTCGATGAAGCGCATCGGCTTCTCTTTGCCCAGCAGGCGGTCGACGGCGTCGCTGTAGGCCTGACCGGCATCGCTCTGGTCGTCGAGGATGACCGGGATGCCCTGGTTGGAGGCCTTGAGCACCGCCTGGGATTCGGGAATCACGCCCTTGAGCTTGATCGACAGGATCTCTTCGACGTCGGCCACGCTCAGCATCTCGCCCTTGACCACGCGCTCGGGGTGGTAGCGGGTGATCAGCAGGTGTTCCTTGATCGGCTCTTCACCGTTCTCGGAACGGCGCGACTTGCTCGACAGGATGCCCAGCATGCGGTCCGAGTCACGGACCGAGGAGACCTCGGGGTTGGTCACGACGATGGCCTCGTCGGCGAAGTACATCGCCAGGTGTGCGCCTTTCTCGATACCGGCCGGGGAGTCGCAGATCACGTACTCGAACTGCTCCTTGAGCTCCATCAGGACTTTTTCCACGCCTTCCTGGGTGAGCGCGTCCTTGTCACGGGTCTGGCTGGCGGCCAGCACGTACAGGTTCTCCAGGCGTTTGTCCTTGATCAGGGCCTGCTGCAGGTTGGCTTCGCCGTTGACCACGTTGACGAAGTCATACACCACGCGGCGTTCACAGCCCATGATCAGGTCGAGGTTACGCAGACCGACGTCGAAGTCGACGATCACCGTCTTGTGGCCACGCAGTGCGAGGCCGGTACCGATGGCGGCGCTGGTGGTGGTCTTGCCCACACCCCCTTTGCCGGAAGTAACCACGAGAATCTTGGCCAAGGTGTTTCACCCCTAAATAAATGGGACCCTAAGTCCCAGCAAATGCAAAAAAGGCAACGGGAAAAGTTGCGCTTAAAATGGCGGCAGTATCCGTTAAAGACGGGTGATGTTCAACACGTCGCCGACCAGGCTCACCTGCACGCCCGAACCCCACAGCGGATCGCGGCGCAGGTCCTCGCAGACCTTGTACTGACCGGCGATGGAGACCATTTCGGCGGTCATCTGCTGGCAGAAGATCCTGGCGCGGGTATTACCTTTGATACCGGCCAATGCGCGGCCACGCATGGCGCCGTAGACATGGATGTTGCCATCGGCGAGAAGTTCCGCACCCGGGCTGACCGAAGCGGTCACCACCAGATCGCCGCCCTGTGCGTAGATCTGCTGTCCACCGCGCACGGGGCTGGTGATGATGCGCGTGGGGCGCACCTCCGGTTCGGCAGGCGGCGGCGCGGGAGCGGGCTCTGGCTTCTTCACTTCCGGTTCCGGCTCCAATGGCCGTTCACGGGCCCCGGAGGGCGGCAGCACCGGCAGGTCGATGGCAATCGCGGCGGCGATATCCTCGATGCGGCTGGCACGAATGGCCAAGGTGCGCAGGCCGTGGTGACGGCAGATGCGCATCAGTCCGGGCAGGTCGATGGCGCCTTCGTCGGCTGGCAGCTTGTCCAGCGCCAAGACCAGCGGTGTGTTGCTGAAGAAATTGGGGGCCTGCGCGACCTTCGCCGCCAATTGGCGGTCGAGGGCCTGGAGGTCGTTGCGCGCCAGTTCCAGCACTGTGATGGCGAGCATGCTGCCCTTGAGCTGGAACACGTTGGCGGAGTCGGGTGTCTGGTTGAGGCTCATGGTCTGCATAGACGACTTGTAACGGAAAAAGTGCCCTGACTTATAGCGATAAGACCGATTGGCCGCAACCTGCGGCCAAAGGTTGTAGAATGCCGGGCCTTTGTCTTACCGGAAGCTTCAATGGATCGTCCGCGGTTTCGTCCCTATTTCCTTCACCCACGTTTCTGGGCCCTGTGGTTGGGCCTTGGCCTGCTGTGGCTGGTGGTGCAGTTGCCGTATCGAGCCCTGCTGGGGCTGGGCAGCCTGTTGGGCGCGGTGATGTATCGCGTGGCCGGCGAGCGCCGGCGCATCGCGGCGCGCAATTTGGAGCTGTGCTTTCCAGAGCTGTCCAGCGACGAACGGCGCCAACTGTTGAAAAACAATTTCGCTTCCACGGGCATCGCCTTCTTCGAGATGGCCATGAGCTGGTGGTGGCCCAAAGAAAGACTGGCGCGGCTGGCCCACATCGAAGGGCTCGAGCATCTGCAGGCGGCCCAGCAGGACGGGCAGGGCGCCATCCTCATGGCGGTGCACTTCACCACGCTGGAGATCGGCGCGGCGCTGCTGGGCCAGGCCCATACCATCGATGGCATGTACCGCGAGCACGGCAACCCGGTGTTCGACTTCATCCAGCGCAGCGGTCGCGAGCGGCACAACCTCGATTCCCTGGCGGTCGAGCGCGAAGACGTACGCGGCATGCTCAAGCTGCTGCGCAGTGGGCGGGCGATCTGGTATGCGCCGGACCAGGACTACGGCACCAAGCAAAGCCTGTTCGTGCCGCTGTTCGGCATCCCCGCTGCCACCGTTACCGCCACCACCAAGTTCGCCCGGCTGGGCAAGGCACGGGTGGTCCCCTTCACTCAGAAACGCCTGGAAGATGGCAGCGGCTATCGGTTGGTGGTGCATCCGCCGCTGGAGGACTTCCCAGGCGAGACCGAAGAGGCCGACTGCCTGCGCATCAACCAGTGGGTCGAGTCTGTGTTACGTGAATGCCCGCAGCAGTACTTGTGGGCCCATCGGCGCTTCAAGTCGCGTCCCGAAGGCGCCCCGCGCTTGTACGAGAAAAAGAAACGCTGACTCCCGATAACCAGGAAGGTATCCATGGCCGCACCTCCCGTCACCGGGCTGATCCTTTCAGGCGGCGGCGCCCGCGCCGCTTATCAGGTCGGCGTGCTGGCCGGTATCGCCGAACTGCTGCCGGTGGGTGCGGCCAATCCCTTCCCGGTCATCGTCGGCACCTCGGCCGGGGCTATCAACGCCGTGACCTTGGCCAGCGGGGCCACGCATTTCGGCGATTCGGTGCAGCGCCTGACCCGCTTCTGGCAACATTTTCGCAGTCACCTGGTGCTGCGCAGCGACTGGCCCGGGGTCATCCGCCAGGCCAGTCGCTTCATTGGCCACGGCCTGCTCGGCCTCGGCCGGCAAAGCCCCGTGGCGCTGCTCGACAGCAGTCCCCTGCGTACGCTGCTGCGCGCGCATCTGGATCTCGACGGTATCGGTCGCGCCCTCGACAGCGAGCAATTGCGTGCAGTAGCGATTACCGCCTTTGGTTACCAGTCGGGCCAGGCGGTGACCTTCTACCAGGGCCGTGGCGCGATCGAGCCGTGGCTGCGGCATCGGCGTATTGGCGTGCCCACGGCCCTGAGCGTCGAGCACCTGCTGGCCAGTTCGGCGATCCCGTTACTGTTCGCGCCGGTGCGCCTGGGCGATGAGTACTACGGAGATGGCGCTGTTCGTCAGTCGGCGCCGATCAGCCCGGCGCTGCATCTGGGGGCCAGCCGCGTCCTGGTGGTGGGCGTCAGCGGTAACCCTCAGCGCCCGGCCTCGCCGGTGCAGCGCGCGCGGGTGTTCAGTGGTCGACAGCCGAGCCTGGCGCAAATTGGCGCGCACCTGCTCAACAGTACCTTCATCGATAGTCTGGAAGACGACATCGAGCTGCTGCAGCGACTCAATCACCTGAGCCATCTGATACCGAGCCATGTGGAGGGCCGGCGTCTGGGGCTGGCGCCCATCGAGGTATTGGTGGTGGCACCCAGCCAACCGCTGGACGAGATAGCCGCACGTCACCGACGGGAACTGCCTGCCGCATTGCGCCTGTTCCTACGCGGACCTGGGGCGACCAAAACCAGTGGCGCCGGGGTGCTCAGCTACCTGTTGTTCGAGGCCAGCTACTGCAGTGAATTGATCGAGCTTGGACGCAGCGATGCCTTGGCCAAGCGGCGCGAGCTGTCGCAGTTTCTGGGTTTGCCGGGCTGAGGGGGTAGCGGGCCGAATCTTGGAGAGCGACGCCACCCCTGTGATGAGCGGGGGTGGGTCGCTGGGAGGCGGCAGCCGATCTACTCGGCAATTTGCAGCTTGCGTGCCTGGGTATAGACGTAGCGGACCTTCTCGTACTCGAACGGCGAGTTGGTCTGTCCATAACGGAAGTTGGTGGAGTAGCGTCGGTCGATCGCTTTGAGCAAAGTGATTTCCGGGTGATCGCTGCTGGTTTCGGCCACGTCGAGGAAATTCGCCTCACGCTCTCCCACGTAATCCACCACCAGGCCCGTGGTATCGCGCAGGTTCGAAGGCCCGAAGATCGGCAGCATGAGGTACGGCCCTTCAGGGACGCCGTAGAAGCCCAGGGTCTGGCCGAAGTCCTCGCTCTGGCGCGGCAGCCCCATCTTGGTCGCCGGATCCCATAGCCCGCCCACACCGATCAAGGTGTTGAACATTAGCCGCGCAGTGATTTCCGCCGAGCGCTTGCCCTTGAGTTGCAGCAGGCTGTTGAACAGGTTCGGTACATCGCCCAGGTTGTTGAAGAAGTTGCTTACGCCGGTACGTACGAACTGCGGAGTCACGTAGCGGTAGCCGTCGACGGCTGGAATGAACACCCATTGGTCGAAGCGGTAGTTGAAGTGATAGATGCGCCGGTTCATCGACTCCAGTGGGTCGTAGACGTTGAGCGCGGCCAAGGTGGAGCGCTCGAATTCGCGCTGGTCGAGGCCAGGGTTGAATTTCAGCTCGCGCATCGGGTCGAGGAAGCCGTCCGACTCCACGGTCGGTGCGGCCGTCACGTCAGCCTCGATGACGCTGGTGCGCGGGGCGGTTTCAGCCGCCAGGGCGCTGGTGCTGATGAGCAGGGCGAGGGCAAGTACGAGTCTGTCAGCCACGGAAGAACTCCAGCATGTCTTTGGCGTTGACACGGTAGTTGAGGTTGCCGCAATGGCCGCCGTGTGGGTAGAGGGTCA
The DNA here is from genome assembly GCF_030580795.1 of Pseudomonas boreofloridensis. Taxonomy (NCBI): domain Bacteria; kingdom Pseudomonadati; phylum Pseudomonadota; class Gammaproteobacteria; order Pseudomonadales; family Pseudomonadaceae; genus Pseudomonas; species Pseudomonas boreofloridensis. The sequence goes on along the minus strand of NZ_JAUQOQ010000003.1, from coordinate 236,504 downwards.
GGCGATCGCCGAACACCTTGCGCAGGAAACCGATGTCGCCGGGGCCGAGAATGACGTCGTCGGCGTTGTGCATCACGGCGATCTTGGGGCTATCGCGCAGATAGTCGGTCAGGGCGTAGAGGCTCACCTGGTCGATCAATTGCAGCAGGTTGTTGCCGTCAGTGCGCGCTCGCCACATGGGAATGACCTGTTCGGTCAGGTAGCAATCGAAGTCGCATTGCAAGGCGCGCTTGAAGAACGGCGTCAGGCTGGTGCTTTCGGTGATTGGAAACTTCGGAGGAATGATCAGGCCGCGGCGGTTGATCAGGTCTGAGGTGAAGGCGATGTCGGCGGCGGAAAAGCGGAACGAGGTGCCGATCAGCATGGCCATCTGTTCGTTGGACAGGTGCTCGCGCGACTGCTGGAAGTCGTACAGCAGGGCGTCATTGAGGTCGACGAAGCCCTTGTCCTGGAAGTAGCGGGTGAGCTTTTCCAGCATCAGTTCATAGAAGGTGGTGCTGCGGTCGATGCCTTTGACCTGGGTCTGCACCATCTTGTCGAGGTTGTTGATCGAGGTATACAGGTTCACCGGCGGGTTGAGCAGCAGCACGCGCTTGAAATTGAAGCTGCGACGGGTTTCGTCCAGGTGGCTGACGAACGCAGCGTCCAGCGCACCGAGGCTGTAGCCGGTGAGATAGAAGTCGCTGATCGGCAGGCGCGGATGTTGGGCGCGCACGGCCTGCATGACCCGGTACAAGTCTTCGGCATCCTCGCGGCTGACGCCGGGGGTGGCGAAGCGCGAGGCGGCGCTCATGAAGTCCCAACTGGTCGGCGAGGACAGCTGCACCACGTGGTAGCCGTCCTGGTAGAACAGTTTCTTGAGGTATTCGTTGATGGTGCTGCTGTAGGGCGCGCCGGTGCCAGCGATGATGAACACCAGCGGCGCCTTGTGATCCTGACGCGCCAGGCGGTAGCGCAGCTTCTTCACCGGCCAGAAGTTGTCCGGCAGCGTGAATTCGCGCTCAGGGCGCAGCGTCAGGCTGTAGTCGGATTGGTCGATGTCGTCATCGCTTGGCAGCGTCGGACGTTGGTCCGGCGGTGTCGTGGCGATGGTCGCTTCGAACGGGTTGGTCAGCGGATAGCCGTAGGTGGCCGGATCTATGTCCCGCGCGGAAGCAGCCGCAGCCAGGAGCAGGCCGCACAGCAGGGCGACGAGGCGCAACGGTCGAAGCATGGAGAGTCCCCCAGGAGACGGCAAAGGCAGTGTGGAGCTAGGACCATCAGGATGATGGCAAAGTTGCTTGGCGCGCGATCGTTTATGGTGGCTGATGTTGCCGTGAAAGTGGCTGGCGCGGCAATGGTCGTCATTGCGATCCTGAGCAGGTGAGGGTATTGCATCTTGCGCCGTGGTTCTGGGGGATTATCCTGAGCGCCGATGACATTTTTCCCGGAGCCTTGCATGAGTCGTTCGCTGCCTGTGATTGCCCTGTTGCTGCTGCTGCCGTTATGGCTGGCGGCCAGCTACGGCGTGCGCTACGGCTTGATGGAGGACAGCCAGTGGGTGGGACTGTGCAGCGTGCCGGCCGCGCACTGGCAATGCCAGGTGCGCTCGATGCTGGGGTTGTGGATTCACTTCCAGTGGATCGGCTGGCTGGGGCTGGGGCTGGCGCTGCTCAGCCAGGTATTGTGCGGGCGCGCAGGCTGGTGGTTGGCCGTGCTGGCGCTGCTGGCCGGGCTGTCGGCCTTGGTGCTGTACACGGCCAGCCTGGCCGTGTTTGCCGTGGTGCTGGCTGGGCTGCGCCTGGTGCGCGATGCCGGCACGCGAAATCGCGCCGGCTGAGGGAACAGCTTGCGCCGCCTCAGGCGGCGGCAGGCGCGAGCATGCTGCGCCGACGTGTCAGTGCCCCTACACAGAGGAACGACGTCAGCGCCAGCGCCGAGTAGAACACCGCCAGGGGCCACCATTGGCCTGCCGCCTGCCCGGCAATCAGGGTGCCGACCATCGGCGTGGTCCCGCCGATCAGCGCGCCACAGGCTTGGTAGGCCAACGAAATGCCCGAATAGCGCTGGGCGACTGGGAACACATCGGTGATGTAGCCGGCGATCACGGCATAGAACGCCGAGGAAAACACCTTGGCCAGCGCGATGCCGAGGATGATCATCGTTCCTTGTCCGGTGGAGACGAGGCTGAACATGACGTACGGCACCAGTATGCTGATGCCCGAGGTCACCAGCAGGAAGCGACCTGCACCCACTTTGTCCGCGAGCCAGGCGGCGATTGGCTGGTTGATCAGCTGCACGAGTGCGACCACCGACAGGCATTCGAGGATCACCGAGCTCTTGATGCCCATGTATTGGGTGGCGTAGGCGATCATGAAGGTATTGGTGAAGTAGGCCGACGAGATACCGATGGTGCAGGCACCCATTACCAGCAGGATCAATGGCCAGGCATCACGGACCACGGTCTTGACCGGCGATTGCGCCGGTTGACCCTGCTGGGCCAGCGCCTCGAACTCAGGTGACTCATGCACGCCGCGGCGGATCACGAACGCCAGCAACAGCAGCACGATGCTGCCGATGAACGGCAGTCGCCAGCCCCAGGCGTACATGTCGGCCTCAGGCATCTCGGTGATGAAACGGAACACCATCAGCGACAGCACCAGCCCCGCCGGGCTGCCCAACTGGGCGAACGAGGCGTAGAAGCTCTTCTTGTCCTCCGGTGCATGCTCGCTGGCCAGCAGCACCGCGCCTCCCCATTCGCCCCCCACGGCAATGCCCTGCAGGATACGCAGGCCCACCAGCAGCACCGGTGCCCAGAAGCCCGCCTGCGCATAGGAGGGCAACAGGCCGATGCCCACCGTCGAGACGCCCATCAGCACCAGCGTCAGGATCAGCGAGTACTTGCGTCCGAAGCGATCACCCAGGTGACCGAAAATGATGCCGCCTAACGGTCGAGCGACGAAACCTACCGCCAGCGTGGCGAAGGACGACAAGGTACCGACCAGTTGGCTGCTGCCTGGAAAGAACACGTGGCTGAAGATCAGCGCCGAGGCCGTTGCATAGATATAGAAGTCGAACCACTCGATGAGGGTGCCGAGGAATGAGCCGGCGGCAGCCCTTATGGGTTGCCGGGCACGGGGCTGCGCTTGGGCGCGCGGGGTACTGGAACTGGACATCGTGGCTACCTTTGATTTGTTGTTGGCATTGTCAAAAGGAATCAAGCCGGTGTTGGTTTCTGCGTCTGTCGCGCTGTACCGGCGTTGCGGGTTAACGCGCCAGCGGGCGAGTGGTGTAGGGACGGTTGATCGACTCCAGCGCGTGCGCGAACGCCAGCAATCGCTGCTCGTCGCGGTAGCGGCCGACGATCTGCAACCCCACCGGCAGGCCCTGCTCACTGAAGCCGCAGGGCAGCGACAGGGCCGGGTGGCCGGTCAGGGTGATCAGCGAACAGCTGTTCATCCAGTCGATGTAGGTCTGCATCGGCTGCTCGCAGATCTGTGTCACGTAAGGCTGTTCGACCGGGAAGGGCAGCACCTGACTGACCGGAGCGACCAGGAAGTCGAAGCGCTCCAGCAGCGCTTGCAGCTCTCGGAACAGCCGTGCACGGACTGCTTCGGCGTCCATCACATCCTGGGCCGTGAAGGTGCTGGCCTGCTCGATGTTCCAGATCACGGTGTCCTTGAGCAGGTGGCGATTGCCCTGCAGAAGGTCGGCATAGCCGCCGGCGTAGGTGAGCGCGCGCAAGACCTGGAAGGCCCGTGCGCCGTCTGTGAAGTCGGGCTCTGCCAGTTCGACCGTGCAGCCCAGCTCGTCCAGGCGTCGCACGCCAGCCTCGGTGACGGCGCGTACCTGTGGATCGACTGGCAGCCCGCCCAGGTCGGGGCTGTAGGCGATGCGCGCGCCTTTGAAATCGTGCTCTGCCAGCGTCGTCAGTGGATGGGTGTGCGACTGCAGCGACAGGGGGTCGCGCGGGTGTTGGCCTGCGATCACGCTGAGCAGCAGCGCGACATCGGCCACGCAGCGCCCCATGGGTCCGGCCACGGTCAGTTGGCCGAAGCTGTTGGCGTTGGGCAGATTCGGCACCCGACCGATGGACGGGCGCAGACCGACGATGTTGCAGAAACTCGCCGGATTTCTCAGAGAACCGCCCATGTCGGTGCCGTCTGCCAGTGCCACCATGCCCGTGGCCAAGGCCACGGCCGATCCGCCGCTGCTGCCGCCACAGGTCAGCTCCGGTGCGTAAGGGTTTCGCGTGGCGCCGAACACTTCGTTGAAGGTCTGCGAGCCTGCGCCGAATTCCGGCAGGTTGCTCTTGCCCAGCAGGATCGAGCCGGCGGCGGCCTGGCGCTGCACGATCAGCGAGTCCTGATCGGGGACATGCTCGGCGTAGACCTTCGAGCCCCAGGTGGTGCGCATGCCTGCGGTGAGGAACGAGTCTTTGTGCGCCACCGGCAAGCCATGCAGCGCGCCGAGCGCTTCGCCCTTGGCCTGTCGCTGATCGGCGGCCTCGGCGCGCTCGAGTGCGCCTTGCGCATCCACTGTGACCAGTGCATTGAGCGTTGGGTTGTAGTGCTCCAGTTGTGCCAGGCACGCCTGCGTCAGTTCACGTGCGGACAGATGCCCGGCGCGGATTTCGGCCGCCAGCTCCCAGGCCGGTCGGTTGGCTAGGCCGGTATCAGTGAGGTCATCCATACTAAGCTCCATGTATCGCTATGCAATACTTATTATCGTTTATTGATACTAGGTATACCCCTTGCTCGAGAGCGGGTCAATATGGGGTAAGCTGCTCCTCCTTTTACGGAACCCGCCCGACATGAATGACCGCGCTACCCGCCAGCAGCATCCGCAGTTCATCGAGACCTTGGACAAAGGTATCCGTGTGTTGGAAGCGTTCCGGGCAGGGCAGTCATCGCTGGGGCTGACAGAGTTGGCTCAGGCCTGCGACATGACCAAGAGCGCCGCGCAGCGCTTCACCCATACCTGGTGCGAGCTGGGCTATCTGGCCAAGGATGAGTCTTCGCGCCGCTACAGCCTCACTCACAAGGCGCTGGAGCTGGGCTTTCTTTACCTGAACGCCTCGCCGTTGGTCAGCCGCGCGCTGCCCGCGTTGAAGTTGATTCGCGAGCGCTGCAACCTTACGGTCAATCTCAGCGTGCTGTCGGGGCACGACATCGTCTATGTGCTGCGAGTGCCGGGGCCGAACCAGACCTTCGCCGAAATGCTGCCGGGCCGGCGCATGCCGGCCTGGTGCACCTCGGCCGGCCGGGTGCTGCTCGCCGATCTACCGCCTGAGCGCGTGCAGGCCAGCCTGGAACAGGTGGTGCCGACGGCGTTCACCGGGCAGACGGAAACGGACAAGGCGACGTTGCTGCAGTGCATCCGCCAGGCCGCCGAGCAGGGTTACTCGCTGACCCAGGAACAGGTGCTGGTCGGTCAGGTGGGCATTGCGGCGCCGATTCGCAACGTGCACTTCCAGGTGGTGGCGGCCATCAATATCACCGCGCAGTTGAGTGTCTGGCCGGTGGAGCGGGTGCGGCAGGAGTTGCTGCCCTTGCTCATGGACGTCAGCCAATCGGTGATCGTTGGCTGAGTTGTTCCAGGTCGCGCGTCGTTCATCGCGTGCGCAGGCTGCGCCACAGCGCTGCGGTCATCAGCAGGCTGACGGCTGCCCAGCCCCACGCCTGAGGGTTGTACAGGCCCTCCTGATAGAGCTGCGGCGCAATACCGGCGCCGACGATCAAGGCCAGCAGCGCCGCTTCGGCCCTTCTCGTCGGCACCGGGCGTAGCAGGTACACCAGCGCTGGCACCAGCAGGGCCGCACTGGGAAAACTGCGATAGCGCGCGTCGAAGACCATCGCCAGCATGCTCACCGCGGCGGCAAATCCGGCCGCCAGCAGCCAGCCACCGGCACGCGCCTCGAGCCAGACGAACAGACGCTGACGCCAGCCGTCGCGCTGCGCCAGGGCCAGCGCGCCGTGGCAGAGCACCAGCCCATTCAACCCCGCCAGCAGCAGCACCCAGAGCCACTCGCCGGCAAAGCGCGCGTTGGTCCGCGCCAGCTCGCCCCACAGGCCCAGGCAACCGGCACCGGTGGCGGCCAGCAGCGGTAGCAGCCATGCCGCACGGGCCTGTGCCGGGCGACCGGCCAGGGTCAGGATCAGCAGCGTGAGTGCGGTACTGGCCAACCACCACTGCGGCCACAGCGGCAGGTTGCTGACCGGCCCTTCGAGCACGCCCTTGTCTTGCCGGTCGGCGTCGTACAGCCCCCAATAGCCGCCCACGGCGCCCTCGCTGGCGCGCTTCCAGGGTTGATCGAAGGCTTCGATCAGGTTGTAGTGCCAGCCGTTGGCCTCGGCCAGCGCGACGAAGCTGCGAACGAAGCGTGCCTCGTTGACTCGACTGGGCTCGGCCGTTTCCCGCTGACGTCCCTCGCTGGGCCAGCCGGTCTCGCCGATGAAGATGTCCTTGGGCGCGAAACGCGCGCCGAACGTGCGTCGTACCTCGGCGACGTGGGCCAGGGCGTCGTCGATGCCGCGTGGGTCGTCCTCCCAGTACGGCAGCAGGTGGATGGTCAGAAAGTCCACGACTGGCGCAACCTGCGGATGCTGTAACCAGAACTCCCACACGTCGGCGTAGGTGACCGGCACCTTGACCTGACTTTTCACCCGCGTGATCAACTCGGCCAGACGCTGGCCGGTGACCTCCTTGCGCAGCAGCGTCTCGTTGCCGACGATCACCGCGCTGACCACGTCCGGGTTGGCGTTGGCCGCTTCGACCAGCAGCGCCAGCTCCTTGTCGGTGTCCACCGGGTTGGCGTTGACCCAGGCGCCGAGCATCACCTTCAAGCCATGCTTGCGCGCCAGGGCCGGTATGGCTTCCAAACCGCTCATGGAATAGGTGCGGATGCACTGAAATCGCTCGGCCAGCAGCGCCAGGTCGGCGTCCATGCGCGCCGGGCGCAATCGGAAGGGTTGGTCGAAGGGTGACTGATCCTTGTCGAACGGGGTGTAGGAGGCGCATTGCAGTTTGTGCGTGGGACTGGCCGCATCAGGCAGGTGGATCGGCTTGCCAAGCCCGTACCAGAGGACGCCGAGGCCGAGCACGGCGATCAGGCAGGTGAGGCAGTAGGAGAGGGGGATGCGGGGTGGGCTGGGCATCGAGCGGTCCATCGTCTGGCGCGAGTGATCGGGGTAAGCGGTGGATAGTAGCCCGGCGCCAAGCATTTGGCATGCAAGGATCGCGCAGAAGACTTCGGCCCGATGACGTTAATGGCCAAGTGCTGTCGCTGATCGCTCGGTGAAGGTCGTTGATGGAGCAGGTCGCGCGGTCCGGCAGGTCGATGATGGAATCTCCAAGACCTGACGAGGGGATGCTTTCGATGGCGACAATTAAAAGAACGCGACGTTTCCTGGGTGTGGCCGGTGCTTTGGTGCTCGCCATGGGCGCAGGGCAAGCCATGGCCAAGGAAATCAGCATCGGTTACGTGGATGGCTGGTCCGACAGTGTGGCAACCAGCAACGTGGCCGCCGAAGTGATCAAGCAGAAACTCGGTTACGACGTGAAGTTGCAGGCGGTTGCCACCGGCATCATGTGGCAGGGCGTGGCCACCGGTAAACTCGACGCCATGCTCTCGGCCTGGCTGCCGGTCACCCATGGCGAGTACTGGGCCAAGAACAAGGACAACGTCGTCGACTACGGCCCCAACTTCAAAGACGCCAAGATTGGCCTGATCGTGCCGGAGTACGTCAAAGCCAACAGTATCGCCGACCTCAAGACCGACACCGGCTTCAAGCAGAAAATCGTCGGGATCGACGCCGGTTCCGGTGTGATGATCAAAACCGAGCAAGCTATCAAGGATTATGACCTGACCGGTTACAAGCTGACGGCCAGTTCTGGCGCGGCGATGACCTCCGAATTGGGGCGTGCCGAGGCCAAGCAGCAGCCGATCGTGGTGACCGGTTGGGTGCCGCACTGGATGTTCGCCAAGTGGAAACTCAAGTTCCTGGAAGATCCGAAGGGCGTGTTTGGCGCTGCGGAAACCGTGAACAGCATCGGTAGCAAGGAGTTGGCGACCAAAGCGCCGGAAGTGGCCGAGTTCCTCAAGAAGTTCCAATGGCAGTCCAAGGATGAGATCGGCGAGGTCATGCTCGCGATCCAGGAGGGCGCCAAGCCTGAAGCGGCAGCCAAAGACTGGGTGGCCAAGCACCCAGAGCGCGTCAAGGAGTGGACGGGCAAGTAACCGTCAGGGCCGGCGCGCCTGGACCGTGGGCAACCCGCGATCCAGGCGCGCCGGCCTTTATTTATTGCAGTCCATGTAAAACACTGTTGCATCTAAGACTAAGGTCGTCTGGTTGACGTCCACCGGCAGCATACAGTTAAGGCGGGTTCTCCCCTTACTGTGTTGCTGCTAGGACAAAAACAATGAACGACAGCATCTACCGATCGATACAAGAAAGTCCGCGCTTCAAGGAGCTGGTCAGCAAGCGCGAGCGCTTCGCCTGGATCCTCTCGGCGATCATGCTCGGCCTCTACTGCGCTTTCATCCTGCTCATCGCCTATGGCCCGCAGATTCTCGGCGCCAAGATCAGCGCCGGTTCGTCCATCACCTGGGGCATCCCCTTGGGCGTGGGCTTGATCCTCTCGGCCTTTATCCTCACCGCCATCTACGTACGGCGCGCCAACGGCGAATTCGATGAGCTGAACAAGGCGATCCTGAAGGAGGCGCAGCAATGATCCGTCACGCCAAAACCCTGGCTGTACTTGCCTGCGGTGCCTTCGCACCCGCCGTGTGGGCTGCCGATGCGATCACCGGCGAGGTGCACAAGCAACCGCTGAACGTCTCGGCGATCGTCATGTTCCTGGCCTTCGTCTGCTTCACCCTCGGCATCACCTATTGGGCCTCCAAGCGCAACAAGTCGGCCTCGGACTACTACGCTGCTGGCGGGCGCATCACCGGCTTTCAGAATGGCCTGGCGATTGCCGGCGACTACATGTCCGCCGCCTCGTTCCTGGGTATTTCCGCGCTGGTCTTCACCTCCGGCTACGACGGCCTGATCTACTCCATCGGCTTCCTCGTGGGCTGGCCGATCATCCTGTTCCTGATCGCCGAACGCCTGCGTAACCTGGGCAAGTACACCTTCGCCGATGTCGCCTCCTACCGCCTCGGACAGAAAGAGATCCGCACCCTGTCGGCCTCCGGCTCGCTGGTGGTGGTGGCGTTCTACCTGATCGCGCAGATGGTCGGCGCGGGCAAGCTGATCGAGTTGCTGTTCGGCTTGGACTACCACGTCGCAGTGGTGCTGGTCGGCATCCTCATGTGCCTGTACGTGCTGTTCGGTGGCATGCTCGCCACCACCTGGGTGCAGATCATCAAGGCGGTGCTACTGCTCTCCGGTGCCAGCTTCATGGCACTGATGGTGATGAAGCATGTGGGCTTCGACTTCAACACGCTGTTCTCCGAAGCGATCAAGGTGCACGCCAAGGGCGAGGCGATCATGAGTCCGGGTGGTCTGGTCAAGGATCCGATCTCGGCCTTCTCGCTGGGCCTTGCGCTGATGTTCGGCACCGCCGGCCTGCCGCATATCCTGATGCGCTTCTTCACCGTCAGCGACGCCAAGGAAGCGCGCAAGAGCGTGCTGTATGCCACCGGCTTCATCGGCTATTTCTACATCCTCACCTTCATCATCGGCTTCGGCGCCATCCTGCTGGTCAGCACCAACCCGGACTTCAAGGACGCCACCGGCGCGCTGTTGGGCGGTAACAACATGGCGGCGGTGCACCTGGCCAACGCGGTGGGCGGCAGCGTGTTCCTGGGCTTCATCTCGGCGGTGGCCTTCGCCACCATCCTGGCGGTGGTCGCCGGCCTGACCCTGGCCGGCGCCTCGGCGGTGTCCCACGACCTGTACGCCAGCGTCTGGCGCAAAGGCAAGGCCAACGACAAGGACGAAATCCGCGTGTCGAAGATCACCACCGTCGCCTTGGGCGTGCTGGCGATCGGTCTGGGCATCCTGTTCGAGAAGCAGAACATCGCCTTCATGGTAGGCCTGGCGTTCTCCATCGCCGCCAGCTGCAACTTCCCGGTACTGCTGCTCTCGATGTACTGGAAGAAGCTGACCACCCGCGGCGCGATGATCGGCGGCTGGCTGGGCCTGATCAGCGCGGTGGGCCTGATGGTGCTCGGCCCGACCATCTGGGTACAGATTCTCGGTCACGAGAAGGCCATCTACCCGTATGAGTATCCAGCGCTGTTCTCGATGCTCATCGCCTTCGTCGGTATCTGGTTCTTCTCGATCACCGACAAGTCCAAGGCGGCCGATGAGGAGCGTGCGCTGTTCTACCCGCAGTTCGTTCGCTCGCAGACCGGCCTGGGTGCTTCAGGCGCTGTCTCGCACTGATTCCTCTTTGGTGATGCACCCATGAAAACGCCCCGCATTGCGGGGCGTCTTCATTTACGGGCCTGCGGGTGGGTCATATTCTGCCGAGCAACAACAGTACCAGCAGCACGACCAGCACCACGCCGACGATACCGGACGGGCCATAGCCCCAGCTGCGCGAGTGGGGGAAGACCGGTAGGCCACCGATCAGCAGCAGAATGAGGATGATGATGAGGATCGTGGTCATGACAGAGTCCTTGCATGGTTGGGGGTCAAGGGCCACGAACTGCTGGCCTCTTGTAAGCTCCGACTGGCGCCGATTGCGAAAGATTCCATCGGGTGTCGTGGACACTGTCACAGGGCACTGACTGCCGGATCATGCCGCTGCATTCACTGGCCTGATGAACCCTGCCCGACGGCTGCGCGTTGATTAGACTCGGCGCTACTTCAGTCAGCACAAGGCCAGCCACCATGCAAGACCGCATCATGATCACCGGCGCCGGATCAGGCCTGGGCCGCGAGATTGCCCTGCGCTGGGCGCGCGAGGGCTGGCGCATGGCGCTGGCCGATGTCAACGAGGTGGGTTTGCGCGAAACCCTCGAACAGGTGCGTGCCGCCGGTGGCGAGGGCTTCGTGCAGCGCTGCGATGTGCGCGACTACAGCCAGCTCACTGCGCTGGCCCAGGCCTGCGAGGCGCAGTTTGGCGGAATCGACGTGATCGTCAACAACGCCGGGGTCGCCTCCGGGGGCTTTTTCGCCGAATTGTCGCTGGAGGACTGGGACTGGCAGATCGCGGTCAACCTCATGGGCGTGGTCAAGGGCTGCAAGGCGTTTCTGCCGCTGCTCGAGCGCAGCAAGGGGCGCATCGTCAACATCGCGTCCATGGCCGCGCTCATGCAAGGACCGGGCATGAGCAACTACAACGTGGCCAAGGCTGGCGTGCTGGCGCTGTCGGAAAGCCTGTTGGTGGAGTTGCGGCAGGTGGACGTGGGCGTGCATGTGGTATGCCCATCATTCTTTCAGACCAACCTGCTCGATTCTTTCCGCGGGCCGAATCCGGCCATGAAGGCGCAGGTCGGCAAGCTGCTGGAAGGCTCGCCCATCAGCGCCGCGCAGATCGCCGAGCATATCCATGCGCAGGTGGCGGCGGGCGAGTTCCTGATCCTGCCCCACGAAGCGGGGCGTGAGGCCTGGCGCCTCAAATGCGCGGCGCCCGAGAAGCTCTACGATGAAATGGCGAGCATGGCGGTGAAGATGCGCGCCAAGGGGCGCTCGTCTCAATAGGGCTGGATTGAGGAGCCGTCTGTAAGGCTTTTTACCTTGCGGTGTAGGGTCGGTCTATTTAAGACGGGTCTGATTGATAAGCGCCAAGGCCCGGAGCAGGCTCGGATTTTCCCTCGGTCTGGAGGATCGGAGCATGCTTGTAATGGGACGCGAAGTCGGCGAGGTGATCACCATCGGCGACAACATCCGCATCAAGGTGATGGCCGTCGAAGGCGGGGTGGTGCGCTTCGGCATCAGCGCTCCGCGTCAGGTGGCGGTGCACCGGGCGGAAATCCACAAGCGCATCAAGGATCAGGCGCTCGAACAGGAGCCGGCGTCCGGTCACTCGGCCTGATCGAGCAGCTCAGCGGGCACGTCGTGGCGTGCGAGCAACTGGCACTGCTGGCTTTCCATATCGAAGAGAATGAACGCCTGGCCTTTGGCCAAGGCCTGACGCACCCGTAGTACCCGGGTTTCCAGTGGCGTGTCGTCGCCATTGTCGGTGCCGTCACGGGTGACGAAATCTTCGATCAAGCGGGTGAGGGTGTCGGCTTCGAGTTGATCGTAGGGAATGAGCATGGTCACTGTCGGCTGAAAAGGGGATGGCTGCATGCTACTGGAAAGTCGCGTGTCGCAGTAATCGGCGGGTGATGCGAACAGGGCCGGCCGAGGCCGCCCCCGCAGGAGCGGCCCGGTTCGCCTGGGGTCAGAGTTTGTTGCCGAGCAAGCTGTCCACAGCGGGTACTGGAGTGTCGCTGCCCATCTGCGTGTCGTGCTCCAGTTGATGACTGAAACGCTCGAGCGAGGCATTGGCCGGCTGCGAGTCGCTGGCGAACACCGGTGGGCTCAGCAGGTAGGCCGACAACAGTCGGGTCAGCGCCGCCAGACTGTCGATGTGGGTGCGTTCGTAGCCATGGGTGGCATCGCAGCCGAAGGCGACCAGCGCGGTGCGGATGTCGTGCCCTGCGGTCACGGCCGAATGGGCATCGCTGAAATAGTAGCGGAACAGGTCGCGGCGCACGGGCAACTCGTTGTCCCCGGCCAGCTTCAATAGGTGGCGCGACAGGTGATAGTCGTAGGGCCCGGAGGAATCCTGCATGGCCACGCTCACCGCATGCTCGCTGGACGCTTGCCCCGGCGCTACCGGCGCGATATCGATACCGACGAACTCGCTCACATCCCAAGGCAAGGCGCCCGCGGCGCCCGAGCCGGTCTCTTCGGTGATGGTGAACAGCGGGTGGCAGTCGATCAGTGGCTGCTGGCCGCTTTCCACCACCGCCTTGAGTGCCGCCAGCAATGCTGCGACGCCGGCCTTGTCGTCCAGATGACGGGCGCTGATATGGCCACTGTCGGTGAACTCCGGCAGCGGATCGAACGCGACGAAGTCGCCGATACCGATACCCAACGCCTCGCAATCGGCGCGAGTGGTGCAGTAGGCGTCCAAGCGCACTTCGACGTGCTCCCAACTGACAGGCATCTGGTCGATCGCGGTATTGAAGGCGTGCCCGCTGGCCATCAAGGGCAGCACGCTGCCGCGAAACACACCGGTGTCGGTGAATACGCTGACCCGGCTGCCTTCGGCGAAGCGGCTGGACCAGTGGCCGACTGCCGAGAGTGCCAGGCGGCCGTTGTCTTGCACTTGGCGCACGCTGGCGCCGATGGTGTCCAGGTGCGCGGACACGGCGCGGTCGGGCGAGCTCTGGCGACCTTTGAGGGTGGCGCGGATGGTGCCGCGGCGGGTCAGCTCGAACGGAATGCCCAGTTCGTCCAGGCGTTCGGCGACGTAGCGCACGATGGTGTCGGTGAACCCGGTGGGGCTGGGAATGGCGAGCATCTCCAGCAGGACTTTCTTCAGGTAGTCCAAGTCAGGTTCGGGGAGGCGTTTGGACATGGGTACTCCTTGGTGTGTGCGATCGGTTCAGCGCGGCTGAGGCGCAGCGGCGCGATGCCGCTGCTACACGTTGTGGTGTATCCGCGATGAACCGCCATTGATTCAGGTCAGGGCCTGACTGTGCGGGAACAGCAGATCCACGAATCGCTCCGCAGTGGGCTGTGGTTCGTGGTTGGCGAGCCCGGCGCGTTCGTTGGCCTCGATGATGACGTAGTCCGGCTGCTGTGCATCGCGGACCATGAAGTCCAGGCCCACGACCGGGATTTCCAGGGCTCTGGCAGCACGCACGGCCGCGTCCGCCAGCACCGGGTGCAGACGCTCGGTGACGTCCTCCAGCGTGCCACCGGTGTGCAGGTTGGCGGTGCGGCGCACTGCCAGGCGCTGCCCGGCCGGCAGCACATCGGCCAGGCCCAGGCCTGCCGCACGCACCGTGCGTTCGGTTTCCTCGTCCATGGGAATGCGGCTCTCGCCGCCGGTGGCGGCCTGACGCCTGCGGCTCTGCGCCTCGATCAGCGCCTGGATGCTTTGCGTCCCATCGCCGATGATCTCGGCGGGATGGCGAATGGCTGCGGCCACCACCTCGAACCCAATCACCAGGATGCGCAGATCGAGTCCGGCGTGGAAGCTCTCCAACAACACTCGGCTGTCGAACTGACGCGCCTGTTCGACAGCCTGGGAAACCTCGTCGAACGCGCGCAAGTCGACGGCCACGCCCTGGCCCTGCTCACCGTCCACCGGCTTGACCACGAGTGAGCCGTGCTCTTCGAGAAACGCCAGGTTGTCGTCGGCACTGCCTGCCAGTTGCTGGGCGGGCACTTGCAGGCCCGCCGCGTGCAACACCTGGCGGGTCAGGCGTTTGTCCTGGCACAAGGTCATGGTCACCGCGCTGGTGAGGTCGCTCAGCGACTCGCGACAGCGCACCCGACGTCCACCCAGGCTCAGGGTGAACAGACCGGCGTTGGCGTCGTCTACCTGCACCTCGATGCCCCGGCGCAGTGCTTCGTTGACGATGATCTTGGCGTAGGGATTGAGCCCCACTTCAGGGCCTGGGCCGAGGAACAGCGCCTGGTTGATGCCGTTCTTGCGCTTGACGGCGAAGGTCGGCAGGTTGCGAAAGCCAAGCTTGTCGTAAAGCCGTTTGGCCTGGCGGTTGTCGTGCATCACGGACAAGTCCAGGTAGGCCAGGCCACGGCTCATGAAGTGCTCCACCAAGTGTCGCACCAGCACTTCGCCGACACCTGGGCGGCTGCACTGCGGTGAGACCGCCAGGCACCAGAGGCTACTGCCGTGTTCAGGGTCATCGAACGCCTTGCTGTGGTTCAGGCCCATGACGCTGCCGATCACCGCACCGGAGTCTTCGTCCTCGGCGATCCAATAGACCGGGCCGCCGAGATGGCGCGGGGTGAGCAGTTCGGGCACCACCGGCATCATGCCGCGCGCTTGGTACAGCGCATTGATCGCTTGCCAGTCCGCGTCGTTCTGCGCCCGACGGATACGAAAGCCGCGAAACACACGCTGGGCCGGGCGGTAGTCGCTGAACCACAGGCGCAAGGTGTCGGACGGGTCGAGAAACAACTGCTGCGGTGCCTGGGCCAACAACTGGTGAGGCGCCGCAACGTACAGGGCGATGTCGCGCTCGCCGGCTTGCTCTTCCAGCAGCGCCTGGGCCAGTTGCGCCGGGTCCGGGTAGGTGTGGCCGATCAGCAGCCTGCCCCAACCGCAGTGCACGGCGCGTGGCTGATCGTGCGGTTCGCTGCCATCTCCAGCCAGACGCGCCTGCAGGCGCTCGTAGGAGGGCGCCTGACCGCGCAGCAAGCGCTGTTCATAGGCACTTTGGGGTTTCATCGGATCAGATTCCTTGTTCGCTGAGCCACAGGTTCAGGGCTGCCAACTGCCACAGCTTCGAGCCGCGCAGTGGCGTGAGCTGACCCTGGGGGTTGCTCAGCAGGCGATCGAGCATCGCGGGGTTGAACAGGCCACGATCCTGGCTCGAGTCGGTGAGCAGTTCGCGTACCCAATTCAATGTGGCGCCTTCCAGGTGCTTGAGGCCCGGGACCGGGAAATAGCCCTTCTTGCGGTCGATCACTTCGTGCGGAATGACCCGCCGCGCGGCCTGCTTGAGCACCTGCTTACCGCCGTCTGGCAGCTTGAAGCGCGCCGGCACGCGCGCAGAGAGTTCCACCAGGCGGTAGTCGAGGAACGGCGTGCGCGCCTCCAGGCCCCAGGCCATGGTCATGTTGTCGACGCGCTTGACCGGATCGTCGACCAGCATCACCGTGCTGTCCAGGCGCAAGGCCTTGTCCACAGCATCCGGCGCGCCCGGGCGGGCGAAATGTTCACGGACGAAATCACCGGCCGCGTCGTTGTCCAGCAGCCAGGGCGCCTGCACCGTTTCGCGGTACTCGTCATGACTGCGGTCGAAGAAGGCATTGCGGTAGGCGCCGAAAGCGTCGCTGGCGCCATCGACCTGGGGATACCAGTGATAGCCGGCGAACAGCTCGTCGGCGCCCTGGCCGCTCTGTACCACCTTGCAGTGCTTGGCCACTTCCCGCGAGAGCAGGTAGAAGGCGATGCAGTCGTGGCTGACCATCGGCTCGCTCATGGCGCGGAAGGCGGCTGGCAGTTGATCGATGATCTCGTGCTCGGCAATGCGCAACTGGTGATGACGGGTGCCGTAGTGCCGGGCGATCAGGTCCGAATACTGGAATTCGTCGCCGCGCTCGCCGCCGGCGTCTTCGAAACCGATGGAGAAGGTCGACAGGTCCTCTACGCCCACTTCGCGCAGCAGGCCGACCAGCAAGCTCGAATCGACACCGCCGGAGAGCAGCACCCCGACATCGACTGCGGCGCGCTGGCGAATGGCGACCGCTTCGCGGGTGGCATCCAGTACGCGGGTGGTCCAGCCTTCCAGGTCGAGTTCGCGTTCATCGGGCTTGGGGCCGTACTGCAGTTGCCACCAGGTCTGGCGCTCTACCTCGCCGTGCCGGTCGACGCGCATCCAAGTGCCCGGTTCGAGCTTCTGCACGTTGGCCAGGAGGGTGCGCGGTGCTGGGACCACGGCATGGAAATTCAGGTAATGGTTGAGGGCCACTGGATCGAGCATCGGATCGATGTCGCCGCCTTTGAGCAGCGCGGGCAGCGTCGAGGCGAAGCGCAGGCGCTCGCCGTTGCGCGACAGGTACAGCGGTTTGACGCCCAGGCGATCGCGGGCCAGGAACAGGCGCTGGTTGTCGCGCTCCCAGATGGCCAGGGCGAACATGCCGTTGAGCTTGGGCAGCAGCGCCGCGCCCCAGGCGTGGTAACCCTTGAGCAGCACCTCGGTGTCGCCGTCGGACCAGAAGCTGTAACCCAGGTCCTGCAGTTCCTGGCGCAGTTCAGGGAAGTTGTAGATGGCGCCGTTGAACGCCAGCGACAGGCCCAGGGTGTTGTCGACCATCGGCTGCGCCGAGCCGTCGGACAGGTCCATGATCTTCAGTCGTCGGTGACCGAGGGCGATAGGCCCCTGACTGTGGAAGCCCCAGGCATCGGGGCCACGGGGCGCCAGATGGTGGGTGATGCGCTCCACCGCGGCGAGGTCCGCCGGGCGAGGGGCTTGGTCGAGGGGGGTGAAACGCAACTCTCCTGCTAATCCGCACATAAGTCCTTACCGGTTTTGCCGTTGGGGAAAAGTGCCCTCCCATGGGGCACCTTAAGGAACTGACCCAGGTGAATTAGCAGAGTTTTAGATCGATCCGTTATAAGCGACGAGTGGCGTTCGGCACTGAGGGCGGTTACTTCCCACGAATGAGCTTGCGCAAGGCGAAGCGGTTCGGGTGGCACGCTTCGGCCACAGCGCGCGGTAGCGGCAGGGGTTCACCGCTGGCCCAGGCGGCGATCAGCTCGCCGCTCAGGGGCGCGGTGATCAAGCCGCGAGAGCCATGGCCGGTGTTGACGTACAGGCCATCCAGCCAGGGGCAGTCGATGGCGGGGACCTGGCGAGCGTCCTTGGCCAGCACGGCATAGGTGTCGGCGAACGCGCCGGGATCGGCCAGGGGGCCGACGATCGGCAAGTAGTCGGGGCTGGTACAACGGAAGGCGGCACGCCCTTGCAAGCGGGTCGGATCCAGCTCGGCGGCGCCCAGGCGTTGCGCCAGGTCTGGGGAAATCGCCTGCAGCAGTGCCAGGTTGCTGGCGTGTTCGGCGGCCGTGGGGGCGAGGTCCTGGCTGTGGAAGTCGAAACTGGCGCCGAGGGTATGTTCGCCGTGACGCGCCGGGGCCACGTAGCCATCGGCACAGACCACGGTACTCAAGGATTGGCTGCGCGGGGTGAGCGGCACCCGGGTGATCTGTCCGCGAATGCGCTTGAGTGGCAGTTCGGCGCAGGCTGGGAACTGACGCACCTCGGCGGCACCGGCCAAGACCACCAGCGGTGCGCTGGCCAGCAACTGCTCGCCGTCCCAGGCCTGCCACAGGTCCGCGTCCCGGCGCAGTTCCAGCACGCTGCGGTGGGTCAGCAGGCGGATGCGTGGGTGCTGCAATTGCGCCTGGCACAACGCCGGCGGGTGCACCCAGCCGCCCTCGGGATAGAACAGGCCGCCACTGGCCAGGTCGATGCCCGCGATGGCCTGGGCCTGTTCGCGCTCGACCCCATGCAGCAAGCGGCTGTCGAAGGCGGCTGCAAGCTTGCCCTGACGCACGCGCTCCTTGGCATCGAAGGCCAGTTGCAGCACGCCACAGTCGTCCCAGTCGCGACCGCGTTGCAGCCGCTCGAGCCAGCGTCGGGTGTAACCGAAACCGGAAAGGATCATCTGCGACAGGGCTGTGCCATGGGCCGAGAGCTTGAGGTACAGCACGCCCTGCGGATTGCCGGACGCCTCGCGGGCTGGAGCGTCATGGCGCTCCAGCACCTCGACCTGCCAACCCCGCGCCGCCAGGCTGGCGGCACTGGCGCAGCCCGCCAGCCCAGCGCCGATCACCAGGGCTTGCCGAGGTCCTCGGACCGCAGCAGGACGGGCATACCAGGGCGCGGAGGGGGGCGCGGCGTGCGGATGGTCGGGCGTCCCGACGAACTCGCCGCCCATCACCTCCCATTTCTTGCCCAGCCCCGGCACCTTGCGCATGGCGAACCCGGCCGCCAGCAGACTGCGGCGTACCCACCCCGTGGTGGTGAAGGTGCCCAAAGTGGTACCCGGGTGTGAGAGGCGGGCCAGTTGTGCGAACAGCTCGGGCGTCCACATGTCCGGGTTCTTCGCCGGGGCGAAGCCATCGAGGAACCAGGCATCGACGCGCGCATCGAGCAGCGGTAGCTGCTGCAGGGCATCGCCGACCAACAAGGTCAGGGTGACGCGACCCTGATCGAAGCTGAACTGCTGAAAGCCCGGATGAATGGCCACGTACTGTGCCAGCAATGCGTCGCTGTAGGCCGACAGCTCCGGCCATAGCGCGGCGGCGCGGGCCAGGTCGGCGCGGGTCAGCGGATATTTCTCGACGCTGACGAAATGCAGGCGCGCTTCGGCCTGGGCAGTCTGATCGAACAACTGCCAGGCACAGAAGAAATTCATGCCGGTGCCGAAACCGGTCTCGCCGATCACCAGGCAGTCGTGCGCGCCCAATGCGCCAAAGCGCTGAGCCAGGTGGTTGCGTTCCAGGAACACGTACACCGTTTCATGCACGCCTTCGTTCTTGGAAAAGTAGACGTCGTCGTACTGCCGCGAATGGGGGCGGCCTTGCGCATCCCAGTCGATCTGGGCGTGCTGGAGAGGGGCGTTATCGGACATGGCCTCTGAGCGCTGCAAGCAGCGCGCTTCAAACTGCGGGAAAGCGCCAATAGTGGCACGCCGCGCTTTTTCTTGCAGCTTGCCGCTCGCAGCTTGTAGCTTAGGCCGGTCCAGTGAAGGAGCCCTCCATGTTCGAATCCGCGGAAATCGGTCACAGCATCGACAAGCACACCTATGACGCCGAGGTGCCCGCACTGCGCGAGGCCCTGCTCGAGGCGCAGTTCGAGCTCAAGCAGCAGGCGCGGCTGTCGGTCATCGTGTTGATCAATGGCATCGAGGGCGCTGGCAAGGGCGAGACGGTCAAGCTGCTCAACGAGTGGATGGATCCGCGGATGATCGAGGTGCGCACCTTCGACCAGCAGACCGACGAGGAGCTGGCCCGGCCCCCGGCCTGGCGCTACTGGCGTGCGCTGCCGCCCAAGGGGCGGATGGGCGTGTTCTTCGGCAACTGGTATAGCCAGATGATCCAGGGCCGGGTCCACGGTCAGTTCAAGGATGCGGTGCTCGACCAGGCCATCAATGGTGCCGAGCGTCTGGAGCAGATGCTCTGCGACGAAGGCACGGTGATCATCAAGTTCTGGTTCCACCTGTCCAAGAAACAGATGAAGGCCCGACTCAAGACCCTGCGCGACGATCCGCTGCACAGTTGGCGCATCAGCCCGCTGGATTGGCAGCAGTCGCAGACCTACGACCGCTTCGTGCGCTTCGGCGAGCGTGTGTTGCGCCGCACCAGCCGCGACTACGCGCCCTGGCATGTGATCGAAGGTGTCGACCCCAATTACCGTGCACTGGCCGTCGGGCGCATCCTGCTGGAAAGCCTGCAGGCGGCGCTGGCCAACGCCAAGAACACGCGCCAGGCCAACGTCGCGCCGCTGGGCCGCAGCATCGACCACATGAGCCTGCTGGGTGCGCTGGACCTGACCCGACGCCTGGACAAGCAGGACTACCAGGAGCAGCTGGTGGCCGAGCAGGCGCGTCTGGCCGGCCTGCTACGCCACAAGCGCATGCGCGAACACGCCTTGGTGGCCGTGTTCGAGGGCAATGACGCGGCAGGCAAGGGCGGTGCCATCCGCCGTGTCGCCGCCGCCCTGGATCCGCGCCAGTACCGCATCGTGCCGATCGCCGCACCCACCGAGGAGGAGCGCGCCCAGCCCTATCTGTGGCGCTTCTGGCGACACGTGCCGGCGCGCGGCAAGTTCACCGTTTTCGACCGTTCCTGGTATGGACGGGTGCTGGTGGAGCGCGTCGAAGGCTTCTGCAGCCCGGCCGACTGGATGCGCGCGTACGGCGAGATCAACGATTTCGAAGAGCAGTTGAGCAACGCCGGCGTGGTGGTGGTGAAGTTCTGGCTGGCAATCGATCAGCAGACGCAACTGGAGCGCTTCGAGGAACGCGAGCAGATCCCGTTCAAGCGCTACAAGATCACCGAAGAGGACTGGCGCAACCGCGACAAGTGGGATGTGTATGCCGAGGCGGTGGGTGACATGGTCGACCGCACCAGCACCGAGATCGCGCCCTGGACGTTGGTGGAAGCCAACGACAAGCGCTGGGCTCGGGTCAAGGTGCTGCGCACACTCAACGAAGCCCTGGAGGCTGCGTTCGCCAAGCACAAGAAATAGCGGCGAGCTTCAAGTTCCAAGCTTCAAGCGGCAAGTTCCAAGCTTCAAGCTATTGCCTGGCGTTGAGTGGCGGTGCACGCTGTGCCGCTTGCCGCTTGCCGCTTGCCGCTTGCCGCTTGCCGCTTGCCGCTTGCCGCTTGCCGCTTGCCGCTTGCCGCTGCTCCCTTATCGAGGACGCTATGCACACTTCTTCCGGGCGCTGGGTCCGCGGTTTTTCGCTGGCGCTGCTGACCGCGCTGCTCTGGGGCATTCTGCCGATCAAACTCAAGCAGGTCCTGCTGGTCATGGACCCGGTCACGGTCACCTGGTATCGCTTGCTCGTGTCTGGCGGGCTGTTGTTCGCCTGGCTGGCGGCCAGCCGGCGTTTGCCGGTGTTTCGGGGGCTGGGGCGCAAGCGGCTTGGGCTGGTGGTGGTGGCCGTTTGTGGGCTGATGGGCAATTACGTGTTGTACCTGGTCGGGCTCAAGCTGCTCAGTCCCGGCACGGCGCAACTGGTGGTGCAGTTGGGGCCGGTGCTGCTGCTGGTGGCCAGCGTTTTCGTCTTCAAAGAGCGTTTCAGTGTCGGCCAAGGGCTCGGTCTGCTAGTGCTGCTGGTCGGGTTCGGGCTGTTCTTCAACCAACGCCTGGAAGAGTTGCTGACATCGCTGGGTGCCTACACCACGGGGGTACTGACCATCCTCCTGGCCACCAGCATCTGGGTGTTCTATGCCCTGAGCCAGAAGCAACTGCTGACGGTCTGGCATTCGCAACAGGTGATGATGGTCATCTACCTGAGCTGCGCGGCGTTGCTGACGCCTTGGGTACAGCCTCTGGAAGCCTTGCAGTTGACGCCGGTGCAGGGCTGGCTGCTGCTGGCCTGCTGCTTGAACACCCTGGTGGCCTACGGTGCCTTCGCCGAGGCCCTGGCGCACTGGGAGGCTTCGCGGGTCAGTGCGACCTTGGCGCTGACGCCGCTGGTGACCTTCGTGGCGGTGGCTGGAGCGGCCTGGGTATGGCCTGACTACGTGCATGCCGAGGACATCAATGCGCTGGGTTACTTCGGCGCGGTGACCGTGGTCGTGGGGTCCGCGCTGGTGGCGTTGGGGCCGTCGTTGGTGGCAGGGTGGCGGGCCCGAGGGCGACGCCGACCGTCGTCCTGATCGCAGGCAACCGCACGATCCGGACGACGTCGACAGCGGATCAGCCCTTGCCGCCCGGTGCCAGCATGTTCTCCGGCCGTACCCACTGGTCGAACTCTTCATTGCTCAGGTACTGCAACTCCAGCGCCGCTTCGCGCAAGGTCTTGCCTTCGCTGTAGGCCTTCTTGGCGATTTCCGCCGACTTGTCATAGCCGATGTGCGGATTGAGCGCGGTCACCAGCATCAGCCCACGTTCGAGGTGCGCCGCCATCTGCTCGGCGTCCGGCTCGATACCGGCCACGCAGTGCTGCTGGAAGTTGCGGCAGCCGTCGGCCAGCAGTTCGATCGACTGCAGCAGGTTGTGGATGATCACCGGCTTGAACACGTTCAACTGCAGGTGCCCCTGGCTGGCGGCGAAACCGATGGTGGCGTCGTTGCCCAGCACTTGGCAGGCGAGCATCGACAGCGCTTCGCACTGAGTCGGATTGACCTTGCCTGGCATGATCGAGCTGCCTGGCTCGTTGGCCGGCAGACGGACCTCAGCGAGCCCCGCGCGTGGCCCGGAGCCGAGCAGGCGCAGGTCATTGGCGATCTTCATCAATGCCACGGCCAGCGTCTTCAGGGCGCCCGCCAGGCTGGTCAGCGGCTCGTGGCCGGCGAGGGCGGCGAATTTGTTCGGCGCGGTGACGAAGGGCAGGCCGGACAGCGCCGCCAGCTCGGCGGCGATGGCTTCTGCAAAGCCTTGGGGGGCATTCAGGCCGGTGCCCACGGCGGTGCCGCCCTGGGCCAGCTCGCAGACCGCCGGCAGGGTGGCGCGGATTGCGCGCTGGGCGTAGTCGAGCTGGGCGACGAAGGCCGACACTTCCTGGCCGAAGGTGATCGGCGTGGCGTCCATCATGTGCGTACGGCCAGTCTTGACCAGTTGCGAATGGCGCGCCGAGAGCTCCGCCAGTCCCGACGACAGTTCGGCGATGGCCGGCAGCAGTTGCGTCTGCACGGCCTGGGCGGCAGCGATGCTCATGGCGGTGGGGAAACAGTCGTTGGAGCTCTGCGAGCGGTTGACGTGGTCGTTCGGGTGCACCGGCAGCTTGCCGCCGCGGCCCTTGCCCGCCAGCTCGTTGGCCCGCCCGGCGATCACTTCGTTGACATTCATGTTGCTCTGGGTGCCGCTGCCGGTCTGCCACACGACCAAGGGGAACTGATCGTCGTGCTTGCCCGCCAGCACTTCGTCGGCCGCCTGCTCGATCAGCCGCGCGAGGTCGGCTGGCAGGTCGCCGTTGCGGTCATTGACCCGCGCCGCCGCTTTCTTGATCAGTGCCAGGGCATGCAGCACGGGCAAGGGCATGCGCTGCTGGCCGATGGCGAAGTTGACCCGCGAGCGCTGAGTCTGCGCGCCCCAGTAGGCCTGTTCAGGAACTTCGACCGGGCCCAGGCTGTCTGTCTCGATACGGCTCATGCTGCGTTCACTCCTTTGTAGAACGAAATCGCAGTTTAGGTCCTGTTTCGTCCGAGCGGTTCAATCGCTCGTCCTGCCACTTGAGCACAACGCCCGCTGCGGCGCAGAATGCTCGACTCCGAGGTATCCGCCTCACCCTTTCATGAAGGAATTGCAATGACCCGTCTTCGTGTCCTCTTTGCCGCCGTCGCCCTGGCCTGTGCCAGTGGCCAGGTCCTCGCCGCCACTCCAAGCCACAACGCCGCCGCCGAGAAGTTCCTGAGCCTGGCCAGTGCCGACAAGCTGGGCACTCCGGTCTACATGCAGGTTCAGCAGATGTTCGCCCAGCGCTTCGCCCAGACCAAAGCGCCGGACTCCAAGAAGCCGGTGCTGGCCAGCTACCAGGCCAAGGCCAATGCTGCGCTGGACAGCGCCATCGGCTGGAAGAAGCTCAAGCCGCAGATGGTCAATCTGTACACCGCGACCTTCACCGAGCAAGAGCTCAAGGACCTGGTCAAGTTCTACGAGTCGCCGCTGGGCAAGAAAGTCCTGCAGGAAATGCCGAAAGTCACCCAGCAATCGGCCCAGCTGACCCAGCAGAGCCTCGAGCCTGCCGTGCCGGTGGTCAACAAACTGCTGGACGACATGACCAAGGAGCTGGACCCGAACGCCGGCAAGGCCGCCGCGCCAGCGAAGAAGTGAGCCTGACGCGATGAGCATGCAGCAACGCATCGAACGCCAGTTGGCCGAGCTCGGCGACCTGCACTTGCAGGTGCTGAACGAGAGTCACATGCACAGTCGTGGGCAGGAGACGCATTACAAGGCGGTGCTGGTCAGCGAGCAGTTCGCTGGCTTGAACAGCGTCAAACGTCACCAGAAGGTCTACGCCACCATGGGTGAGCTGATGGGTGAAATCCATGCCCTGGCCATTCACACCTACACGCCGCAAGAGTGGGCGCAAGTGGGCGTGGCGCCGGCCTCTCCGCTGTGTGCAGGCGGCGGGCACTGAAACCTGCTTGTCGTTCTGGTAGAATCCGCGTCATCCGAGGGCCGCTTTGCGGCCCTCTGCTTTTTGTCAAACCCGGTCCGCCCCTTACGAGGGTGACCACCAGGAGAACATGAGTCATGTCCCAACCGATCGTCGTGGCGGCGCTGTACAAGTTCGTCACCCTGAATGACTTCGTCGAACTGCGTGAGCCCCTGCTCAAGGCCATGCTCGACAACGGCGTCAAAGGCACCTTGCTGCTGGCCCACGAAGGCATCAACGGCACCGTTTCGGCCACCCGCGAAGGCATCGATGGCCTGCTGGCCTGGCTGCGCAGCGATGCGCGCCTGGTGGATGTCGACCACAAGGAGTCCTACTGCGACGAGCAGCCGTTCTACCGCACCAAGGTCAAGCTCAAGAAAGAGATCGTCACCCTGGGCGTACCGGGTGTTGACCCGAACCGCCAGGTCGGCACTTACGTCGAGCCCAAGGACTGGAACGCGCTGATCAGCGACCCTGAAGTGCTGCTGATCGACACCCGCAACGACTATGAAGTGGCCATCGGCACGTTCAAGGGCGCCATCGACCCGAAGACCGAGACCTTCCGCGAGTTTCCCGAGTACATCAAGGCCAACTTCGACCCGAGCAAGCACAAGAAAGTGGCGATGTTCTGCACCGGTGGCATCCGTTGCGAGAAAGCCTCCAGCTATATGCTCGGCGAGGGTTTTGAAGAGGTCTATCATTTGAAAGGCGGCGTCCTGAAGTACTTCGAAGAAGTGCCTCAGGAGCAGAGCCTGTGGGATGGCGACTGCTTCGTCTTCGACAATCGGGTCACCGTGCGCCATGACCTGTCCGAGGGCGAGTACGACCAGTGCCACGCCTGCCGCCACCCGATCGACGCCAAGGATCGTGAGTCCGAACATTATTCGCCAGGGGTGAGCTGCCCGCACTGCTGGGACAGCCTCAGCGAGAAGACTCGGCGCAGTGCCATCGACCGGCAGAAGCAGATCGAGCTGGCCAAGGCGCGCAACTTGCCGCATCCGATCGGGCACAACTACAAAGCCGAGGTTTAAGGCATGACGGCACGCCTGCTCTACGTGATGGACCCGATGTGTTCCTGGTGCTGGGGCTTCGCGCCCGTGGCCCAGGCGCTGATCGCCCAGGCGCAGGACGCTGGGGTGCAGACGCAGTTGGTGGTCGGGGGGCTGCGCAGTGGCAGTAGCGCCCTGGATAGCGCGACCCGCCAGTACATCCTCGAGCATTGGCAAGCGGTGGCCGAGGCGACCGGTCAGCCGTTCCGCTTCGATGGCGCCATGCCCGACGGGTTCGTCTACGACACCGAGCCGGCCTGCCGTGCGCTGGTCGCCGCGCGTGGATTGCACGGCGCAGATGTCTGGACGCTGCTCGAACTGATTCAGCGCGCATTCTACGAACAGGCGCTGGATGTGACCCGTGCCCCGCAATTGGTGGATTTGGCCGAGCAGGCCGGCTACGCGCGCGAGGCCTTCGCGGCAGCGTTCTCCAGTGCCGATACCCGTGCCCAGACGGCGGCCGACTTTTCCTGGGTGCAGGACCTGGGCATCGCCGGCTTTCCGACGCTGCTGGCCGAACGCAAGGGACAACTGGCGCTGCTGACCAACGGCTACCAGCCGCTGGACAAGCTCGAACCGTTGCTGGGTCGCTGGCTGCAGCAGGCCGCCTGTGCTTGATCTTCCAGGGTCGCCAGACCCTGTGCCGGGGAAGCCCGGCGGTGCGTCGGATCGACTGAGCTGGGCGGAAATCCGTCGCCTGGCGCTGCATCACCGCAAGGCGCTGTGGACTGCCAACCTGGTGGCCGTCCTCGCCGCCGCCTGCAGCGTGCCGATTCCGCTGCTGTTGCCGCTGCTGGTCGACGAAGTGCTCCTGGGCCATGGCGATACCGCACTGAAGTGGATGAACCACTGGCTACCGACTTCCTGGCAGGTCGCAGGCGGCTACATCGGTCTGATGCTGCTGGCCACGTTCAGCTTGCGCCTGGCCTCGCTGGCGTTTGGCGTGATCCAGGCGCGGCAGTTCGCGCGGTTGGCCAAGGATATCGTCTACCGGCTGCGCGTGCGCCTGATCGAGCGCCTCAAGCGCATCTCGCTCAAGGAATATGAGAGCCTGGGCAGCGGCACGGTCACCACGCACCTGGTCACGGACTTGGACACGCTGGACAAGTTCGTCGGCGAAACCCTGAGCCGCTTCCTAGTGGCCATGCTGACTTTGACGGGAACCGCCGCCATCCTGCTGTGGATGCACTGGAAGCTGGCGCTGCTGATTCTGCTATTCAACCCGCTGGTGATCTATTTCACCGTGCAATTGGGTAAGCGGGTCAAGCACCTGAAGAAGCTGGAGAACGACAGTACGGGGCGTTTCACTCAGGCCTTGAGCGAGACCCTCGACGCCATCCAGGAAATCCGCGCCAGCAACCGCCAGGGCTATTTTTTAGGCCGCCTCGGCCTGCGCGCGCGGGAAGTGCGTGACTATGCGGTGGCCTCGCAGTGGAAGAGCGATGCCAGCGGCCGCGCCAGCGGCTTGCTGTTTCAGTTCGGTATCGACATCTTCCGCGCGGCCGCCATGCTCACGGTGCTGTTCTCGGATCTGTCCATCGGGCAGATGCTGGCGGTGTTCAGCTACCTGTGGTTCATGATCGGTCCGGTGGAGCAGTTGCTCAATCTGCAATATGCCTACTACGCCGCCGGTGGCGCGCTGAGCCGGCTGAACGAGCTATTGGCGCGTGAGGACGAGCCGGATTATCCCAGTGCCTGCGATCCGTTCAGCGGTCAGCAGACCGTGGGGATCGAGGTGCGCGACCTGCAGTTTTCCTATGCCGACGAGCCCGTGCTCGAGCACTTGAACCTGTCGATCGCGCCAGGCGAGAAGGTCGCCATCGTCGGTGCCAGCGGTGGCGGCAAGAGCACCTTGGTGCAGTTGTTGCTCGGGCTCTACAGCGCCCAGGCCGGGACCATCCGCTTCGGTGGCGCCAGTCTGCAGGAGATCGGCCTGGAAACCCTGCGCGAGCAGGTGGCTGTGGTGCTGCAGCATCCCTCGCTGTTCAACGACAGCGTGCGCGCCAACCTGACCATGGGGCGCGAATGCAGTGACGAGGCCTGTTGGCAGGCGCTGCGCATTGCGCAACTCGACGCCACCATCGCCGCTTTGCCGCAAGGGCTGGACGCCGTGGTCGGTCGTTCCGGGGTGCGCCTTTCCGGCGGTCAGCGCCAGCGTCTGGCGATTGCGCGCATGGTGCTGGCCGAGCCGAAGGTGGTGATTCTCGACGAAGCCACCTCGGCCCTCGATGCGGCGACCGAGTACAACCTGCATCAGGCCCTGGCACGGTTCCTCAGTGGTCGCACCACCCTGATCATTGCCCACCGCCTGTCGGCGGTGAAGCAGGCCGATCGCGTGCTGGTGTTCGACGGCGGTCGCGTGGCCGAGGACGGTGACCACCAGCAACTGATCGCCGAAGGCGGCCTGTACGCCAAGTTGTACGGCCACCTGCAGCAGACCTGAACGGCACCAAACCTACCCCCGTGATCGTGCGCGGTGCGTGTCTTGTGGCTTGTGGCTGGCCAATGGCCTACGCTGTGCTGGTCTGGGGCAATTAGTGCCATCTGTGCGGTGGGCAGGGACTACATGAAGGGAAATCGGACGCTCGAAGCGCCAAGGCTGCTGGGGATCATCTGGCCCTTCGTCGCTGTAGTGGTTTTCCAAGTGCTCTTGGGCAGCCTCAGTTTGTATTCGCTCTCGGCCATGCGTGCTTACGTGGCGGGCGAGAGCCTGTGGTCCAAGGCGCAGAAGGACGCCATCTATTTTCTCAGCCTGTACGCGCAAAACCGTGACGAGCAGGTGTTCCAGCGTTATCACCAGGCCATCGCCATCCCTCAGGGTGACCGTCAGTTGCGAGTCGCCCTCGATCAGCCCGTGCCGGATATAGAGGCTGCCCGTACCGGCATTCTGCAGGGCGGCAATCATCCCGATGACGTCAACCGGATCATCTGGTTCTACAAGAACTTCCGCCACATCAGCTACATGGAACGGGCCATCGACTACTGGAACACCGGTGACGACTACCTGCGACAGTTGGATGGGGTCGCGCGCGAGATGCACGCCGGTTTCACCCAAGGCAGCGCCAGTGAGGCCGAAGTGGCGCAATGGAAAGCACGCATCGTGACCATCAACGAGGGCGTCACGCCTGCTGCCAAGGCGTTCAGCAACGCGTTGGGGGAGGGGTCGCGGATGCTGCTGCGGGTGTTGATGGTCACCAACCTGCTCACCGCACTGTTTCTCATTACCCTGGCCTGGCGTCGTTCGGCACGCTTACTGTCGCAACGCCAGGCCTTTGCCAGTGCTCTGCAGATCGAGCGCGAGCGGGCGCAGACCACGCTCGAATCGATCGGCGATGCCGTGATTACCACCGATGTGGACGGCTGCATCCTCTACATGAACCCGGCCGCCGAGCAACTGACCCACTGGCAAGCCAGTCAAGGCCAGGGCTTGCCGCTGGCGGCACTGTTCAGCTTGCTCGACGAAAGCGCGGAGCAGGACAGTCGCACCTTGGTCGAGCAGGTGCTCAGCGGCAGTTTGAAGGGCGGCGCCGAACATGCGCGGCTGATCCAGCGCCTGGATGGCAGTACGGTTTCGGTCAACCTGGTCGGCTCGCCCATCCACACCGATGGGCAAATAAGCGGCATCGTGCTCGCCTTGCACGACATGACGCAGGAGCGGCAGTACATCGCCAATCTCTCGTGGCAGGCGACCCACGACGCCCTGACCGGGCTGGCCAACCGCCGCGAGTTCGAGTATCGCCTGGAACAGGCGCTCAACGCTCTGGCCCGCCAGTCCGGGCGCCACTCGTTGATGTTCCTCGACCTGGATCAATTCAAGCTGGTCAACGATACCTGCGGCCATGCGGCGGGCGACGAATTGCTGCGGCACATCTGCGCGGTCCTGCAGTCGGGGCTGCGTGAAGGCGACACCTTGGCCCGGCTGGGCGGCGATGAGTTCGGGGTGCTGCTGGAGAATTGCCGTCCTGAGCAGGCCGAGCGCATCGCCGAGCACCTGCGTCAGACTGTGCAGAGCCTGCATTTCGTCTGGAAAGAGCGGCCCTTCGTCACCACCGTGAGCATCGGCCTGGTGCACTTGGGCCAGTTGGCTGGCACGCTCGAGGCCTCGTTGCGCGCTGCCGACATGGCCTGCTACATGGCCAAGGAAAAGGGGCGAAACCGGGTTCAGGTGTACCACGCCGACGACAGCGAACTGTCCCTGCGTTTTGGCGAGATGGCCTGGATCCAGCGCCTGCATGTGGCCTTGGAGGAAAACCGCTTCTGCCTGTATGCCCAGGAGATCGTTCCCCTCAAATCTGGCGAGGACGCCGGACATCTGGAGATTCTGCTACGTCTGCACGACGAAAGCGGTCGGACTATTCTGCCCGACAGCTTCATTCCCGCCGCGGAGCGCTACGGTCTGATGTCGGCACTCGATCGCTGGGTGGTGCGCAATGTATTCCAGGTCATTCGTCAGGCGCTGGACGCCGGCAGCGACCAACCGTTGGCCATGTGCGCGATCAACCTCTCGGGTATCAGTATCGGCGACGACAAGTTTCTGGAGTGTCTGCAACGGCTGTTCGACGAGTTCCGCATTCCACCCCAGATGATTTGTTTCGAAATAACGGAAACCAGCGCTATCGCCAATTTGGGAAGCGCCATTCGCTTCATCAATGAATTGAAAGGTTTGGGCTGCAAGTTCTCTCTGGACGACTTCTGCGCCGGAATGTCGTCATTCGCCTATTTGAAACATTTGCCGGTAGACTTCCTCAAGATCGACGGAAGTTTCGTCAAGGACATGCTGGACGACCCCATCAATCGGGCCATGGTCGAGGTGATCAACCATATCGGTCATGTGATGGGCAAGAAAACCATCGCCGAGTTCGTCGAAACGCCACAGATCGAGCAGGCGCTGCAGGAAATTGGCGTCGACTACGCCCAGGGTTATCTGATCGAACGGCCACAGGTGTTCACCTGTGGCTGTCTGCAGCGGCAACGGATTGCAGCAAGGCCCCCAGTTCAGCGGGCGCCGGGGGCCTTCCGCTGACCACGCCAGTGCCCCGCATCATCACAAGGAATCAAGGAGCTGAGAGTGATAGACGCATTCGTAAGGATCGGACCACTGATGGACCCCAAGAGCTATCCTGCCTGGGCCCAGCGGATGATCGAGCAATGTTTCGAGAGCAAGCGTCGTGTGGTGGAGCACGAAATCTACCAGCGCTTGAGCGAAGGCACCTTGAGCAAGCAGACGATTCGTCAGTACCTGATCGGTGGCTGGCCAGTGGTCGAGCAGTTTTCCCTCTACATGGCGCACAACCTCACCAAGACCCGCTATGGCCGCCATCAAGGCGAAGACATGGCGCGTCGCTGGCTGATGCGCAACATTCGCGTCGAGCTCAATCATGCCGACCATTGGGTGAAATGGTGCAAGGCTCACGATGTCAGTCTCCACGACCTGCAGGGGCAGGACGTTCCGCCCGAGCTGAGCTTCCTGAACGACTGGTGCTGGCGCGTGTGCAGCACCGAGTCGCTGGCGATCGCCATGGCGGCGACCAACTACGCCATCGAGGGCGCCACCGGCGAATGGTCAGCGCTGGTCTATCCCGACACGCCCTATGCCCGCGGATTCATCGAGCGCGGTGACAAGGCGGCGATGCGCTGGCTCAAGCTGCATGCCCAGTACGACGACGAGCATCCTTGGGAAGCGTTGGAAATCATCTGCACGTTGGTGGGCGAACGTCCTTCGCAGGCGTTGCAGGACGAGTTGCGCAAAGCGATCTGCAAGAGTTACGACTGCATGTACCTGTTCCTGGAGCGTTGCCTGGCGATGGAGCCAGCCCAGCGCCAGGCCGTGCACAAACCGGCGTTGGCGTCGGGGGTGTAGATCGAGAGGCGCGCTGTGCACGGCGCCCCATCCTGGGCTCACTGGGCGTTGAAGGCCTGCCCGTTGACGCCCGTGCTGTCCGGCCCCATGAGGTACAGATAGACCGGCATGATCTGCTCGGGCAACGGGTTGTCCTGCGGATTCTCGCTCGGATAAGCCAGCGCACGCATCGCCGTGCGCGTGGCGCCGGGGTTGATGCTATTGGCGCGCACCGGCGCCACGCCTTCCAGTTCATCGGCCAGCGTCTGCATCAATCCTTCGGTGGCGAACTTCGACACGCCATAGGCGCCCCAATAGGCCCGGCCCTTGCGACCCACGCTCGAGGACGTGAACACCACCGATGCGTCCTCGGAGAGCTTGAGCAGCGGCAGCAAGGTGCTGGTGAGCATGAACGTAGCATTGACGTTGATGTGCATGACGCGCATGAAGTTGTCGCCGGACAATTGCTCCAGCGGGGTGCGCGGCCCGATGATCGAGGCGTTGTTGAGCAGCCCGTCAAGGCGCCCGAACTGCTCTTCCACCATCACGGCCAGCTCGTCGTATTGGTGCGGCAGGGCGGTTTCCAGGTTGAACGGAATGACCACCGGTTGCGGATGGCCGGCAGCCTCGATCTGGTCGTAGACCTCGTTGAGGTTGGCCTCGGTCTTGCCCAGCAACAGTACCGTGGCACCCAGCGCGGCATAGGCCTTGGCCGCTGCGGCGCCGATGCCGCGACCGGCACCGGTGACCAGAATGACACGGCCTTTGAGCAGGTCGGCACGTGGGGTGTAGTCGAACATGATGTGATCCCTGTCTGTGCCCCGGTAGTAGGGGCGTTGTCCGTCTTCTCAGCAACCGCACAGGGCGCTGTCGATCACCTTGCGCAGGTCCAGCGGATGGTCCACGACCACGTCCGCGCCCCAGTTGTTGGGGTTGTCCTCGGGGTGGATATAGCCATAGCGCACGGCGGCGGTCCGTGTGCCTGCATCGCGGCCAGATTCGATGTCGCGCAAATCGTCACCGACGAACAGCACGCTGGCCGGGTCCAGGCCAAGGGTCTTGCACGCCAGGATCAGCGGCTCTGGGTCAGGCTTGCTGCGGGTGACATGGTCGGGGCAGATCAACAGGGCCGAACGTTCGGCCAAGCCGAGTTGCTGCATGATCGGCTCGGCGAAGCGCACCGGTTTGTTGGTGACCACGCCCCACAGCAAGTTGCCTTTCTCGATGTCGCCCAGCAGCGTGTCCATGCCGTCGAACAGCTTGCTGTGTACCGCGCAATCACGCTGATAGCGCTCGAGAAACTCCAGGCGCAGGGCCTCGAAACCTTCTGCTTCGGGGTCCATGGCAAAGGTGGCGGCGACCATGGCCCGGGCGCCGCCGGAGATCACGCCTCGGATCAGTTCGTCGTCCACCGCCGGCAGGTCGCGCTCGGCGAGCATGGTCTGGCAGATGGCGATGAAGTCCGGTGCAGTGTCCAGCAAGGTGCCGTCCATGTCGAAGAGAACTGCTCGCAGGCGCATGTTCATTCCTCGCGCAGGGTCTGGATCATGTAGTTGACGTCGACGTCGCTGGCCAGTTTGTAGTGTTTGGTCAGCGGGTTATAGGTCAGGCCGATGATGTCCTTGACCTCCAGCCCGACCACACGGCACCAGGCGCCGAGCTCGGAAGGGCGGATGAACTTCTTGAAGTCATGGGTGCCGCGCGGCAGCATCTTGAGGATGTACTCGGCGCCGACGATCGCTAGCAGATAGGCCTTCGGGTTGCGGTTGATGGTCGAAAAGAACACCTGGCCGCCGGGTTTGACCAAACGCTGGCAGGCACGGATCACCGACGAAGGGTCTGGCACGTGCTCGAGCATTTCAAGGCAGGTGACCACATCGAACCGACCGGGCATCTCTTCGGCCAGCGCTTCGGCGGTGATCTGCCGGTAGTCCACTTCGACGCCGGACTCGAGCTGGTGCAGGCGCGCCACCGCCAGCGGTGCTTCGCCCATGTCGATCCCGGTGACCGTCGCGCCGCGCTGGGCCATGGCTTCGCTGAGAATGCCGCCGCCGCAGCCGACATCCAGTACGGTTTTTCCGGCGAGGCTGGCGCGCTCGTCGATCCAGTTGACCCGCAGCGGGTTGATTTCGTGCAGGGGCTTGAACTCGCTCTCGCGGTCCCACCAGCGGTGGGCCAGGGCCTCGAACTTGGCGATTTCGGCGCGGTCGACGTTGCTCATTGAACAGATCCTCTGAAAGCTTCGATAAAAGGTGTCTCAGGCGAGCAGCCTTGGCTGCCCGCCAGTCATGCTTGGCCGTCGCGAATACGCGCGCCCCACTCGCGGGCGCTGGCGATCAGCGCGGCCTCGTCCATTTGAGTCAGTCGGTGGTTCTCGACCAGGCGCTGGCCCGCCACCCAGACATCGCGCACGCAGTCGCGGCCCGTGGCGTAGATCAACTGTGAAACAGGATCATGCACCGGTTGCTGAGCCAGGCCCGAGAGGTCGAACACAGTGATGTCCGCTGCCTTGCCGACTTCCAGCGAGCCGATGCAGGCCTCCAGCCCCAGCGCCCGGGCGCCGTTGAGCGTGGCCATGCGCAAGGCGCGGTGGGCATCCAGGGCAGTGGCCGAACCGGCAATGGCTTTGGCCAGCAGGGCTGCGGTGCGGGCTTCGCCAAGCAGGTCGAGGGCATTGTTGCTGGCGGCGCCATCGGTACCCAGGGCGACGTTGACGCCGGCCTGCCACAGGCGCTCGACCGGACAGAAACCGCTGGCCAGTTTGAGATTGGAGTGTGGGCAATGCACCACGCTGGTGTTGCTTTCTACCAGCAGGGCCAGGTCGTCTTCGCTGACCTGGGTCATGTGCACGGCCTGCAGGCGCGGGCCAAGCAGGCCCAGACGGGCCAGGCGCGTCAGCGGGCGCTCGCCGTGTTCGGCTTCGCCACGTTGCACTTCATCGGCTGTTTCGTGGATGTGCATGTGCAACGGCGCATCCAGTTGGTCAGCGATGACGCGAATGTTTTCCAGGTTTTCGTCGTTGAGCGTATAAGGCGCGTGAGGGCCGAGGGCGAGGGTGATGCGCGGGTGATGGCGCACGTCGCCGAACAGCGCGATGGCCTGATGCAGGGCTTCGTCGGGGCTGCGCGCGCCGGGAACGGCGAAGTCCATCAAGGGCACGGCCACTTGCGCGCGCATACCACTGCGATGCACGCGGTCACAGGCTTCGCGCGGGAAAAAATACATGTCGGCGAAGCAGGTGATGCCGCCCTTGAGCTGTTCGGCAATGGCCAGGTCGGTGCCGTCTCGCACGAAAGCCTCATCGACCCAGCGCGCTTCAGCGGGCCAGATATGCGCGTGCAGCCAGGTCATCAGCGGCAGGTCGTCGGCCAGGCCGCGAAACAGGCTCATGGCAGCATGGCCGTGGGCATTGATCCACCCAGGGGTCAGCACGCAGTCGGGCAGTTCGAGCACCTCCCGTGCCTGCGGTGCCCGCTCGCGCGGCCCCAACCAGGCGATCAGACCATCGCGAATGCCAAGCGCGTGCCCCTCCAGCACCACCCCGGCCGGTTCCACAGGCACCAGCCAGGTGGGAACGAGCAGCAGGTCAACGGGCAAAGAGGCTGGCGGCATGCGCAGGGTCCGGGGTTTCTGACGATTTAACGCGCAGTATACCCGAGCGCTCGCGGCCTGGGCTCGCTATAATCGTCCGCTTTTGATCAGTCAACGGCGGGGAGAGGCGATGCGCGAGCGACTTATGGCGGCAGAGAAGGTGACCGGCATCCAGTGGCGTGATGGCACCTTGCACCTGCTCGACCAGCGTCTGCTGCCTGCCCGCGAGCAATGGCTGGAGTGTGCCGACGTCGCCTCCGTCGTGCAGGCGATTCGCGCCATGGCCGTGCGTGGGGCGGCGGCCATTGGTATCGCTGCAGCCTATGGGCTAGTTCTTGCCCTGCGCGAGCGCTTGGGCGAGGACGATTGGGAGCAGGCGCTGGAGGAGGATTTTCTCGAGCTGGCTGAAGCGCGTCCTACCGCTGCCAATCTTTTCTGGGCGCTGAACCGCATGCGTGAGCGCCTGCAGCGCCTGAGTCCCGAAGATGATCTGTTAGGGCTGATGGAGGCCGAGGCGGTGGCCATCCACGAAAGCGATCGTGAAGCCAACCTGACCATGGCCCAGCACGGCATCGAGCAGATCCGCCGCCATCAGGGTAGCGAGCAGACCTTGCTCACCTACGGCAATGCCGGCGCCCTGGCCAGTGGTGGCTTCGGTACGGCCCTGGGGGTGATCCATGCCGCCTACCTGGAAGGCATGGTCGAGCGGGTGTATGCCGGCGAAACCCGGCCGTGGCTGCAAGGCTCGCGGCTCACGGCCTGGGAGTTGGCGCATGAGGGCATCCCGGTCACCGTATGTGCCGACTCGGCGCTGGCACATCTGATGAAGACCAAAGGCATCACCTGGGTGGTGGTCGGCGCCGATTGCATCGCCGCCAATGGCGATGTGGCGAGCAAGATCGGTACCTATCAGATGGCGGTCGCGGCCATGCATCACGGCGTGCGCTTCATGGTCGTGGCATCGAGCACCAGCATCGACCTGAATTTGCCCAGTGGCGAAGACATTCCTCTGGAAGAGCGCGAGGCGGATGAGCTGCTTGAAGTGGCCGGCAAGCGAGTGGCGGCCGAGGTCGAAGTGTTCAATACCGTCTTCGATGTGACGCCCGCGGACCTGATCGACGTGATCGTGACCGAAAAGGGTATTGTCGAGCGTCCCGACACGGCCAAGATCGCCCAACTGATGTGTCGCAAACGCCTGCATTGAGTGCTGGAACGCCTGGCAGATCGGCACAGAATTACGCCCCAGTGGCATCCTGCCCTCTCTCCCACCGCGCAGCCGTTTGTGATACCATCCGGCAGTTTCCAAGGGTGCTGTTTGCGGTGCCCTTCATTGCGCAGATCCTGGGCTCAACTCATTGATTTGTCGTATGTCGCCCCTGCGTCGAACGCGGTGGCGGCGAGCTTCGTTCGTCCACCGATGGACATCACGAAGTTTCACCAGAAAAAGGAATCAGGCTTCTCATGGGCGAACTGGCCAAAGAAATCCTCCCGGTCAATATCGAAGACGAACTGAGACAGTCCTACCTCGACTACGCGATGAGCGTGATTGTCGGGCGAGCGCTGCCCGATGCGCGTGATGGCTTGAAGCCCGTGCATCGCCGCGTCCTGTTCGCAATGAGCGAACTGGGCAACGACTGGAACAAGCCGTACAAGAAGTCCGCCCGTGTGGTCGGTGACGTCATCGGTAAGTACCACCCGCACGGCGACACCGCCGTGTACGACACCATCGTACGCATGGCGCAGCCGTTCTCGCTGCGCTACCTGCTGGTCGACGGTCAAGGCAACTTCGGCTCGGTGGACGGCGACAACGCCGCCGCCATGCGTTACACCGAAGTGCGCATGACCAAGTTGGCCCACGAGCTGCTGGCCGACCTGCACAAGGAAACCGTCGACTGGGTCCCCAACTACGACGGCACCGAGCAGATCCCGGCGGTCATGCCGACCAAGATCCCCAACCTGCTGGTCAACGGTTCCAGCGGCATCGCCGTGGGCATGGCGACCAACATCCCGCCTCACAACCTGGGTGAGGTGATCGATGGCTGCCTGGCGCTGATCGACAATCCCGAGGTCACGGTCGACGAACTCATGCAGTTCATCCCGGGCCCGGACTTCCCGACCGCTGGCCTGATCAACGGTCGCCAGGGCATCATCGAGGCCTATCGCACCGGTCGTGGCCGCA
The DNA here is from genome assembly GCF_030580795.1 of Pseudomonas boreofloridensis. Lineage (NCBI taxonomy): Bacteria > Pseudomonadati > Pseudomonadota > Gammaproteobacteria > Pseudomonadales > Pseudomonadaceae > Pseudomonas > Pseudomonas boreofloridensis. Next base: position 199,385 of record NZ_JAUQOQ010000003.1, on the reverse strand, counting down.
TCTACATGCGCGCCCGCTCGCAGATCGAAGACATCGACAAGGTCGGTGGCCGCCAGCAGATCGTCATCACCGAGCTGCCGTACCAGCTGAACAAGGCGCGTCTGATCGAGAAGATTGCCGAGCTGGTCAAGGAGAAGAAGCTCGAAGGCATCACCGAGCTGCGTGACGAGTCCGACAAGGACGGCATGCGCGTCGTCATCGAACTGCGTCGCGGCGAGGTGCCGGAGGTGGTGCTCAACAACCTCTATCAGCAGACCCAGCTGCAGAGCGTATTCGGCATCAACATCGTCGCCCTGATCGACGGCCGTCCGCGCCTGCTCAATCTCAAGGACCTGCTCGAAGCCTTCGTGCGTCACCGCCGTGAAGTGGTGACCCGGCGCACCGTGTTCGAGTTGCGCAAGGCACGCGAGCGTGGGCACATCCTCGAAGGTCAGGCGGTCGCGCTGTCCAACATCGACCCGGTCATCGCGCTGATCAAGGCCTCGCCAACGCCGTCGGAGGCCAAGGAAGCGCTGATCAGTACGCCCTGGGAGTCCAGCGCCGTGCAGGTCATGGTCGAGCGTGCTGGCGCCGACTCCTGCCGTCCAGAGGACCTTCCGGAGCAATATGGTCTGCGTGATGGCAAATACTGGCTGTCGCCCGAGCAGGCCCAGGCCATCCTCGAGCTGCGCCTGCACCGCCTGACCGGCCTGGAGCACGAGAAGCTGCTGGCCGAGTACCAGGAGATCCTCGAGCAGATCGGCGAGTTGATCCGCATCCTCAATAGCGCCCAGCGCTTGATGGAAGTGATCCGCGAAGAGCTGGAGGCGATTCGCGCCGAGTATGGCGATGTGCGTCGCACCGAGATCCTCGATGCCCGCCACGACCTCAACTACGGCGACATGATCCCCGAAGAAGAGCGTGTGGTGACCATTTCCCACGGCGGCTATGCCAAGACCCAGCCGCTGTCTGCCTACCAGGCGCAGCGCCGTGGTGGCAAGGGCAAGTCAGCGACCGGCGTGAAGGACGAGGACTACATCGAGCATCTGCTGGTTGCCAACAGTCACGCCACCCTCCTGCTGTTCTCCAGCAAGGGCAAGGTGTATTGGCTCAAGACCTACGATATTCCTGAAGCGTCCCGCGCGGCGCGCGGCCGTCCGATGGTCAACCTGCTGCCCCTGGAAGAGGGCGAGCGTATCACCGCCATGCTGCAGATCGACCTCGAAGCATTGCAGCAAAGCGATGAGCTCGACGAAGAGCTCGATGAGGCCGATGACGCCGTGCTCGAGGGCGAGGTGGTCGAGCCCGAAGAAGTCGACGAGGAAGAGGGTGACACGCCAGAGCTGGTCGCCGAGCCGACCGGCGCCTACATCTTCATGGCGACCGCCCTGGGGACCGTGAAGAAGACCCCGCTGGTGCAGTTCGCTCGTCCTCGCTCCAACGGTCTGATCGCCGTCAAGCTCAAGGAAGGCGACACCCTGATCGCCGCCGCGATCACCGATGGTGCCAAGGAAGTGATGATGTTCTCCAGTGCCGGCAAGGTGATCCGCTTCGCCGAAGGCGTGGTTCGCCAGATGGGCCGTACCGCTCGCGGTGTGCGCGGTATGCGTCTGGGCAAGGGCCAGGAGGTGATCTCCATGCTGATCCCCGAGTCCGGCGCGCAGATCCTCACCGCTTCCGAGCGCGGCTATGGCAAGCGCACGCCGCTGTCTAAGTTCCCGCGTCGCGGTCGCGGTGGTCAGGGCGTCATCGCCATGGGGACCAAGGGGCGCAACGGTCTGCTGATCGGGGCCATCCAGGTCCATGAGGGCGAGGAAATCATGCTGATTTCCGACCAGGGTACCTTGGTTCGTACGCGCGTCGGCGAGGTCTCCAGCCTGAGTCGCAACACGCAGGGTGTGACGCTGATCAAGCTGGCCAGCGACGAGACGCTGGTAGGTCTGGAGCGTATCCAGGAGCCTTCCGAAGACGAGCTCGACGACAGCGTCGAGTTGGGCGAGGAGGGCGTCGAGCTCGAAGGTGCAGATGACGATGCTGCGGGTGCTGAAGAGGCTCCGCAGGAGTAAGTAGACGCAAGACCCGAACGGGGCGACCAAGGTCGCCCCGTTCGACTGATTGCCCTTGGCAATGCCCGGTATTCAGGGGTCGCTTCTTGTGGGAGCGGCCTTGCGCCGCGCTAAGACCGCAAGGCGGCCTCGGCGTCGCCCATGCGAGCAACAGCGCGGCCCGCCAGTAACGATTTTGTTCTATTTGTCAGAGCGAGAGTGGATGTGAGCAAACGAGCCTTCAACTTCTGCGCAGGCCCTGCCGCGCTTCCCGACGCTGTCCTGCAGCGCGCCCAGGCCGAGATGCTGGATTGGCATGGCAAAGGCTTGTCGGTGATGGAGATGAGCCATCGCAGCGACGAATACGTCGCGATCGCCGAAAAGGCCGAGCAGGATCTGCGCGAACTGTTGTCCATCCCCTCGAACTACAAAGTGCTGTTCCTGCAGGGCGGTGCCAGCCAGCAGTTCGCCGAGATCCCGTTGAACCTGCTGCCGGAGAACGGCACCGCCGACTACATCGAGACCGGTATCTGGTCGAAGAAAGCCATCGAGGAAGGTCGCCGCTTTGGCACCATCAACGTGGCCGCCAGCGCCAAGCCTTACGATTACCTGGCCATTCCCGGGCAAAACGAGTGGCAATTGACCGCTAATGCTGCCTACGTCCACTACGCATCCAATGAAACCATCGGCGGACTGCAGTTCGACTGGGTGCCGCAGACGGGCGACGTACCGCTGGTGGTGGACATGTCTTCCGATATTCTCTCCCGGCCTATCGATGTGTCCCAGTTCGGACTTATCTATGCGGGCGCACAGAAGAACATCGGCCCGAGTGGTCTGGTGGTGGTGATCGTGCGAGAGGACCTGCTGGGTCGCGCCCGCAGCAGTTGCCCGACCATGCTCGACTACAAGATTTCAGCCGATAACGGTTCGATGTACAACACGCCGGCTACTTATTCCTGGTACCTGTCGGGCCTGGTCTTCGAGTGGCTCAAGGAGCAGGGCGGTGTCGAAGCCATGGAGCAGCGCAATCGGGCCAAGAAAGACCGTTTGTATGGCTTCATCGATGCCAGCGAGTTCTACACCAACCCCATCAGCCACAATGCCCGCTCGTGGATGAACGTGCCATTCCGCCTGGCTGACGAGCGTCTGGACAAAGCCTTCCTGGCCGGCGCCGATGCACGCGGTCTGCTCAACCTCAAAGGGCACCGTTCGGTTGGCGGCATGCGCGCTTCCATCTACAACGCCTTGGGTCTGGAGGCTGTCGAGGCCCTGGTGCAGTACATGGCTGAATTCGAGAAGGAGCACGCCTGATGGTCGAGCAGGAACTCAAGGCGCTGCGCGTACGCATCGACAGCCTCGACGAGAAAATCCTCGAGCTGATCAGCGAGCGCGCCCGCTGCGCCCAGGAAGTGGCCAAGGTCAAGACCGCCTCGCTCGCCGAAGGCGAGAAGCCGGTGTTTTACCGTCCCGAGCGTGAGGCTGCGGTGCTCAAGCGCGTGATGGAGCGCAACAGAGGACCACTGGGCAACGAGGAGATGGCGCGACTGTTCCGCGAAATCATGTCCTCCTGCCTGGCCTTGGAAGAGCCGCTGAAAGTGGCTTACCTCGGCCCTGAAGGTACTTTTACGCAAGCGGCGGCCATGAAGCATTTCGGCCACGCGGTCGTGAGTCGCCCCATGGCGGCCATCGACGAGGTGTTTCGAGAGGTGGCGGCCGGTGCCGTCAACTTCGGCGTGGTGCCCGTGGAAAACTCGACGGAGGGTGCGGTCAGCCATACCCTGGACAGTTTCCTCGAGCATGACATGGTGATCTGCGGTGAGGTGGAGCTGCGTATCCACCATCACCTGCTGGTGGGGGAGAACACCAAGACCGGCAGCATCACGCGCATCTACTCCCATGCGCAGTCGCTCGCTCAATGCCGCAAATGGTTGGACGCCCACTACCCGAACGTCGAGCGCGTGGCGGTCTCCAGCAATGCTGAGGCGGCCAAGCGTGTGAAGGGCGAATGGAATTCGGCGGCGATCGCCGGTGACATGGCAGCCAATCTCTACGGGCTGACCCGACTGGCTGAGAAAATCGAAGACCGTCCGGACAACTCCACGCGTTTTCTGATGATCGGCAGCCAGGAAGTGCCGCCGACCGGGGACGACAAGACCTCGATCATCGTCTCCATGAGCAACAAACCCGGTGCGCTGCACGAGTTGTTGGTGCCGTTCCACGATAACGGGATCGACCTGACCCGCATTGAGACGCGGCCTTCGCGCAGTGGCAAGTGGACCTACGTGTTCTTCATCGACTTCGTCGGCCACCATCGTGACCCATTGATCAAGGCCGTGCTGGAGCAGATCAGCCAGGAGGCTGTAGCCCTCAAGGTGCTTGGGTCTTATCCGAAGGCGGTGCTTTGACTCGAGGCTGTAGGGGTGTTGAGCGGCCCGCAACCCCCTCACAGTTCGTCCCGATTTCCAAACAAGGTTCGCACCCGTGGTAAATGCAGCAGAAAGCAAATCCGCGCCCATCGTCGATCGTCTGGTCGTCGTCGGTCTCGGCCTGATCGGTGGTTCGTTCGCCAAGGGCTTGCGTGAAAGCGGCCTGTGCCGCGAAGTGGTCGGCGTCGATCTGGATGCCGAATCGTGCAGGCAGGCGGTGGCGCTCGGCGTGGTCGATCGATGCGAAGACGATCTGGCCACCGCGTGCGTCGGTGCCGATGTGATCCAGCTTGCTGTCCCGATTCTCGCCATGGAGAAGCTTCTAGCACGCCTGGCTGTGCTGGAGCTTGGGGGGGCTGTAATTACCGATGTCGGCAGCGCCAAGGGCAATGTGGTGCGCGCTGCGCGGGCTGTGCTCGGCGAGCGTCTTCCTCGGTTCGTACCGGGCCACCCGATCGCGGGTTCCGAGCAGAGCGGTGTGGAGGCATCCAACGCGATGCTGTTCCGTCGGCACAAGGTCATCCTCACGCCCCTTGGCGAAACCGATGGCGCCGCCTTGGCATTGGTCGATCGGTTGTGGCGTGCGCTGGACGCTGACGTGGAACACATGCCGGTCGAGCGCCACGACGAAGTGCTGGCCGCCACCAGTCACTTGCCGCACCTGCTGGCTTTCGGTCTGGTGGACTCGCTGGCCAAACGCAATGAAAACCTCGATATCTTCCGGTACGCTGCCGGGGGCTTCCGCGATTTCACGAGAATCGCCGGCAGCGACCCGATCATGTGGCACGACATCTTCCTCGCCAACCGCGAGGCTGTCCTGCGCACGCTGGATACATTTCGCAGCGACCTCGACGCCTTGCGCGACGCGGTCGATGCAGGAGACGGGCACCAACTGCTGGGTGTGTTCACCCGTGCTCGAGTCGCCCGTGAGCATTTCAGTAAAATCCTGGCCCGCCGGGCCTATGTGGACGCTATGAACGCCAACGACCTGATTTTCCTGGCCCAACCTGGTGGCCGCCTGTCCGGACGGATTCGCGTACCGGGCGACAAATCCATCTCCCATCGCTCGATCATGCTGGGCTCCCTGGCCGAGGGTACCACTGAGGTCGAGGGTTTCCTCGAGGGCGAGGACGCTCTGGCAACCCTCCAGGCCTTCCGTGACATGGGGGTGGTCATCGAAGGTCCGCACCACGGCCGCGTGACCATTCACGGTGTCGGCCTGCAGGGGCTCAAGCCGCCGCCCGGTCCGATCTACCTGGGCAACTCGGGCACCTCGATGCGCCTGCTCTCCGGGCTGTTGGCTGGACAGTCATTCGACGTGACCATGACCGGCGATGCCTCGCTGTCCAAGCGCCCCATGAACCGCGTCGCCAAGCCGCTGCGGGAAATGGGGGCTGTGGTCGAGACGGGGCCTGAGGGACGTCCACCGCTGACCATTCGCGGCGGCCAGAAACTGAAGGCGCTGAACTACACGTTGCCGATGGCCAGCGCCCAAGTGAAGTCGTGCCTGTTGCTGGCTGGCCTGTACGCCGAAGGCACCACCACCGTCACCGAGCCCGCGCCAACCCGTGATCATACCGAGCGGATGCTGCGGGGCTTCGGTTATTCGGTGCACAGCGATGGTCCGGTAGCTTCGCTGCAAGCAGGCGGCACGCTGAAAGCCACTCGCATCGAAGTGCCCGGCGATATTTCGTCATCGGCCTTCTTCCTGGTGGCGGCATCCATTGCCGAAGGTTCTGAGTTGGTGCTGGAGCATGTCGGCATCAACCCGACCCGAACCGGCGTGATCGATATCCTGCGCCTGATGGGCGGCGACATCACTCTGGAAAACCAGCGTGAAGTTGGTGGCGAGCCGGTCGCTGACCTGCGCGTGCGCGGCGCGAAGCTCAAGGGCATCGACATTCCAGAGGCGTTGGTGCCGCTGGCCATCGATGAGTTCCCGGTGCTGTTCGTCGCCGCGGCCTGTGCCGAAGGGCGTACCGTGCTGCGCGGCGCCGAAGAACTGCGGGTCAAGGAATCCGACCGTATCCAGGTCATGGCCGATGGCTTGCAGGCGCTGGGCGTCAAGTGCGAGCCCACGCCGGATGGCATCATCATCGATGGCGGACCGATCGGTGGCGGCGAAGTCCATGGTCACGGTGATCACCGTATCGCCATGGCCTTCAGCGTCGCTTCACTGCGGGCCAGCGCGCCAATCCGCATTCATGACTGCGCCAACGTCGCCACATCGTTCCCGAACTTCCTGGCGCTGTGTGCCGAAGTGGGTATCCGCGTGGCACAAGAGGCGCAGTCGTGAATTCGCTGGCGCGGGTCATCACCATTGATGGACCCAGCGGCTCCGGCAAGGGTACCGTGGCTGGACTGCTGGCGCGTGAGCTGAGCTGGCGACTGCTCGATTCCGGGGCGCTGTATCGGTTGCTGGCATTCAACGCGACCAACCATGGCGTCGACCTGACCAACGAAGAACTGCTCAAGGCCTTGGCGGCCCACCTGGACGTGCAATTCATCGCGGCGGAACCCGGCAAGCTGCAGCAAATCATTCTCGAAGGCGAGGATGTCAGCCATGTCATCCGTACCGAGACGGTCGGGGCGGGTGCCTCCATGGTTGCCTCACTGCCGGCCGTTCGCGAAGCGCTGCTGCAGCGCCAACGTGCCTTCCGCGAAGCGCCGGGGTTGATTGCCGACGGTCGCGACATGGGCACCGTGGTATTTCCAGACGCACCGCTGAAAGTCTTCCTTACGGCCAGTGCCGAGGAACGAGCGCGTCGCCGTTACCTGCAGTTGAAGGGCAAGGGTGAAGATGTTAGTCTGTCAAGTCTGCTAGATGAGATTCGTGCGCGCGATGAGCGCGACACCCAACGCGCAGTGGCCCCGCTTAAGCCGGCGGCCGATGCCATCCAGTTGGACTCCACCGAATTGTCCATCGAGCAGGTGCTGCAACGGATCAGAAGCGAGATCGCCCTGCGCGATCTGCTCTGATCATCAGGAAAGCAGGCAGGGGCACCAGTCATCGTCCTGCCTGCTTTCCTTTACTTAAACGAAACCCACATTGTCTGGAATGTGGCGATGGGCGTCTGTTTCGCCCGAATCTACAGGAATTAAAATGAGCGAAAGCTTTGCAGAACTCTTTGAAGAAAGCCTGAAAACCCTCAATCTTCAGCCGGGTGCCATCATCACCGGTATCGTTGTCGACATCGACGGCGACTGGGTTACCGTACATGCCGGTCTGAAATCCGAGGGCGTCATCCCGCTCGAGCAGTTCTACAACGAAGCTGGCGAGCTGACCATCAAGGTCGGTGACGAAGTGCACGTTGCGCTGGACGCGGTCGAAGACGGCTTTGGCGAAACCAAGCTGTCCCGTGAAAAAGCCAAGCGCGCTGAGTGCTGGATTGTTCTGGAAGCAGCTTTCGCCGCCGAAGAAGTGGTCAAGGGCGTTATCAACGGTAAGGTTAAAGGCGGCTTCACTGTCGACGTTAACGGCATCCGTGCGTTCCTGCCGGGCTCCCTGGTTGATGTCCGCCCAGTGCGCGACACCACCCACCTGGAAGGCAAAGAGCTGGAATTCAAGGTCATCAAGCTGGACCAGAAGCGCAACAACGTTGTCGTTTCGCGTCGCAGCGTGCTGGAAGCCGAGAACTCCGCCGAGCGCGAAGCCCTGCTGGAAACCCTGCAGGAAGGCCAGCAAGTCAAAGGTATCGTCAAGAACCTCACCGACTACGGCGCATTCGTGGACCTGGGTGGCATCGACGGCCTGCTGCACATCACCGACATGGCGTGGAAGCGCATCAAGCACCCATCGGAAATCGTCAACGTTGGCGACGAAGTCGACGTGCGCGTTCTGAAGTTCGACCGTGAGCGTAACCGCGTTTCGCTGGGTCTGAAGCAAATGGGCGAAGATCCGTGGGTCGCTATCACTGCCCGTTACCCAGAAGGTACTCGCGTGCAAGCGCGCGTCACCAACCTGACCGACTACGGCTGCTTCGCTGAGCTGGAAGAGGGCGTTGAAGGTCTGGTACACGTTTCCGAAATGGACTGGACCAACAAGAACATCCACCCGTCGAAAGTCGTTCAGGTTGGCGACGAAGTGGAAGTCATGGTTCTGGACATCGACGAAGAGCGTCGTCGTATATCCCTGGGTATCAAGCAGTGCAAATCCAACCCATGGGAAGACTTCTCCGGCCAGTTCAACAAGGGTGACAAGATCACCGGTACCATCAAGTCGATCACCGACTTCGGTATCTTCATTGGTCTGGACGGCGGCATCGACGGTCTGGTTCACCTGTCCGACATCTCCTGGAACGAAACCGGCGAAGAAGCCGTACGTCGTTTCAAGAAGGGCGACGAACTGGAAACCGTCATCTTGTCGGTTGACCCAGAGCGCGAGCGCATCTCCCTGGGTATCAAGCAGCTGGAAGACGATCCGTTCTCCAACTTCGTTGCTGTCAACGACAAGGGTGCAATCGTCAAGGGCGTCGTGAAGGAAGTTGACGCCAAAGGCGCCATCGTCACCCTGGCCGATGACATCGAAGCTACTCTGAAGGCTTCCGAAATCAGCCGTGACCGCGTTGAAGATGCGCGTAACGTGCTGAAGGAAGGCGAAGAGATCGAAGCCAAGATCATCAGCGTTGACCGCAAGTCCCGCGTCATCAGCCTGTCCATCAAATCGAAGGACGATGCTGAAGAGCGCGAAGCTATCCAGAGCCTGAAAAACACCGCTCCGGAAGCTGCTGCCGATACCACCATGGCTGCGCTGCTGCGCGAAGCAATGGCCAAGCAGAACTGAGTTCTGTTTGATCGGTAAGAAAAAGGGCGACCCTCGGGTCGCCCTTTTTTTGTCAATTTTTTGTGCGAAATATGCTGTGCGGATCTCACTACCCTGATCGAGAGTGTGGGGTGATCTACGTACCAGATTCCTCGTCAACTGACGGGCTGGTTTCAAGGGTCTTGAGGTCGGATGCTGTAGGTGTGAACACCACTGTATAACGGCTCAGATCGCTCTCGTTGCGCTGGAAGTGAACTGCAATTCGCTTGCCCTGCCAGGTGATGGTTTTCATCTCATAAGATGCGCCGGTGCTAAGTTGCACTCGGCGGCTCAGGCTCGAGCCAGATTTTCCCAGGGTATCGGCCAGAAAGTCGGAAACCAGCTCTAAACTACTGGCGTTACCGGTCAGCGTGAGCTGGCCAATCGAGCCATCCTTCAGGTCGGCGAAAAGTTGGTATCCAGAGCTGATTGGAATGTAGGGCAGTCCGCGAATTTCGTAGCGTTCTGGCTCGGGTGTCTGATTCCAGCACAGATTGGGTTGGCGAGCAGTGGTGTCCATGCATTCCGGCAACTGAGACTTGAAATCACCAAAAAAAGGAACGCCTAGGAATTCCGATGGCTCGTTCTGCCACGAGTGGCCTTGTGCGGCCGCTACCTGAGCGCTCGCGCCTGCGGTGAGAAATAGGGTCGCAAAGGTGAGGTAAGGGAAGGGTATCCGCATAAAACAATCCTGATGAGTTCGACGCACAAGCAAGAAATGTTGTAGCAATCCACTTTTGCGACAATGCAAAGCGGATGCGTCCTACTCGCGATTATGTCAAATCCTACAAATCTTTGTGCGGCCTCTATCGGTTTTTTGCGTCGACTGCGCGCGGACGCATTTTTTGCGAAAGGGATTTGTTTTTTTCGTCAAGTCAAGACCCTATGCTGTTCAAATCTTTCGGAGCGTGCTACAAACTGGTTAGGCAACGATCTAGCTGCTTGATAACGAAGGGAAAAACATGACGAAGTCCGAGCTGATCGAACGTATAGTCACCCATCAGGGGCTGCTCTCGTCCAAGGACGTGGAGTTGGCCATCAAGACCATGCTCGAGCAGATGTCACAATGTCTGGCAACGGGCGATCGCATCGAGATTCGTGGCTTCGGGAGTTTTTCTCTCCACTATCGTGCGCCACGCGTGGGACGAAATCCCAAGACTGGGCAGTCGGTGGAGCTCGAAGGTAAGTTCGTGCCGCACTTCAAGCCAGGCAAAGAGCTGCGTGATCGGGTCAATGAAGAAGATTCGATGCATTCTTAGTCGATGAGGAAGCTTTTCAATGCGTAGTCTCAAGCGTGCCTTGTTGGTATCTCTGGTCGTTGTATTGGTCGCATTGGTGCTGTTCTTCGTGCTGGAGAATCAGCAGATGGTCTCATTGGTGCTATTTGGCTGGGCAGCGCCCTCCATGCCTGTTGCCGTGCCTGTGATTGGTGCGCTTGTTGTGGGTATGGCTATAGGGCCTTTTCTGACGATCTTCTCAACTCGCCTCCGTAAGCGGGAAGCAAGGCACTCCGCTCGACAGGTCCCACTCAAGGTTGATCGGAAAAATCCTACTGGCGTGCCCGAAGCTTCTTCGTAGTTTGGCGGTATCTTGATCGTTTAAGCTCAACGCTCCAAGCGCTGTGCTAAGGCTCATGTTCTCTTGGGCGGGTCGACAGACAATCCTCTCTAGGAGCCCTGGCGCAATCCCTGCCCCTGTTGTCTTAGTCGATTCCCATTTTCCCTTGCCGGGCGTGTGCGCCCAATGTCAAACCCATGCCTTGCTGGCGATGTAGGTGTAGGCTGGCGAGTGCTGTCAAAATTTCTGTGATGTTCTGCAAGAAAATCAGGAACTTCCTAGGCTTGGTTCACTCTATTGCCGATTGCTGCGAAGTGAGTTCGAGTGTGTAGCAAAGCGAAAAACAGCCGCTACGCTTGATTGTAGGGCGTTCAGGCTGGACGGGTGTCCAAGCATGACTCCTGTGCTGATTAAATCAGATGAACGAAGGAAAAAAAGAATAGATGCGCAATGAAAGCGAGCTTCCTGGTGGTGATGAGATTGATCTGGTTGAGCTTGCGCAGGGCGTGTGGCGGCAAAAACTCTGGGTCGCAATTGTCGCGGTCCCTATCATTGTCTTAGCACTGGCTTACGTGCTGCTTGCCTCTCCAGTCTATGAAGCGAAGCTGTATATTCGTGCCCCAACACAGGACGAAATTGCCCAGCTCAACTTTGGGCGTGGGGAGAGCACAGGGCTTCGACCCTTGAGTGCGAAGGATGTGTATAGCATTTATCTGAGCGCCCTGCAGTCTGAGGCTGTGCGCGACAAGTTCTTCCGTAAGACGTATTTGCCGACCCTGACCCAGCGCGAGCGTGAAGGATCTCGGGATGCATTGTATGCCGAGTTCAACACCAAGCTTGTAATCGCGCAAGCGGGCAGCGATATGCCGGATCGCTACGTGATCACTGCCGGTGTCGAAGATCCGCGGTTGGCTGCTATATGGGTGTCGACCTACGCCGAGATGGCCGCAGAAAGGGCAAAAAACGAGTTGCTCAGCGGAACGCGCAGCGATATTTCGATCATGGCCGATAACCTCGAGCAGCAAATTCGTGCTTCGCGTGCCAGTGCGAGTAATCAGCGCTCCGACCAAATCGCCCAGCTCAAGGAGGCATTGCGTATCGCGCATTCGATAGGTCTGGAAAAACCGCCGTTGATATCCAATACGCTATCTAACGAGGTCTCGGCTGGGATGGGCGGCGCTCTTGTATACATGCGCGGTAGCAAGGCCCTAGAGGCAGAGATTGCCAATCTGGAGTCGCGGGCTTCCAACGACCCCTATATTCCTGGTTTGCGCGAGCGGCAAGAAAAACTCAGTTTTCTACGCAAGCTGAAGATAGACCCTTCCCTGGTTGCCATGTACCAGCAGGATGGTGCGGTATCGCCGCCGGATAAACCTGTGAAGCCGCGCAAGGCCATTATCATGTTGATCGCGACTCTGCTGGGTGTTGGCCTCGGTGCTTGCGTGGCGGTAGGCCGTGATCTGTGGGTGAGGCGCAAATTTCGGGCTGGCTGAAATGTGCTAGTCGATGCTATCTCGAAGTCATTGTTGCGGCGTGCGTAAGGTGTAACAATGCGCGTCCCTCGCCGACGGCACGGATAGCTGGAGAAAGCCGCACGAAGCGCTTACCGGCCTGGCCTGCCTCGGGGTGATGACACTAATACCTTGCAGGCAGAACACAGTGAATATCGATTCCCGCGGTGCGTATGCGTCGGCTTCCAGCGAAATAGACCTTGCTGCTATTTTTCGTACCCTTTGGCGCAGGCGTTTGCTTATTATCGCTGTCGCTGGTGCTTGCGCGTTAGTCGGCTTGGCGTTGGCTTTTATCGTTCCCCCTGTGTACGAGGTCTCGACGACATTACGACCTGTAGAGCTCAATCAGCTGGACGCCTTGAATCGCTCGAAAATCTACACGCTGCCGCCAAGCGAGGCGTTGAAAAGAGTAGGAGCGCGACTGGACTCGTACGATGCTCGCTTGGCTTTTTTCCGTTCGAGACCTGACCTGATTGCGGCCTATCGTGATGAGGGGCAAAGCACTGAGCAAGCCTTCCAGGAATTCAACAATTCAGCGCTGACTCTGGCGGTCGCAGATGCCAAGAAAGCGGATCTTCTTAGCGAGTTCATCGCGTTGAAGATGCGTTATGAGAAGACCGTCGACGGTGCCGCTGTCCTGAACGACTTTGTAGACTACGCCGTAGAGCGCGAACGCCTACAGTTGTCTAGAGATATGCAGATTATCCTGGCCAACCGCTTGGTTGAAGTCAATGCGAAGCTTGACTCCGCATTATCTGAGTATCGTGCAGGTAACGAGGGGCGAATTGCGCGTCTTGAAGAAGACGACGCCGTGAAGCGTGCGCAGCTCAATGACGAGCTAAAGGCTCTGCGTGTTCAGTTGAAATTGCAGCGTGAAGCGCGTTTGGCTGAGTTGGATGAGGCCATCGCTATTGCCACCAGCCTGGGTCTGAAAAAGCCTTCGACGCCGTCGAGGATGGCAGAAGAGACGGCAGGGAATGGCAATATCATCAATACCGAGGTGAACGGTCGACCGGCACCCTTGTACTTCATGGGTACCGATGTGCTTTTAGCTGAGCGTGCTGCGCTGCGTAAGCGAACCTCAGACGACTTCGTCGAACCAAGAATTGGTCAGATACGCAAAGAGCTCATTCTGCTTTCTAACAACCGCAGTGTGGAAGCGATCAAGAGTCGTGGAAATGACCAGGCATTTCTTGAGGGAATCGAGGCGTTGAGAGTTGAGCGCGCACGCCTGCAGGCCATTGATACAAAGCTGCAGGGTTTGAGTCTTGTCAGTGTTGACCAGCGTGCGGTCGCGTCCAACAAACCGATCAAGCCACGTAAAGGTATTTGGGTTGGCGTTGGTCTGATCATTGGTTTGCTGATCGGTGTGGTTGCCGTATTGATGCGAGCTGCAATGAGTAACCCGCCTCGGCAAGCGCAGACGCTGCACGTGACGGCTACACCCTCTCCCGTATTGCCGGATGAACTCGGGCGTCGAAATGGTGTTCTTGTAACGGACGCATGACATCGCTAGTGCGAAGCTGGGTTGCATTGGGCTTGCCACTCTCTACGACGGAGCGCCTGCAGCCAGCTTTACCACACGGGCGTCGACGTTATACTGCCTGCTCCATCCGATAGCGCTCCTTTCAGAGGGTAGGTAGCTAGAGTCTTGGGGCAGATGCGTGCTGGCTACGTCATCCAGGCAGGCCATGGCAGATGCCTGCGATAAGAAAAATTGCTGTTTTCGGTAGCAGATCGAGTATCAGGTCAAGTACACAGGGATATCATTGAATGGCTTACCTCACCGAGGAACAGCTTCGAGCGATGGGTTTCAAGAAGCTGGGCAGGAATGTAAGGATCAGCGATAAAGCGGCTATTTACAACCCAGAGCAGATGGAGCTGGGCGATGATCTCAGGATTGATGATTTTTGCGTCATCTCCGGAAAAATCCGTTTTGGCCGTTTTATCCATGTCACGCCTATGTGCTTGGTGGCGGGAGGCGTTCCGGGCATTGTGCTGGACGACTTTTGCACCTTGGCGTATGGCGTGAAGGTGTTTTCGCAGTCTGATGATTACAGCGGTCAAACGCTGGTCAATTCGAATATCCCCAAGCAGTTCAAGAACGAGAAGTTCGCGGCCGTTCATCTTCACCGGCAAGTCATCGTCGGCGCGGGCGCGGTGATCATGCCGGGTGTCGATATCGCTGAGGGGTGCGCTATCGGAGCAATGGCCCTTGTTACTCGATCCACCGAGGCGTGGGGTATTTACGCCGGTGCGCCAGCGGTACGTTTGAAAGAGCGTAGCCGTGATTTGCTCAATCTGGAAAAACAGTTCATCGAAGAGTTTGAAAAATGATTCCATTCAACAAACCGCCCTACACGGGTAACGAAGATGTCCATGTGCTAGCCGCCATGCGCAGTGACAAGATTTCCGGCGACGGTGCCTATGGGCACCGCTGCCAAAAATGGTTCGAAGAACGCTTTTCCTGCAACAAGACCTTGCTGACACCTTCATGTACGCAAGCCTTGGAAATGGCTGCCATCCTGTTGGATATCCAGCCTGGCGATGAAGTTATCATGCCGAGCTATACCTTCGTCAGTACGGCGAACGCTTTCGTGCTGCGCGGAGCGACAATCGTATTCGTCGATGTGCGGCCCGATACGATGAATATTGACGAAGCCTTGATCGAATCGGCAATCACTGAACGCACACGCGCAATCGTTCCTGTTCACTACGCTGGCGTGGCGTGTGAAATGGACACCATCATGGCAATCGCTGGGCGTCATGGGCTACTCGTCGTCGAAGATGCCGCCCAAGGCATGATGTCGACATACAAAGGTAGGCCGCTCGGCACGATTGGCCATATGGGTGCTTTCAGCTTCCACGAAACCAAGAACTATACAAGTGGCGGTGAAGGTGGATTGCTGTTGATCAACGATCCGCAGTTCGTCAGTCGCGCCGAAATTATTCGAGAGAAGGGGACCAACCGGTCTCAATTTTTCCGCGGCATGGTAGATAAATATACCTGGATCGATGTGGGCAGCAGTTATCTGCCCAGTGAATTGCAGGCCGCTTATCTCTACGGTCAGCTAGAGAAGGCAGATGAAATAAACCAAGCACGTCTTTCCATCTGGAACCGCTACTATTTGGCGCTGACGCCTTATGCTGAGCGGGGCCTGATTGAGTTGCCGCAGTTGCCGGGTGACTGTGTGGCCAATGGGCATATGTTCTATCTCAAAGCCTCCGGGCTTGAGCAACGTACGCAGATACTTGAAATGCTGCGCGCCCGAGGCGTCGGAGCAGTATTCCATTATATCCCGCTTCATTCGGCGCCGGCGGGCCGCAGCTTGGGCCGTTTGCATGGGGAAGATGTGCATACCACCCGAGAAAGTGAGCGCCTGTTCCGTCTGCCCTTGTGGTTGGCCATGACGACAGAAGAAGTGGATGAAGTGATCCAGGCGGTCATTGACGCGATCGATGCCCAGTGAGTCAAGTGGTGATCTCAAGATGAGAAGAGTCGCGCGCAGCGGGTTGTTGTTGAGTGCGGCTCTGACTACCCTTGCTCAATTGTCCAAGATCGGCGTCGGTTTCCTGCTGCTCAAGCTGGTAGCGGTTTACCTCGGTGTTGAGGGCATGGGCCAGTTGGGCAATTTCATGAGTGCCGTATTGTTCTTGTCGCTTTTGGCGGGTGGAGGAATCCAGAACGGGGTCATCAAGTACGTGGCTGAATACAAAGCTCGTCCGCGAGAGTTGCTGCGTTTCTTGGCTGATGCACGATACTATTCATTGGTGTTTTGCAGCGTAATCGTGCTGATCGCAATTGTTTTTCAAGCGCCCTTGGCTCGATTCCTAATGGGTGATGAGAAATTTCAATGGCTGATCGTAGTCATGGGGTTGGCCCAATTTGGATTTGCCTTCAGCAATCTTGTGAATGGCACAGCTAATGGTTTGCACAAAACCAAGGTGTATGCCTCCATTCAGATTATCGGTAACTCGATCACGTTGCCGATCGCTTGGTGGCTGACCCGCCAATATGGGCTAGCGGGTGCAGCGCTGGCCATGTTGACGTTTTACCTTTCTTACACGTTGCCAGCCCTGTACTTTTACGCTCGCTCAAGACTTCGCCCTACCATTCGATGGCGCACATTCGAATGGCCACGCATGCGCAAGTTGTGCAGCTTCACGTTGATGGCGATTGTAGGCGCCCTGAGCGTGCCGGTCGTAGAGATCGTCGTTCGACAGTCCTTGACTGACAGTGTTGGCCTTGAGGCTGCCGGGTTATGGCAAGCCTCCATCAAGCTGTCCAGTGCGTACATGGGCTTCTTTGTCGTGTTCCTGGCGGCTTACTTCATGCCGATCGTCTCTGCTGAGCAAGATCGACAGCGGGTAGCGAACACCGTACGTAAGTTCATGCTTTTGGTGATGGGCCTGTTTTTCGTGGGTGCGTCGGTGCTTTACTTGATGCGGGGGTTTTTCATTCCGCTTTTGCTCTCACAAGAATTTTCTGGGCTCACGAGCTATATACAGTACCAGTTGATTGGTGACTTTTTACGTATTTCGACCTATGTGATCGGTTTCGTCGTGGTAGCGAAAGCAGCCACGCGCCTGTATGTGATGGTGGAGATAGGCCAAGGTCTGCTGTTCTGCTCCTTAAGTGTGCTCGCGCTGCATCAAGGTTGGGGGCTGCAAGGCGTGTTCATTGCCCATGTCGTGATGAATGTCATTTACTTTTTGAGCTCTGTCACGGGCTTTTATATTTATTCAAGAAGGACCGCTCGATGCTGACAGCAACTGTCGTTGTTTCTTGTTACAGGCAGGAAGAGTACATCGAAGAATGTCTCGATAGCATCCTCAATCAAGAGATTAACTTTCCTTGCGAAATCATCGTTTCCGATGATTGCTCGCCAGATAATACTCAGGCCGTTATTCGTCGCTATGCGGATGCCCACCCTGGACGACTCACACTGCTTTTGCGCGAAAAAAATGTCGGCGCAGCACTCAACTATCATGGCGTTCATGCCATGGCCAAAGGTGATGTCGTTTTCCATTTCGATGGTGACGATGTCATGATGCCTGGAAAGTTGCAGGAACAATACGACCTGTTTGTCGAGCATTCAGACGTCAACATCGTGTTCCACAAAGCCATCTACTTCTCCGATGATCGGAGCTACCAGTCGATGACGGTGTACCCAGGAGAACAAGCGCCTTATCACACATTCTTTACATTGTCTGAACTGGCTCGCTGGGGCGCGACCTGTGTGCACAGCTCCTACGCCTACCGCCGATCCTCTCGTCAGGCGAGCATCGACCGGGAGTTCATGGAGTGGTTCTTTGCCATGGACTCGTTGATTCGCGGGGGGCGCGGCGTTTACATCAACAAGCCGTTGGTCATGTACCGCTGCAATCCTGGTAATGGTTCCTACTTGTCGACGGTGGCGGGTAGAAAAAAAGCGTATTCGATTTATTTTGGCGACATCGCCCATTATTTCGAAAAACATAATGAGCTGCGAACTGATCTTTATGCCAACTTCCTGGTTACCCTGTTGGCCATGGCGCGATCGACCAAGTCAGTGTTCCGGACATCACTGATGTTCGCTATCAGGCATGTCGGGTACTTTAGGCTGTCAAAGTTTCTGGAAACGGTACGTGTTCGTAAGACGGTAGGGCCCAGGGATAGAGTGCGGTAAGTCACAAAGGTATCGGTTATGCTTTATCTGACGTTGTATGACGACGTTTTCTTTGTGGTGCTTACGCTGTTATTGACCTTCGCGGCGGTGAAGTTTCGCCTGAGAAATATACCTAATTATCATTTGGTCGCCTTTTTCGAAGCGTTTCTCATCTTGCTGGTTACGCTGCTGGCCTCGTGGTTCATTAGTACTCGGCCTGCCGAAATCGAGGGTGATACGTCTGTCTACTTGGATTTCTACGAGACGGTTGTCAATGGAACGGGGCATCCGTTCGCAATCTTCGAGCCCGGCTTCGCAGTCATCACGCTCTTCCTGTCCGAAATGGGATTGGATCTGCGCGTTTTATTCTTTGTGGTGCCGCTGCTGCTGAGTTTGAGTTATCACCGTCTCGCTGTACGAGTGTTCGGCATTCGCTCATCAATGACAGTCATGGTGTTCGCCTGCATCCTGATCTACCCGTTTTTTCTTTCTCTGACGGCCAACGTCATTCGTCAGGGGCTGGCAATGGCACTCGTGCTGCTGGCTATCTCCAGGCTGTTAGGTGGGCAGAAATGGCGGCCTCGCCTGCTGGCGTTGGTGTCCTTGGTGTTTCACAAATCAACGGTCATCCTTCTGCCGTGGGTGTTTTTCAGGCGGACAACTGCCAAATTACCTGTCTCACTGTTGCTGCTGGTTTGGATCTTGGTGTCGGCATGCTCGGTGTTCGGGATTTTCAAATCCTTGGCAACATTGCTATTTGACCAGCTGGCCGCGATGGGCGTATCAATCAATTATGGTGATACCTCAGCCATTGATTACCAAACAGGCTTCAGGCTGAGTTTCTGGCTGTTCTCATCCTGTTCGATCTTCTTCCTTTTGTGCATGAAGGCTGTGGGTTTTACCG
The DNA here is from genome assembly GCF_030580795.1 of Pseudomonas boreofloridensis. Lineage (NCBI taxonomy): Bacteria > Pseudomonadati > Pseudomonadota > Gammaproteobacteria > Pseudomonadales > Pseudomonadaceae > Pseudomonas > Pseudomonas boreofloridensis. The sequence continues at coordinate 180,514 of NZ_JAUQOQ010000003.1, read as the reverse complement.
ATCGGCGCATGATGATGTTGTTCAAGATGTCGGCTTACTTTGGCATCGTTCACATTCTGACGTTCGACGTTGCCTACAATGATCGATTCGGCCTGTACGTCTGGATGCTGTATCCGATACAGGCATTCTACTTGGCTCGCTGCGTCTTGGTGCGCCTTAGTCGGGCTACCACTTACGACAGAGCGCCAGTCCGCCTGCCTTATGAGTAGTAGTTCAATCTGACTTGCGGGCAATCTCGTTTACACGAGATTGCCCTTGTCTTGGCTGTGTTCGAACTGTCTGCGCAAGGACAGCGATCGAGCGTCAACCCGCCGGATGGTTTTCCTCAAGCCACGCCTGGAACATCAGGATGTTCCAAAGATGGTAGGCCCAGTTTTTCGCCCCGCTCAGATGTTCTTGCCATTTTTGCTGAATGGGTCCGGGGTGGAAGTACCCTTCCTTGCGCAATCGTTGTTCGTCGAGCAATGCCTGCGCCCAATCGCGAAGTGGCCCGCGTAGCCATTCGTCGATTGGAATGCCGAAGCCCATCTTGGGGCGATCGATCAGTTCTTGCGGAACGTGGCGATACAAGACTTGGCGAAGTATCCACTTGCCGACCCCGTCCCGTTGCTTCAAGGCATGGGGCAGTTGCCAGGCAAATTCCACTACGCGGTGGTCCAGCATGGGGACACGAGACTCGAGCGATGTGGCCATCGATGCCCGATCGACTTTGGCCAAGATGTCGTCAGGAAGATAGGTGAGCAAGTCCAGGGCCATCATTCTCTCCACGGGCTCGAGACTGCTCAGGTCCGGCATTGCGCCAGTCAAAATCGTAGCGGGTTCCGCGCCGCCTATGACGATGTACGCAGGATCCGACCACTGAGAGACCAGGCCGTAATAAAGAGCTTCCACGGAAGTGGAGTTGAGTACGCCAGCACCTTTGTGCAGGTGATCGCCGATGCGTGGGCTCGAGCCGGGTAGCCAGCCGGCCAAGCGGCTCCAGGTAGCCGGGGAGAGCGCGGTGATCGAGCGTGAAAGCGCGGTTCTCACAGGTTGTGGCAGTTTGGAAATCTTGCCCCAGGTATTCGCTGTGACGTTGTAGCGCCGATACCCGCTGAACAACTCATCCCCTGCGTCGCCCGACAACGAAACGGTTACATGCTGGCGCGCCAGTTGCGAGACGAGATAGGTGGGGATCTGCGACGAATCGGAGAAGGGCTCGTCGTACATGGTCGGCAGTTGAGGAATAACTGCCATGGCTTGTTCCGGTGTTACGTAGAGTTCGGTGTGTTGCGTTCCCAGGTGTTTCGCGACAGCCTTGGCGTGCTCTGCCTCGTTGTAGCCCTTCTCGTGGAAGCCGATGGTAAAGGTACTGATCGGCCGGGACGACTGGGACTGCATCAAGGCAACGATCGTCGATGAGTCGATGCCGCCTGAAAGGAAAGCGCCCAGCGGAACGTCAGCCATCATCTGCAAAGAGACTGCGGACTTGAGCAGTGTCTCCAACTGCTCGACCGCCTCTTCTGGTGCGAGGCTGCGCTGCCGTTGCGAAGTGCCCTCGGCCATGACGCTGGCAGCGGACCAGTACTCGGTGATGACAGGCTCAGGATGCTCGGGCGAAATCCTCAGCAGGCAGCCAGGCTGCAGTTTGTAGATGTTTTCATAAATGGAGTGAGGGGCGGGAATGTAGTTGTGGCGCACGTACAGCGCCAATGCGGGTCTGCTGATGGCGGCCGCAAAGGCCGAGTGAGCTCGCAGTGCCTTGAGCTCCGAGCCAAACAGGAACACGGTGTTGCCTTGACCTTGCTGGCAGCCGTAGTACAGCGGCTTTTCGCCGAGCCGATCTCGCGCCAGGATCAGTTGGCGATCGTGCGTGTCCCACAGCGCGATGGCAAACATGCCGATGGCCGCTTTCAGTGTCGCCTCGATGCCCCAGGTCTCGAAGCCGGCCAGCAGCGTCTCGGTGTCGGAGTGGCCGCGCCAGGAGGCCGTTCTGCCCTCGCTTTCCAGGCGCTGGCGCAGCTCCAGGTGATTGTAGATCTCGCCATTGAACGCCATGACGAAGCGCCCTGATTCCGAGGGCATCGGTTGATGCCCGGCCGGCGAGAGGTCGACGATGGCCAAACGTCGATGGGCGAGACCCAGGCCGACGACCGGATCGACCCACAGCCCCTCATCGTCCGGGCCGCGATGAACGATGGTGTCCGCCATCCGTTTGCTTTCCAGAAGCAGCGCTGCTTCGGACGACTGTCCTGTCAGATTGAAATGTCCTGCAAGTCCACACATAAGAGTAATCGCGTCAAGGTCAAGTATTGGGTAGATGAGAGCGCTGTATCGAGGCCCTGCTTGGAGAATCAGTCACAGCGCGGCTGGGTCGTGGGCTGGAGGATTCGATGCTTAAGCGGGCACCGAAGTGCCCAGTCGGAATTCTTGGACATCGAACAACGTGCGCTCCCTTCCCTGATCGGTAAATCCTGTGTCCAGCACGTGCATGACTCAGCGAACAAGGCTCTGGGCCGGCGGGTCGGTAGTCTGGTTGCACAGAATCACAATGATGTCGATGTCAAGTCGTGCGGCTGGGCGAAATCAGGCAAGGTTAGCAGGTTCATCATCGGCGCTGAAAGCGCGGATCGTATTGGCGACGGCGATCTTTAACCCAGTCGTATCGGGTTGATGAGATATCGTGTGGTCCATAGAACGTCCTGCGCTGGCGTCTGTCATATGGCCACCTGCCATGGATGATCCACCTCATTCATGTATTGACCCCAGTTACAACTGAAGGGCCAATGCGCGATTGTTGGTGTGGCCGGGGGTATTCACGTCTAGGGAAGGCAGCAGGTATGGGGTAGAATGCACGCCCAGTGATACCTGACGACGTGGGATATCGCGCTCGCGCAACACACGCGAAGGCGCAGTCATGTCACCGGCGCGGTTGCGATCACAGGCGTATATCAGAATCACTCAGGGAGGCGGCGGCTGATGGGTCGCCAACCCGAATGGAAGCAGGGGAGTGACGGAGCCTGTTCCATACAGTTTTTTTCCGTGACATTACTTGGGATAAGGCATGTTTTCTCTAGAGAATATTAAGCTGGCTGTTATCGGCCTTGGCTACGTCGGTCTGCCACTGGCGGTCGAGTTTGGTAAAAAGCGCTCGGTGGTTGGCTTCGATATTAGTCGGCCGCGTATCGAAGCGCTTGCCAAAGGTACCGATTCCACGCTTGAAGTCAGCGATGAGGAGCTTGCCGAAGCTTCAGGGCTGCGTTTCACCACTCAAGTCGATGAATTGAAAAGCTGTAACGTCTTTATCGTTACCGTGCCCACGCCGATCGACGCGTACAACCAGCCTGACCTGACCCCGCTGATCAAGGCCTCCGAAACCATCGGTTCGATTCTGAAGGCCGGCGATATCGTCATCTACGAATCCACTGTCTACCCTGGTGCGACCGAAGAGGATTGCGTGCCGGTGTTGGAGCGGGTATCGGGCCTGGTCTTCAACAAAGACTTCTTCGCCGGTTACAGCCCTGAGCGGATCAACCCAGGCGATAAAGAACACCGTGTAGCGACCATCAAGAAAGTCACTTCCGGCTCCAATGAAGAAGTGGCTGAACTGGTCGACTCGCTGTACCGAGAAATCATTATCGCCGGCACCCACAAGGCGAGCAGCATCAAGGTCGCCGAGGCTGCCAAGGTTATCGAGAATACCCAGCGGGATCTGAATATCGCCCTGATCAACGAATTGGCGCTGATCTTCAACAAGCTGGGGATCGATACCGAAGCGGTGCTCCAGGCTGCGGGTACCAAGTGGAACTTCCTGCCGTTCCGTCCGGGTCTTGTCGGTGGGCACTGCATCGGTGTCGACCCTTACTACCTGACGCACAAGGCACAAAGCATCGGCTATCACCCCGAGATCATTCTCGCCGGTCGCCGCCTGAACGATGGCATGGCCGCCTATGTCGCTTCGCAACTGGTGAAGGCGATGGTCAAGCGTCGCATCCATGTGGACGGTGCTCGCGTTCTGATCATGGGCCTGACCTTCAAGGAAAACTGCCCGGATCTGCGCAACACCAAGATCGTCGATATCGTCACCGAGCTGCAGGAATACAACATCCAGGTCGACGTCTTCGATCCATGGGTCAGCGCTGAAGAGGCGCAGCACGAATACGGCATCACGCCGGTCGCTGCACCGGACGCTGCTGCGTACGACGGCATCGTGCTGGCCGTGGCTCACCAGCAGTTCAAGGCAATGGGCGAAAGCCAGCTCCGCGCCTTGGGCAAGGACGCGCACGTGCTGTACGACCTCAAGTACCTGCTGCCAGCCACCTCCTCGGACCTGCGCCTGTAAACAGGGGGAGGTCATGACCTCCCCGATCCCCTCGAAGTGGTGACGCTATATGACTGCATACGAACAACTCATCGAATCCTTGCCGAAAACGCCGCGGACCTGGCTGGTCACGGGCGTGGCGGGCTTCATCGGCTCCAACCTGCTGGAAACGCTGCTCAAACTCGGCCAGCGCGTTGTCGGCCTCGACAACTTTGCCACCGGCCATCAGCGCAATCTGGACGAAGTGCAAGGTTCGGTGAGCGCCGAGCAATGGGCTGCCTTCAGATTCATCGAAGGTGACATTCGCAAGCTCGAGGATTGCGCCAAGGCCTGTGTGGGCGTCGATCATGTGCTTCACCAGGCGGCCTTGGGTTCGGTGCCGCGTTCGATCAACGATCCGATCACCACCAACGGCACCAACATCGATGGTTTCCTGAACATGTTGGTGGCCGCGCGAGACGAAGGCGTCAAGAGCTTCGTGTATGCCGCGAGCAGTTCCACCTATGGTGACCATCCTGGGTTGCCCAAGGTCGAGGACGTGATCGGCAAGCCGCTGTCCCCTTACGCCGTGACCAAGCTGGTCAACGAAATCTATGCCGACGTATTCGCCCGGACCTATGGTTTCAAGACCGTCGGCTTGCGTTATTTCAACGTCTTCGGCAAGCGCCAGGATCCCAACGGCGCCTATGCGGCCGTCATTCCCAAGTGGGCGGCGGCGATGATCGAGGGCGAGCCGGTCTATATCAACGGCGACGGTGAAACCAGCCGGGATTTCTGCTTCATCGAAAACACCGTGCAGGCCAACCTGCTGGCGGCTACCACCGATCGGGAAGAGGCCACGAATCAGGTCTATAACGTTGCCGTCAGTGGACGCACGAGCCTGAACCAGTTGTTCGCGGCGCTGCGTGATGCGCTGGCAGCCAACGACATTCAGTATCCCCACGATCCGGTCTATCGCGACTTCCGGGCGGGGGATGTCCGGCATTCGCAGGCCGATATCGGCAAGGCTCGGACGCTGTTGGGCTACGACCCAGGTTTCGACATTGCGGACGGTATCGCCAAAGCCATGCCTTGGTATGTTCGTTTTCTAAAATGATGGATGGCCAACGAGCAGGGTTGGGCGTGCTCAGTTCAGCACTCCACCGCCTCGTGGGTTTGAAGAAGGATGATGCGTGAAAATGAAAATTCTGGTGACCGGCGGCGCAGGCTTTATCGGATCTGCGGTGGTACGCCATGTGATCGAACACACCGAGGACAGCGTCGTCAACCTCGACAAGCTGACCTACGCGGGCAATCTCGAGTCCCTCGACGCGATTTCGGGTAATGACCGCTATCGCTTCGAGCAGGTCGACATTTGTGACCGTGCGGCTGTGGATCAGGTGCTGGCCCGGCATCAGCCGGATGTCATCATGCACCTGGCGGCCGAATCCCACGTGGACCGCTCGATCGATGGCCCTTCTGATTTCATCCAGACCAACATCGTCGGTACCTACACGCTTCTCGAGGCGGCGCGTGCCTACTGGTCGGGGTTGAGCGCCGAGGGCAAAGCGCGTTTCAAGTTCCACCACATCTCCACTGACGAAGTCTACGGTGACCTGGAAGGCCCGACCGATCTGTTCACCGAACAGACGCCGTACGCGCCTAGCTCGCCGTACTCTGCCAGCAAGGCCAGCTCCGACCACCTGGTCCGGGCCTGGCATCGCACCTACGGCTTGCCGGTCGTGGTGACCAACTGCTCCAACAATTACGGCCCGTTCCATTTCCCCGAGAAACTCATCCCGCTGATGATCCTCAATGCCCTGGAGGGCAAGGCGCTTCCGGTGTATGGCAGCGGCGCCCAGGTGCGTGACTGGTTGTACGTGGATGATCATGCGCGCGCGTTGTATACCGTCGTCACTCAGGGTGGCATAGGGCAGACCTACAACATCGGTGGACACAACGAGCGCCGCAACCTGGATGTGGTGCACGCCATCTGCAGCCTGCTCGACGAACTGCGACCGGTCGACAAGAACCCTGCCGTGTCGGGCATCACTCGCTATGCCGACTTGATCAAACACGTCGCCGACCGCCCAGGCCACGACCTGCGCTACGCCATCGATGCGTCCAAGATCGAAGCGGATCTGGGCTGGAAGCCCCAGGAAACCTTCGAATCCGGTATTCGCAAGACGGTCTCCTGGTATCTGGACAATCTGCAGTGGTGCCAGCGGGTTCAGGACGGCAGCTATCAACGTGAGCGCCTGGGCGCACAAGTTTCTGAAGGAACATCGGTATGAAGGGAATTGTGTTGGCGGGCGGATCGGGCACTCGGCTCTATCCGATCACCAAGGGTGTGTCCAAGCAGTTGCTGCCCATTTACGACAAGCCGATGATCTACTATCCGCTGTCGGTACTCATGCTGGCCGGCATCCGGGATATTCTGCTCATCAGTACCCCTGATGACATTGGCGGTTACCGTCGGCTGCTGGGTGACGGTAGCGACCTGGGTATCAACCTGACCTATGCTGAGCAGCCTTCGCCGGACGGGTTGGCACAAGCGTTCATCATTGGCGAGTCGTTCATCGGTTCCGATTCGGTGTGCTTGATCCTGGGTGACAACATCTTTTATGGCCAGGGCTTCACGCCGGTTCTGCAGAGAGCGACCGGTCGGACCTCAGGGGCTACCGTTTTCGGTTACAAGGTCAAGGATCCCGAGCGCTTCGGTGTCGTGGAGTTCAACAGCGACAAACGGGCTGTTTCGATCGAAGAGAAGCCAGCGCATCCCAAGTCAAACTATGCGGTGACCGGCCTGTATTTCTATGACAACGATGTCGTCGAAATGGCAAAGCAGGTAAAGCCCTCTGCACGCGGCGAGCTGGAGATCACCAGCATCAACCAGGCTTACCTGGAGCGTGGGGACTTGCATGTGGAGTTGCTGGGGCGCGGGTTTGCCTGGCTGGACACCGGTACCCACGAAAGTCTGCTCGAAGCTGGACATTTCGTCGAAACCATTGAAAAGCGCCAGGGCAACAAGATCGCCTGTCTTGAAGAAATTGCGTATCACAATGGTTGGCTCAGCGCGGACGATGTTCGGCGGATCGGTGTGTCGCTCAGCAAGAACAGCTATGGGCAGTATCTCCTTTCGCTGGTCGACCACTGAAAAGCGGTTGCGCCTTGCCCGTGGTCAATAAAGGTCGCGGGCGCAAAGGACCACGTGTTGATGGATAAACAATAAATTATGAAGCCGATTTTATTAATGATCGTGAATGACGCGGCTTTCTTTCTGTCGCATCGCCTTCCGATCGCCGAAGGGGCCAGAAACGAAGGCTACGACGTTCACGTGGCCACTCAAGCCGGCCCGTCCGTGGCCAAGATCCAGTCGCTCGGCTTCACATTCCACGAACTGAAGATCACCCGTAGCGGCAAGAATCCGCTCGGGGAGTTGCTCAGCCTGGTCAATATCGTGAAATTGTGCTGGAGCGTGCGCCCTGATGTGCTTCATCTGGTCACGATCAAGCCGGTGCTGTATGGCGGTATTGCAGCGCGTCTGTCTCCGGTCAAGGGCGTGCTGGCGGCTATCTCGGGACTGGGTTTCATCTTCATGAAACAGGGTAGAAAGGCGGCTTTGATCAGGGGTGTGGTGTCGACACTGTATCGACTGGCGCTCGGCAAGCGTAACGTGCGCGTGGTGTTCCAGAACCCCGATGACCAACAGGCACTCATCGATCTGGGCGCAGTCACGGCGCAAAAGAGCGTCCTGATCAAAGGGTCGGGCGTGGACCTCGACCTGTACCAATGCGATGAGGAGCCGGCAGGGCCTGTGGTGGTGACCCTGGCCGCAAGGCTGCTCAAGGACAAAGGTGTCCTGGAGTTCGTCGACGCGGCGCAAATCCTGCGTGGACGTGGTGTCGAGGCCGTATTCCAACTGGTGGGTGATCCAGATCCTGGCAACCCGACCAGTATCGATCCGGCCCAGTTGCAGACGTGGGCTGCGGGCGACTTGATCCAGTGCCTGGGGTATCGATCCGATATCGCCAACGTGTTCAGGGCGTCGAATATCGTCGTGCTGCCCTCGTATCGAGAAGGTTTGCCAAAAGTTTTGATCGAAGCCGCTGCCTGTGGCAGAGCGGTGGTGACCACCAACGTCCCAGGTTGCCGTGACGCCATCGTGGCCGATGTCACGGGCTTGCTGGTGCCTGTACGTGATTCCCAGTCGTTGGCCGATGCGATTCAACGTCTGGTCGAGGACGCAGCGCTGCGTCGGTCGATGGGCTTGGCGGGCCGAGCGTTCGCGGAGCAGACCTTCGCCATCCAGCAGGTCGTTGGCAAGCATATGGAAATCTACAGCACATTGAGGAGTCAGGCCTGATGCAACGACAAGTGCTGGTGACAGGCGCTACGGGGTTCGTGGGTTCCCGTGTGGTTTCGACCCAGGCGCGTGATCCTGGTTTACGCGTGCTGGCGGGTGTTCGCAAGACACCCCCCGCGCTGGCCCAGGGGGTGCACGCATTCATGATGCCATCGCTTGAAGAAAGCGATTTCCAGGCATCGCTGCAGGGTATCGATTATGTGGTTCATTGCGCCGCACGTGTGCATGTCATGAACGATCAGTCGACCGACCCGCTCAGCGACTATCGCAAGATCAATGTCGAAGGGACGCTGGCGCTTGCGCGACGAGCCGCTCAAGACGGAGTCAAGCGATTCGTCTTCCTCAGCTCCATCAAGGTCAATGGCGAAACGACCAATCATAGAGCGCCCTACACCGCGGACGAAGTGCCAACGCCAGTGGATCCCTATGGTATTTCCAAACTCGAAGCTGAGCGGGCCTTGCTGGCGCTCGCACAGTCCACGGGCATGGAAGTGGTCATCGTCCGCCCTGTGCTGGTGTACGGCCCGCATGTGAAAGCCAACTTCCAATCCATGATGAAGTGGCTGAAAGCCGGGATCCCGTTGCCTCTCGGGGCGATCAAGAACAAGCGCAGCATGGTCGCCCTGGACAATCTGGTGGATTTGATTCGTGTGTGCCTCATCCATCCCGCAGCGGCCGGGCAGGTGTTTTTGGCCAGCGATGACCAAGACCTTTCGACCACTGAGTTACTGAAGAAAACCAGTACTGCACTGGGCGTCAGTGCCAAGCTGTTGCCCGTGCCTGCCGGTTTGATCAAGACCGCAGCGTCTCTGGTGCGTCGTCCCGGTATCGCAGCTCGACTGTGCGACTCGCTTCAGGTCGACATCATCAAGACCAAACGCTTGCTCGAATGGACGCCTCCTCTGAGCGTCGACCAGGCGTTGAAACTTACAGCCCACGCATATCTTGAATCGGAACGCTAGCCTCAATGATTCTTTGGACGTTGTTTCCTGCAGTACTGCTGGTTGCCCTGGTGATGACCGGCGGGTTGCGCCGTTACGCACTGGCTCGCAGCATCATCGATATTCCCAATGAGCGGAGTTCCCACAGCGTGCCCACGCCGCGTGGCGGGGGCGTGGCGATCGTCGTCGCGTTCCTCTTGTCACTGCCTGTGTTCGCCAGCCAGTCGTTGCTGCCGGGCAACTTGATCTGGGCGCTAGTGGGTACTGGTTCAATGATTGCGCTGCTGGGTTTCCTGGACGATCACGGCCACGTCGCCGCTCGCTGGCGGCTGCTGGGGCACTTCCTGGGCAGCGCCTGGGCGCTGTTCTGCCTGGGCGGAATTCCGCCTCTGCATGCCTTCGGTCTGGACATCGATCTCGGTGGGTTCGGCTATGTACTGGCGCTGTTCTACTTTGTCTGGTTGCTCAACCTGTACAACTTCATGGACGGCATCGATGGTTTGGCCAGCGTCGAGGCGATCTGTGTGTGCCTGGGGGGCGTTGTTCTCTATGTGATCAGCCATCATTTCGAGCAGTCCTATGCGGCGTTGGCATTGGCCTGTGCGGTGGCAGGTTTCCTGTTCTGGAACTTCCCGCCGGCGCGCATCTTCATGGGCGATGCCGGTAGCGGGTTCCTGGGTGTAGCATTGGCCATTCTGTCGCTCCAGGCCGCCTGGGTGGACTCGGCACTCTTCGCAGGCTGGTTGATCTTGCTCGGGGTCTTCGTCGTCGATGCCACCGTAACGCTGATTTGCCGCCTGCTGCGGGGCGAAAAAGTCTACGAAGCGCACCGCAGCCATGCCTACCAACACGCCTCCCGGCAGTTGGGCAGCCACAAGCCTGTCACGATGGCGGTACTCTTGATCAACGTGCTCTGGCTCTTTCCGTTGGCGTGCATGGCCGTCTCGGGCTGGCTCGATGGCGGGGTGGCACTGGTCATTGCCTACCTGCCCCTGGTACTGCTGGCCATCAAGTTCAGATCGGGTATGCCGGGTTAACATTCAAGCGCAGGCCTTCCATCAGGGGGCTGCAGCAAAGGCCGCAGCCGTCTCGGAAATGCCCGAGCAGAGGAATTAGAGATGCATATGGATAGACTGAGAAAGCGGATGGTTTCACTGCCGCGTAAACATAAGCGCGCGATACAGGTCACCGCGGACTTGGTTGTAGTGTGGTTGGCACTGTGGTTGGCTTTCGTCGTTCGCATGGGGTTGGATGAGCTGGTCAATCCTGTGGTAACGCATTGGTGGCTATTTGTCGCTGCCTCCATCGTCACCATCCCGATCTTCATCCGGTTCGGGATGTACCGTGCGGTGATGCGTTATTTCGGTAACGATGCCCTGATCACCATCTTCAAGGCAGTGAGCCTGTCTTCGCTGTTGTTGGCATTGGTCGTGTATTGGTATGGAAACCACACCGTGGTGGTTCCACGGTCGATCATTTTCAACTATTGGTGGTTGAGCTTGCTGATGATCGGTGGCGGGCGCTTGCTGATGCGTCAGTATTTCCTCGGCGACTGGTATGCCGCTCGGCAACATGTACCCTTTGCCCGTCGTGATAATGGCTTGCCCAAAGTCGCGATCTATGGCGCCGGCGCTGCTGGCAACCAGCTCCTTGCAGCGCTGCGCATGGGGCGTACGATGCAGCCGGTGGCATTCATCGATGACGACGAGTCCTTGACCGATCGGACGATTTCCGGCTTGCAGGTGTTCAAAGGCTCTGATATCGAGCGCATGCTCAACGTCACCTCCGCCGAAGAGGTGTTGCTGGCGATTCCCTCGGCCAGTCGCTCCCGACGCCGAGAAGTGCTCAGCGCATTGGAACAGTACCCTGTGCACGTACGCAGTGTCCCAAGCGTCGTGGACTTGGCGCGTGGCGCGGTTAAAGTGGATGACATCCAGGAAGTCGATATCGCCGACCTGTTGGGGCGTGACGCAGTGCCTGCGCAACCCGATCTGCTCGCTCGTTGCATCAGCGGGAAGGTAGTGATGGTGACCGGCGCGGGTGGCTCGATCGGCTCTGAGTTGTGCCGGCAGATCCTGATGCTCGAACCCAAGTGCCTGCTGTTGTTCGAGCACAGCGAATTCAATCTCTACAGCATTCACAGTGAACTCGAACAACGCATCACTCGCCAGGCGCTGCCGGTACGCCTGGTGCCGTTCCTCGGATCGATACGTCACTACAAGCACCTGTTCGATACCATGAGTACGTGGAAAGTCGATACGGTGTATCACGCGGCGGCCTACAAACATGTGCCCATGGTCGAGCACAACATCTCCGAAGGCGTCGCCAACAATGTGATGGGGACCCTTAACACCGCCCAGGCTGCGCTGCAGGCCAATGTGGAAAACTTCGTCCTCATTTCCACTGACAAGGCTGTTCGTCCAACCAACGTCATGGGTAGCACCAAGCGTTTGGCCGAAATGATCTTGCAGGCGCTGAGCAAAGAAGTCGCACCGGTGTTCTACGGTGATGGTGCGAATGTCGCCAGGGTCAATAAAACACGTTTCACGATGGTGCGTTTCGGCAATGTGCTCGGCTCTTCTGGCTCGGTCATTCCGCTGTTCCATCACCAAATCAAGACGGGTGGCCCGCTGACGGTCACGCACCCTAAGATCACCCGTTACTTCATGACCATTCCCGAGGCGGCTCAGTTGGTGATTCAGGCCGGCTCCATGGGGCAGGGCGGCGATGTGTTCGTGCTGGATATGGGCGAACCGGTCAAGATTGCCGCGCTGGCTGAAAAGATGGTTCATCTTTCCGGGCTGACTGTCCGCTCCGAAAGCAATCCTCATGGCGACATTGCCATTGAGTTCACCGGTCTGCGGCCGGGTGAAAAGTTGTATGAGGAGTTATTGATCGGCGATAACGTTTCACCCACGTCTCATCCGATGATCATGACGGCCAGCGAAGACTTTCTGCAGTGGGGGCAACTTAAAGAGCAATTGAATCAGCTCCTCCAGGCATTGGCGGTCGATGACTTTGCTCGGGTCCGTCAGTCGCTGCGGGAGATGGTGAGTGGCTATTCGCCAGAAGGCGACATTGTTGACTGGGTTTATCAGCAGCGTCGGCAAGACATGTAGGTAAATGTACGGCTGACAGTGATCTAGCTGTCAGTTGTTTCTAGATCACGTTTGAGAAAATCGTTCGGACGAATGAACGTGATCAATTCTGTTACGGTTTAATCATTCGCCGCACCTGGGCGAATGCGCTGAGACTGGCTACGTTAAAAAGGGCAGCCAAGGAATTAGCTGCCCTTAAATGCGAAATGTACCAACGCACAGGAGTGCACTCATGCGCAATAAACTGATCAGAAGTCTTCTACTGCCACTTTTCCTGAGCCTGTCTGTCTCGGTCAGCGCTGCCCCTAGCGCCTCTACACCTGTATCGCCTTCCACGAGCGAAGTGTCGACCTCCGCAGTTACCCTGAACCTCAATACGGCGGACTCCGCAACCTTGCAAAAGGAGCTCTCCGGCATTGGCAAAGCCAAGGCGGAGGCCATCGTGGCCTATCGCGAGGCACACGGCGCATTCCAGACCGTGGACGAGTTGCTGGAAGTCAAAGGTATCGGAAGTACGCTCATCGAACGTAATCGGGGCAAGATGACCGTTCAGTAACAGGCCCATCAGGTCGGGGCCTGTGCCCCGACCTTCACTGTCGCTCAGTCACCGATCCCGCGCATCCTTGGCATCTGCCTCGGCATTGCGTTCATGTACTTTCTTCAACTGCTCGTCCGTCAGCGGCAATTTCTTCGCTGTATCGCGCAGCATCATCAGCCCACCTACGATGGAGCCGATGGCTACGATGAGTATCAGCCAGGCATACCAGGGCATTGTCGTTCTCCTGTGATCGTGAAAATGCTGCTTGTCATGGTATCGGACCTAGGGCTGCGATCATGCGTTCCTCTACGGCCAGCCTTGTTCATGCCAACTGTATCGTTGCGTATCCCCAATCGACTCGCCACTTCGTTTACAATGCGCGCCGTTCACGACTTGCCACAGAGATCCGACCATGTCCGCCTGCCAGACGCCCCTGATCGTCGCCCTCGATTTCCCGACCCGTGAGGCCGCCCTGAAGCTGGCTGACCAGCTCGATCCTGCACTGTGCCGAGTCAAGGTGGGTAAGGAGCTGTTCACCAGCAGCGCATCCGGTATCGTCGAGACCATTTGTGCCAAGGGCTTCGAGGTGTTCCTCGACCTGAAATTCCACGATATCCCCAACACCACGGCCATGGCGGTCAAAGCGGCTGCCGAGATGGGTGTATGGATGGTCAACGTGCACTGCTCTGGCGGCCTGCGCATGATGTCTGCATGCCGTGAAGAATTGGCCAAGCGCAGCGGTCCGCAGCCACTGCTGATCGGGGTGACCGTGCTGACCAGCATGGAGCGCGAGGACCTGGCCGGTATCGGCCTGGATGTCGATCCACAGGAGCAGGTGCTGCGCCTCGCTGCGCTGGCGCAAAAGGCAGGAATGGACGGCCTGGTGTGCTCGGCCTTGGAAGCTCCGGCGCTCAAGGCAGCCCATCCGTCGCTGCAACTGGTGACTCCGGGCATTCGCCCGGCAGGCAGTGCACAGGACGATCAGCGTCGCATTCTCACGCCGCGCCAGGCACTTGAAGCGGGCTCCGACTACCTGGTTATCGGTCGCCCGATCAGCCAGGCCGCGGATCCGGCGCAGGCGCTGGCTGCCGTGGTGGCCGAGATCCGTGCCTGATTGAAGCCAATCGGGGCCGCATTACGGCGGCCCCCTGCACGGTCAAACCTTCAACACCAGCTTGCCGAAGTTTTCCCCGTTGAACAGCTTCAGCAGTGTTTCGGGGAAGGTTTCCAACCCGTCCACCACGTCTTCCTTGCTCTTGACCTTGCCGCTGGCCAGCCAGCCCGCCATTTCCTGTGCGGCCTTACCGTACTCCTTGACGTGGTCCATCACCACGAAGCCTTCCATGCGTGCGCGATTGACCAGTAGCGACAGGTAATTGGCCGGTCCTTTTACCGCTTCCTTGTTGTTGTACTGGCTGATGGCCCCGCAGATGACCACGCGCGCCTTGAAATTAAGACGGCTGAGTACCGCGTCGAGGATATCGCCGCCGACGTTGTCGAAGTACACATCAACGCCCTTGGGGCACTCGCGCTTGAGGCCCGCCAGCACGTCCTCGGCCTTGTAGTCGATGACGCCGTCGAAGCCCAGTTCGTCCTTGAGGTACTGGCACTTCTGGGCACCACCGGCGATACCTACCACGTGACAACCTTTGATCTTGGCGATCTGTCCGGCGATGCTGCCCACAGCGCCTGCCGCACCGGAAATGACCACGGTATCGCCGGCCTTGGGTTGTCCTACTTCGAGCAGGGCGAAGTAGGCGGTCATGCCAGTCATGCCCAGGGCCGACAGATAGCGGGGCAGGGGGGCCAGGTTCGGGTCGATCTTGTGCATGCCCTGCGGGGTGCCAGTGAAATAGTCCTGTATGCCAAGCGCACCACTGACATGGTCACCAGGCTTGTAGTCCGGATGGTTGGACGCGACGACCTCACCTACACCCAAAGCACGCATCACGTCGCCCAGCCCGACCGGCGGAATATAGGATTTGCCTTCGTTCATCCAGCCGCGCATGGCCGGGTCCAGCGAAAGGTAGAGGTTGCGCACCTGGATCTGGCCGTCCGCCGGTTCGCTCGCCGGAACCTGTTGATAGTCGAAGTCTTCCCGCCGGACGGCGCCGGTCGGTCGCTTGGCCAGCAGGAAGCGGCGGTTGGTCTGGGTCATGGAACGTCTCCGGGTAGATGGCAAAGTCTGTTGATAAACCGTCGAGTCTTACTGTTCAAGCCTGACCTGAATGGCGAATGCTCGTCGATCCAGCAGAGTGATTGAGTGCCATGCATAAAATCACCACCGACGATGGTACTGCAACGGCAGACCTGATGATGCTGCCCTGTGCCCGGTTGTGCTGAGTAGACTCACCCGCCATGAGCCTTCATGAAAAACGGAGTGTGCGATGAGCATGACATTTTCTGGCCAAGTCGCTTTGGTTACCGGTGGTGCGGCGGGCATAGGGCGGGCGACGGCACTGGCGTTCGCTGCGCAGGGGCTGAAGTTGGTGGTGGCCGACGTGGATGCGGTCGGTGGCGAAGCGACGCTGGGGTTGATCCGTGAAAGCGGCGGCGATGGTCTGTTCGTCGCCTGCGATGTCACCCACGACAGCGATGTGCGCCAGCTCCACGAGCGCATCGTCGCGGCGTACGGTCGACTGGACTACGCCTACAACAATGCCGGAATCGAAATCGAGAAGGGCCGCCTCGCCGAAGGCAGCGAAGCCGAGTTCGACGCGATCATGGCGGTCAACGTCAAGGGCGTGTGGCTGTGCATGAAGTACCAGTTGCCGCTGATGATGGCCCAAGGCGGCGGCGCTATCGTCAATACCGCGTCGGTCGCAGGCCTTTGCGCGGCGCCCAAGATGAGCATTTATGCAGCGTCAAAGCATGCCGTGATCGGCCTGACCAAGTCGGCGGCCATCGAATACGCGAAAAAGGGTATTCGGGTCAATGCGGTGTGTCCGGCGGTGATCGATACCGATATGTTCCGCCGTGCTTACGAGGCCGACCCGCGCAAGGCAGAGTTCGCCGCAGCGATGCACCCGGTCGGGCGCATCGGCAAGGTCGAGGAGATCGCCAGCGCGGTGCTGTACCTGTGCAGCGATGGCGCGAAGTTCACCACTGGCCATAGCCTGACCGTGGATGGCGGCGCCACCGCCATCTGAGCCTTGGCCCGGCGCCGATCAGTGCAAGGGCCACCAGCGCGCATCCCAACACCAGGGCGGCACCGAACAGTTGCAGAGCGATGTGGGCACCCAGTCGATCGCTGAGCAACCCGGTGAAGACGACCGGCAGGCTGAATCCCAGATACGCGAGAAGAAAGAACCCGGCGCTGGCGCGCGGCTTCTCCGTGCCACCCAGGGCATTGACCGCCGCCAGACCGCCCAGGTAGATAAAGCCGTAGCAGGCGCTGCTGGCGGCCACTGCCCCGATCAACACGGCCATCAGTCTGCCGCTATCGGCCCCCCAGGCCAACAACAGGAAGCTGGGCGGCAGAATGACCAGCCCCAGCAGAGTCGCCGGCCTGCTGTTCAAGCGTCGGGCCAGCGGCTGGAACAGCACGCCGCAACTGATCACGCAGAAGGTAGAGAACCCTGACCATTGATCCAGACCGTGTTGTCGCAGCACGCCCGGCACCAGCGCGATGACCAGCCCGGTGCAGGCCCAGGCCAGCAGAATGGCCAGCCCATAGGGCAAGCTGCCGGCTGGATAGCAGGGCAGGCGCAGCATCGGCGTGCGATGTGCATTGCGCTGATCGGGCAGGCGCCAGACCAGGAACAACGCAGTGGCTGCCAGCGCCAGGTGTAGAGGGAAACTGAGTGGCGTCAGGCTTGGACCACACAGTAGGAACAGGCTGGTCAAAGCCGCCCCCAGGCCGAAGCCCAGCGACGTGCTGGCAGTGACCCAATTCGCCGCCCGTGTGGTGTCGCCATCGCCTTGCAGTTCGCCCATGTAGGCCGTGGCGAGGGTGGTCGAAAGCGCCGTGCCCACGCCCATCAGCAGCCGCGCCAGGGCCAGCGTCTGTAGTCCAGGCGCGAACATGACGAGCGTGGTGGCGATCATCGACAAGATCAGTGCGACCCTGATCAGCAGTCGGCGGCCCACCCGGTCGGCCAGCCCGCCAAACGCCAGGAGTACGGGCAGTACCCCCAGCACGTAGCTGGAGAAGGCCATGGCGGTGGCGGCGGCACCGTATCCCGAGAGGGTGGCATAGGTGGTGTAGAGCGGGGCTTGCAGGTTCACCGCCAGGGTGATCAGGCAAAGGGCAAAAGCCAGGCGTGCGGGCATGGGAGGTCCGTCTGGAAGTGGTGGATCAGGTGGTAAATACGGGGGAGCCCCGTGCAATCAGCTTCGGTTCATGGCCTTGCACAGGCAAGGCACGCCTCACGGGGATTTGTGATTAACTGTTCGCTAAAAATCGTCGAACACTTTGCCATGCACCTGACTCTGGATCGTCTCGCCGCTACACCCTTGGCCCAGCAACTCACTGAACAACTGCAAGCCTGGATCGAGCAGCAGCGCCTGCGTCCTGGCACGCGCCTACCCTCCATTCGCAGCCTGGCCCGCACCCTGGCGATCAGCCATGGCTGTGTGATCGATGCCTATGATCGACTGGTCGCCAGTGGTTGGCTCGAAGCGCGCCATGGGGCCGGGTTTTTCGTCGCCGAGCGGATGTCGACCTACGTTCGAGACGATGCGCTGGCCTGGGGCGATGCCATCGATGGCAGTTGGCGGCAGTTCAGTGACGCCCATCCAGCACTGCTCAAGCTCGGTTGCGGCTGGTTGCCCGACGCCTGGCAGGCGCAGGAGGCGCTGGCCCAGGCGATACGTCAGGTGAGTCGCGGCGACCCGCAAGACTTGCTCCGCTACTGCCCGCCATTGGGAATGGCCGGGCTGCGGCAGCAGTTGCTCAAGCGTCTGGCGCAGTTGCAGATTCCCAGCGAGCCGGAGGGCGTGCTCACCACACAGGGCGCCAGCCACGGGCTGGACCTGCTGGTGCGCACGCTGCTCGTGCCAGGAGATGCTGTGATCGTCGAAAGTCCCGGCTACTACAACTTGTTCAGCCTGTTGCGCCAGCACCAGGTGCGCATGCTGCCCTTGCCCCGCACCGCGACCGGGCCCGATCTGCAGGCGCTCGAGCAGCTTCTGGCTGAGCACCGGCCGCGCTGCCTGTTCATCAACAGCCTGTACCAGAATCCCACGGGTACCAGCCTCAGCCCCAAGACGGCCTATCGCGTGCTGGAACTGGCACGCGAGCATCATCTGCGGATCATCGAGGACGATATCTACGCCGACTTCCAGGATGGCCCCGCCACTCGCCTGGCGACGCTGGACAGCGAGCGGCAGGTGATCTACTTGTCGAGCTTCTCCAAAACATTGAGCAGTGCGCTGCGCGTGGGCTTTATCAGTGCAGATCCCGAACTCATTGCGCGCCTGGCGCAATTGAAGATGGTGACCGGCATTGGCACTTCCAGGTTCGTCGAGCAGGTGGTCGGACACCTGCTCGGCAATGGCAGCTATCGCAAGCATGTGCAGCGGGTGCGTGGGCGTCTGGCCGAGCACATGGCGAAGGCGTTGGGACAACTGGAAACCCATGGCTGGGAGGTACTCTGCGAACCCTACGGCGGCCTGTTCGTCTGGGCGCGCATGCCGGGTCGGGATTTCGCCTGGCTCGACCGCCTGGCCCTGGAGCATTCGGTGCTGCTCACGCCCGGCAGCGCCTTCGACCCCGTGGGCGGGCAAAGCGAGTGGCTGCGCATCAACGTCGCCTACGCACAGGACAGACGCGCCCAAGCGTTTCTCGCCGCTGCTGGACGACCCGCAGTTAGCTGAAAACGACAGGTTCATAGCTATTTGACACCATTCTGACCGCAGGGCCTTGTGACCCGAGCCATGCGGTTGTCACTCTTGTGCCTTCGGCAACACCTAAGGGCGAGGGGGAGTGGCGATGACGTCGACCAAGCGCGGTAGTCTGGCCAACCTGGGCATGGCCCGCAAACTCGGCCTGGGCTTCGCTCTGGTACTGCTGCTGACGTTGGCCGTGGCGGCCATCGGCATCCAGGCCTTGAGCAAGGTCGGCCAGCGTTTCGACGCATTGCACCAGATGGGCGAGGTCAAGGCCGACCTGCTTAGCCTGCGCCAGCACGAACAGGCCTTCGCCTTACGCTCGGACATCAAGCAAGCCGAAGCACTGCGCGCCGGCCTGCAGGCATTGATCGAACGCATCCGGGGCATTCCCCTATTGGCGGCGGGCGAAGCCGACCTGCATGCCTACGGCCAGGCATTCGATGCGTTCGTCGAGGCGGTGCAGGGCAAGGAGCTGGCGCTGGACACCGCTGCGTGGTCGGTCTCCAGTGTGGCCGGTAACCTCGATGTGCTGCAGTCGGGCTTGGCCGACGATGGCGCCGATGCCCTCAAGCAATCCCAAGGCCAGCAGGGCAGCGAGATGCTCGAACAATCCACCCAGGTGGCGCAGGTCTCGCGCTTGATGCTGCAGGCCATGGATGCTGCGCGGGTGCGCCTGGAGCAGGCACGCAAAGGCGATGAGTCGATTGACCAAGGGCGCATCGCGCAGACCGTCGAGGCCGCGAATCTGGTCGATGAACTCAAGACATCGGTTGCCGACACCAGTTACCAGAGCCTGCTCGGTGAGGTGGCCGGCCACATCGCCTCGTTCTCCGAAAAGCTCGATGAGTACACGGCCGAACTGGGCAAGGAGCAGGACATCAAGGCGCAGTTGCAGGCCAGCGCCGCACAGGTCACGGCACGCATCGACCAGGCGTATGATGCGCAGCAGGCGGCGATGCGCCAGGAGCTGACTCACAATACGCTGGCCATCGCGCTGGCCACGGCATTGGCCTTGCTGGTCGGGATCGTCGCCGCCTGGCTGATCACCCGCGCCGTGGTAGCGCCGCTCAAACGTGTGATCGCCAGTGCGCAGCGCATTGCCGCAGGGGACCTGTTGGTCGATGCGCAGGTCGCCGGGCGCGACGAGGTGGGCCAGTTGACCCTGGCCATGCAGCAGATGGCCGCTGGGCTGTCGGGCATCGTCAGTGGTTTGCAGCAGGGCATCGAACAATTGGCTGGTAATGCTCAGGCATTGTCGGCGGTGACCGAGCAGACCAATCGCGAGGTCGGCAGTCAGAAAGAGGAAACCGAGCAGGTCGCCACCGCCATGCAGCAGATGACGGCTACGGTGCACGATGTGGCGCGCAACGCCGAGGAAGCGGCCCAGGCGGCCCAGCAGGCCGATGACAAGGTCGAGTCCGGTCAGCAGGTGGTGCGCCAGAGCATGCAGCGTATCGAGCAACTGGCGCAGGCGGCGGAAACCGCCAGTGCCGGCATCGACAGCCTGAGTGCCGAGATTCACACCATTGGCGATGTGCTGGAAGTGATCAAGAGCGTGGCCGAGCAAACCAACCTGCTGGCGCTCAATGCGGCTATCGAAGCGGCGCGTGCTGGTGAGCAGGGTCGCGGTTTCGCGGTGGTCGCCGACGAAGTGCGTGCGTTGGCGCGCCGCACCCGTCAATCGACCGAGGAAATCGAGCGTTTGGTGGCGAGCCTGCGCGGCAACGCGCAGCAGTCGGTGACGCAGATCCGTGGCAGTACCGAGTTGGTGCGTCTGGCGGTGGCCGATGCGCTGCACACCGAAAGTGCCCTGGGCAGCATCGCGGCTGCCGTGTCATTGATTCAGCAGATGAACCAGCAGATCGCCGCAGCGGCCGAGCAACAGAGCTCGGTGGCCGAAGAGATCAGCCGCAGCGTCACGCAGATTCGCGGCAGCGCCGATCAGGCGGCGCTGGCCATGCAGGACACGGCGCGCTCGAGCGTCGAGTTGGCGCAGTTGGGCGATGAACTCAAGGGGATGGTGGGGCACTTCAGGCTGCATTGAGAGGCTGTAGTAGTCTCTTCGTGTCGCGCCCCGCGATCCCAGGGAGGGTCCATCGCCGGCGTGATGTTCATCCGGCCTTGCGCGGACTCAGAATCATCAAGGTGATCACTCCCGCCACGATGCCCCAGAACGCCGAACCGATGGAAAACAGCGTCAGCCCCGAGGCCGTCACCATGAAGGTGATCAGTGCCGCTTCGCGCTCGCGGGCCTCGCTCATGGCCACGCTCAGGCCGTTCATGATCGATCCGAACAGCGCCAGGGCCGCGATCGACAGAACCAGTTCCTTGGGCAGCGCGGCGAACAATGCCGCCAGTGTGGCGCCGAAGACCCCGGCGATACCGTAGAAAATCCCGCACCAGACGGCAGCGGTGTAGCGCTTGGCCGGATCCTCGTGGGCGTGTGGGCCGGTGCAGATTGCGGCGCTGATCGCTGCCAGGTTGACGCCGTGGGCGCCGAAGGGGGCCAGCACCAGCGAGGCCAGGCCGGTGGCCGAGATCAGCGGCGAGGCGGGCACCTGGTAGCCGTCGGCGCGCAGCACGGCCACGCCGGGCATGTTTTGCGAAGTCATCGCCACCACGAACAGCGGGATGGCGATGCTGATGGTCGCCGCCAGCGAAAAACTCGGTGTGGTCCACACCGGCCGTGCCACTTGCAAGTCGAAGTGACTGAAGTCCAGCAAGCCCAAGGCGCCGGACAATGCGCTGCCGACCAGCAGGGCGGCGAGCACGCAATAGCGCGGTGACAGGCGCTTGACCAACAGATAGCTGAAGAACATGCCCAGCACCAGCAGGGTGCGATGTTGCGCAGCGACGAAGATTTCGCTGCCGATCTTGAACAGGATGCCGGCCAGCAGGGCCGAGGCCAGCGACGCGGGAATGCGGCGAACCAGGCGCTCGAAGCTGCCGGTCATTCCGCAGATCACCACCAGCGCGGCGCAGGTGACGTAGGCACCGATGGCCTCGGCGTAATTGACCCCACCCAGGCTGGTAATCAGCAGCGCCGCGCCCGGTGTCGACCAGGCCACGGTGATCGGCGTGCGATAGCGCAGCGACAGGCCGATGCTGCACACCGCCATGCCGATCGACAGCGCCCAGATCCAGGAGGAGATCTGCGCATTGCTCAGACCGGCGGCCTGGCCGGCCTGGAACATCAGCACCAGCGAACTGGTGTAGCCGGTGAGCATGGCGATGAAGCCGGCCACCACGGCCGACGGCGAGCTGTCGGCCAGTGGACGCAGGGGCGTGGAAGTGGCGTCGGTCACGGTGCATTCCTTGTGCAATGGGGCATTTCGCGCAGCCTAACGCGCAGCGACCTGCCGCGCGCCATACAGCGACCATTGCATTTAGCCGTACAGTCCTCAACTATGGAGCGCTGACTTGCAGCTGCGCAGGAGGGGAGGGGCGATGTACAAGGTGTATGGGGACTATCAGTCAGGCAACTGCTACAAGGTCAAGTTGATGCTCAGTCTGCTGGAACGGCCGTGTGAGTGGCACCCGGTGGACATTCTCAAGGGCGAAACCGAAACACCGGAATTTCTCGCGCGCAATCCCAACGGCAAGGTTCCCGTGCTGGAGCTCGAAGACGGTACCTGCCTGTGGGAATCCAACGCCATTCTCAATTTTCTCGCCGATGGCAGCGAGTTTCTGCCCACCGAGCCGCGTTTGCGTACCCAGGTGCTGCAATGGCAGTTTTTCGAGCAGTACAGCCATGAGCCCTACATCGCGGTAGCGCGCTTCATCCAGTTCTACCTGGGGCTGCCGCAGGAGCGCCTGGAGGAATACCGCAAGCTGCACAAGGGCGGCTACAAGGCGCTGAGGGTCATGGAACGGCAGTTGCACATGACGCCGTACCTGGTGGGCGAGCAATACTCGATCGCCGATGTCGCGCTCTATGCCTATACCCATGTGGCCCACCAGGGCGGCTTCGATCTGGCCGAGTATCCCGCCGTGCGCGCCTGGCTGGAGCGGGTCGCCAGTCATCCCCGGCACGTGCCGATGGTGGGCTGACTCAGATCGAGCCGAAGCGCTTGTCCAAGTAGGCGATGATGTCGTTGGACTCGTACATCCAGGTGGTCTTGCCGTCTTCCTCGATACGCAGGCACGGCACTTTCACCCGCCCGCCGCCGTCTTGCAGTGCTTGACGGTGCTGCGGGTCGTTCTTCGCATCGCGCAGTGCCACCGGCACGTTGAGCCGGTGCAGGGCGCGGCGGGTCTTGACGCAGAACGGGCAGGCATGGAACTGGTACAGCGCCAGGCCTTTGGCCTGTTGCTCGACGTGGGCCTGGGCGGCGGCGTCACGCTTGCGCTTGGCCGGGCGGCTGATCCAGTCGCCGAACACGATGAGCTGGCCGAGGCCGACCCGCAGGGATTTGACGATCATGGGCTACTCCTGAGCTTGGGGGCACGAAGGCCAAATAAAAAGCCGACCCCGAGGGGCCGGCTTAAGGTCGACGCCGATCACTTGATCAGGCTGAGGAACTCACTGCGGGTGGCGGCATTGGCACGGAATTCGCCAAGCATCACCGAGGTGATCATGCTGGAATTCTGCTTTTCCACACCGCGCATCATCATGCACATGTGCTTGGCCTCGATGACCACGGCCACACCGGCTGCGCCAGTGACCTGCGAGATGGCCTCGGCGATCTGACGGCTGAGGTTCTCCTGGATCTGCAGGCGACGCGCGTACATGTCGACGATCCGTGCCACCTTGGACAGTCCCAGCACCTTGCCCTTGGGCAGATAGGCCACATGGGCCTTGCCGATGAACGGCAGCATGTGGTGCTCGCACATCGAATACAGCTCGATATCGCGGACCAGCACCATTTCGCTGTTGTCGGAAGTGAACAACGCGCCGTTGGTGACTTCTTCCAAGGTTTGCTCATAACCGCGGCAAAGGTACTTCATGGCCTTCGCGGCCCGCTTGGGCGTGTCGAGCAGGCCCTCGCGGGAGACGTCCTCGCCAATCTGGCTGAGGATCTCGGTGTAGTTCTGTTCCAGGGACATGGATCTACCTGTGGGAAAAAACGCAAAAACGAAGGGTACGGCGGCGCACGCGGCGCTGCAAGCGCGATTACTCGTCGCGGCCTTCGAGCATGGTCCGCTTGAGCATCACGTAGAGCGCACCCGTGCCACCATGGCGGGCCTGGCACGACGCGAATCCAAGCACCTGCGGGTGCTGGCGCAACCAGGTGTTGACGTGGCTCTTGATCATCGGCCGCTTGCCATCCAGGCGGGCCGCCTTGCCGTGGGTGACCCGCACACAGCGTACTTCCAGGCGGGTGGCTTCGGCGATGAAGGCCCACAGCGTCTCGCGGGCGCGCTCGACGGTCATGCCATGCAGGTCGAGGCTGCCTTCGAAGGTGATCTGGCCAAGCTTGAGCTTGCGGATCTGGCT
The DNA here is from genome assembly GCF_030580795.1 of Pseudomonas boreofloridensis. NCBI lineage: Bacteria > Pseudomonadati > Pseudomonadota > Gammaproteobacteria > Pseudomonadales > Pseudomonadaceae > Pseudomonas > Pseudomonas boreofloridensis. The sequence goes on along the minus strand of NZ_JAUQOQ010000003.1, from coordinate 156,023 downwards.
TTCCTGAACGCCGTCACGGCGCCACATGAGCTCGTCTTCAGCACCCACGTCGATGACGAACTGGTCCGACAGACCGTCGACCACCAGCGCTTGGCCGGTGCGCACGCTGGCGGCCTGACGCAGGCCGGCCAGTTGCGTGCGGTCAGCCTTGGGCTTGCCCACTTCGGCACGGTCATGAGCGATGGGCTTGACGCCGCGCACTTCGCTGCGGAAGAGGGAAAAGTCGTCGTCTTGCATGGGAGCCTCCACGTGGGCGGCGTAGTCTACGCGATCGGCGCTGGGTCGTCAGCAGACGCGCCAGCGCACGCCTCGGCGTGTGGGGGCTTCAGTCGTGTTTCTTCATCAGGTGCGGCGACAGGTTGAGATCGCGACTGCGGCGCAGGCGAATGCGGCTCAGGCGCCAGAAGCGCACACCCAGGTAGAGCAGTAGCAGGCCGAGCGCGACGAGAATCGCCGCGAGGCTGTGATTGGCGTTCAACTCGGCCAGGGCTTCGTAGTTGCCCAGCAGGCCCGCAATGCCCGCCATGGCCAGAAGAATGCCCACTGTGGCCAGCAGCGCCGACAGTGCTGCCGCCAGGCGCACGCCCCAGTTGCCCGCTTGGCGTGGGCGCAGGCGTCTGGCATCGAAACTGCCTTTGAGCTTCATTCCGTATTCCTCTCTCGGTATCGGAATTCGACCTGCGCCGACCCGTGCGGTTCCGCCCGGCGGCCGGGCGCTGGGGCGATCAGATCAGGCTGTCGGTGGGCGCTACGCAGGCGAAGTTGTCGGCCATGACCGCCATCTCGCTGCGATGAATCTGCGCGGCCGGGATGACCGTGTCCTTGAACGCCAGGTCGCGGGTGGCGGAGGCGTCTTCGACCAGCGTGCAGCGGTAGCCGTAGTCCTTGGCGCGGCGCACGGTGGTGCTGACGCTGGAGTGGCTCATGAAGCCGCAGACGATCAGGTCCAGGTGGCCGAGGCGCTGCAAGGTTTCGTGCAGGCTGGTGTTCTTGAAGGCATTGGGCATGCGCTTTTCGATGACCACTTCGTCACCCTGTGGCTCCAGGCCCGGGATGAACTCCCCGGCAGGGCCCTGTGGGTCGAAGCGTCCGCCCACCGTACCGAGGTGGCGGACATGGATGATCGGGCGGCCGGCCTTGCGGGCCGCGTCGAGCAACCGGGCAATGTTCGCCACGGCCTCGTCCATGCCCGAGAGTGCCAGCGGACCGCTGAGGTACTCCTTCTGCGCGTCGATGACGATCAGGCTGGCTTGGCTCAACCGGGCCGGCGGGTAGTCGCGACCGGTGAGGCGGAACATCGTGGTTGGAACGGACATCGAGGGCTCCTCGGGAAGGGCTTACATCGCGCTATTGTCACTTGCCCAGGCGCCAATGTGAATGGTTGACAACGCAGATGGCGCCGTTACTGGCCTGTGGCTACCTGAGCGGCGGGCGATGGAACATTTCAGCTAGTGGACTGGTAGACTTTTGCACAGTCTGAAAAGGAGTACTTTGTGATCACTTCTCGCCTGCGCACCCTGCGCGACCATATTCGCTGGGCTGTCAGCCGTTTCCATGAGCATGAGCTGTTCTTCGGCCATGGTGCCGACAACGCCTGGGACGAGGCCCGCCTGCTGGTGCTGGGGGCCGTGCATCTGCCCTGGCAGATGGCTGACAGCTACCTGGACTGCCAGTTGGAAGATGACGAGCGCGTGCGTCTGCAGCACCTGCTCAAGCGCCGCATCGAAGAACGTGTGCCCACCGCTTACCTGCTGGGCGAAGCCTGGTTCTGCGGCATGTCGTTCATCGTCGACGAACGCGTACTGGTGCCGCGCTCACCGATTGGCGAACTGATCGAGAAGCGCTTCGAGCCCTGGCTGGCCAGTGAGCCGGCGCGCATTCTCGACCTGTGCACGGGGTCCGGCTGCATCGGCATCGTCGCGGCTGACGTCTTCCAGGACGCCGAGGTGGTACTGGCCGACCTGTCGTTCGACGCCCTGGAAGTGGCCAACCGCAATATCGAGCGTCATGGCCTGGAGCAGCGCGTCTTCACGGTGCAGGGCGATGGCTTCGCCGCCCTGCCGGGACAGCGCTTCGACTTGATCCTGTCCAATCCGCCGTATGTGGATGCCGAGGATTTCGCCGACATGCCCGCCGAATACCAGCACGAACCGGAGTTGGGCCTGGCGTGCGGCAACGATGGGCTGGACCTGGTACGGCGCATGCTCGCCGAGGCGGCCGATCACTTGACGGAAAAGGGCTTGTTGATCGTCGAAGTGGGCAACAGCCAGGTGCATGTCGAAACCCTGTACCCGGAAGTGGATTTCACCTGGCTGGACTTCGAGCGTGGTGGCCATGGCGTGTTCATGCTCACGGCGCAGCAGTGCCGCAACCATCAGGAACTGTTCGTCTCGCGGGTCTAGGACCAGGCCTGGCGGGCGTGTGGCCCGCCAGGCACATTCAGCGTGTGGCGATCCAGATCAGCAGGCCTGCCTGAAAGACTGCAAAAGCCACCAGGCAGGTAATGGTGAAGCGCAGCCCGCTGTCCTCGCGGCGATACTTGGCCACACGCTCGTCACGCTCGCGCAGTTGCACGTCTTTCTCATGCAGTTTCTGATCGGCCTGTTGCAGCAGCGTCGCAGCCTCGAGCATGTCGACGCGCTGCAGCTTGTCGTTGCTCCAGCCGCCCTTGAGCTGGCCCACGGACGTTTCCACGGTACGCGCCTTGAGCGTCTGGCCATCGGCGTATTCCACCTCGATGCCAACGCTGCGCAACACATGGTCGCGACGCAAGCGGGTGTCCTCGTTGAGGGCATCCTTGTTCGGCAATGCCATGCCTTCGACGCGATAGTGCGACCACTTGCGTTGCAGCCACTGCACGGCCTGGGTCAGCAAGTACCGGCCCAGGCCACGATTGAGCGGCTCAAGTTGCAGGCCGGCCGGATCGCCGATGCGCACCAGGTGCTGCTCATGGTCGACGCGCACGTCCAGTCGATTCTGTTCCTTGCGCACCTTCTGTGCGGGCAGCAGAATTTCCAGGCGCAACAGGCTGTTGGCCTTGTCATGCCGTTCGGCATAGCCCAGTTGGACGAAGCGCAGCGGTCGCGCGCCGGTGCTGCGGTCGGTGGGCAGCGGCGCCAGGCGCAGCAACTGGAAGTGCTCGGCGGTCAGGTCCGCCCAGGGCAGTGGGGGGCTTTCGGGCGGTTGTTGTTCGGTCGCCTCGGTGGCGGGAGTATCGGTCATCAGGCCATCCTCGATTGCGTGGGTCGGTGACAGCCAAGCGCCTGGCCCGGTTTCACCGCCTGTTGCCCTGCGTTATCGGCAGGGCGGGGCAAGACCTGAGGAGGGTGTCGATCAGGCCGACTGCAATTGCTTGATGAACGCGACGATGCGTTCGCCCAGCTCGCGGGCCAGGGGCAGGTCAGGGTTGCTGTAGCTGTCGCGCTGCGCGCTCATGGCCTTGGGACTGATGCGCAGCATGTGGTTCATGCCGTCGATCAATACCAGTTGCGCATCGGGTTTCGCCGCCTTGAGGCGTTCGGCGTCTTCGACCTCGACCTGCACGTCGTTACGCCCCTGCACGATCAGCGCCGGCACCTGCACCTGAGCGAACGCTTGGGCGGGATCCTGGCGGAACAACGAGATCAAGTAGGGTTGCACCGTCGGGCGGAACACTTCGCGCAAAGGCGCCGGCACGTCCAGGCTGGTCTGCCCGGCCTGCAGGCGATCGAGCAGGCGATTGCCGCGGGCCAGTTGCGCCGGTGACAGGCGCTGGGCGAGTTGCTCGCGCAACACGTCGGCGATGGGGCGTCCGCTGCCGGCCAGGGTGATCACGGCGCGGGCATCGGCTTGTGGCGCGGCGAGGCTGGCGATCAGCGCGCCTTCGCTATGGCCAATCAGAATCAGCGGCCCGAAGCGCGGGTCGGACTGCAGTAGATGTGCCCAGGCCACCACGTCGGCGACATAGCCCTCCACGCTCAGGTCGCGCTCGTCCGGCGCGGCAGGGCGGCTGGTCGCGACGCCGCGCTTGTCGTAGCGCACGCTGGCGATGCCTTGGCTGGCGAGCAGTTGCGCCAAGCGCTTGAGGTTGTCGATGCGTCCCGAGGCGGGGTTGTTGCCGTCGCGGTCGGTGGGACCGGATCCGGAAATGATCAAGGCCACCGGTACGGGCGTGTCCTGCTGGGGCAGCAGCAGGCTGCCATGCAGCACGCCAGTGCCGGTGTCCAGGTCGATGGGGCGTTTGATGACGGTGGCGGGGCTGGCCTGGGCCAGGCCGGTGCAGAACAGCAGGAACAGGGCGACGAAGCGCATCGGCGAATACTGCGTGGGGAGATGCTCGATTTGACCGGGGGGCCAAGCGAAGGTTCTCGGGTTTTTTGTCGCAGGGGCGCGGCTTTCCGTATACTGGCGACCTTCTCAAGTTCAGGCTGATTTCGCGGAGCGTCCATGTCCGGCAATACCTACGGCAAGCTGTTCACCGTCACCACCGCAGGCGAGAGCCATGGTCCCGCGCTGGTCGCCATCGTCGACGGCTGCCCGCCCGGTCTGGACATCACCCTGGCCGACCTGCAACGTGACCTGGATCGGCGCAAGCCCGGCACCAGCCGCCACACCACCCAGCGTCAGGAGGCCGACGAAGTCGAGATTCTTTCCGGGGTATTCGAGGGGCGCACCACCGGTTGCTCGATTGGTCTGCTGATCCGCAACACTGATCAGAAGTCCAAGGACTACTCGGCGATCAAGGATCTGTTCCGCCCGGCCCACGCCGACTACACCTATCACCACAAGTACGGTGAGCGCGACTACCGCGGCGGTGGCCGCAGCTCGGCGCGCGAAACCGCCATGCGCGTGGCGGCCGGTGCCATCGCCAAGAAATTCCTGGCGACCCAGGGTATTCGCGTGCGCGGCTACATGAGCCAGTTGGGTCCGATCGCGATTCCGTTCAAGACCTGGGACAGTGTCGAGCAGAACGCGTTCTTTTGCCCGGACCCGGACAAGGTGCCGGAACTGGAGGCCTACATGGATCAATTGCGCCGCGACCAGGACTCGGTCGGTGCCAAGATCACCGTGGTCGCCGAAGGGGTGATGCCTGGCCTTGGCGAGCCGATATTCGACCGTCTGGATGCCGAGTTGGCCCACGCCCTGATGAGCATCAATGCGGTGAAAGGCGTCGAGATCGGCGCCGGTTTCGCCAGCATTGCCCAGCGGGGCAGCGAGCACCGCGACGAGATGACGCCCGAGGGCTTCCTCAGCAACAACGCGGGCGGCATTCTTGGCGGCATTTCTTCGGGTCAGCCGATCGTGGCCCATCTGGCGCTCAAGCCGACCTCCAGCATCACCATTCCCGGACGCTCCATCGATGTCGATGGCAATGCGGTGGAGGTGGTGACCAAGGGCCGTCATGATCCCTGCGTGGGCATTCGGGCCACGCCCATCGCCGAGGCCATGATGGCGATCGCCTTGATGGATCACCTGCTGCGCCACCGCGCGCAGAACGCCGATGTGAAGGTGACCACGCCGGTACTCGGTCTGCGCTGATCCACCTGCTGCGGCTCTGTCGCACCCCGGTGTGACGGAGTCGGCGCAGGTTATTCCCAGGTCCACCCATGTCTTCCATTCCCTACTGGCGCCTGTCCAGCTTTTACCTCAGCTACTTCGCCCTGTTGGGCGCCACTGCGCCGTTCCTGGCCCTGTACTTCGATCATCTGGGGTTTGCTCCGGCACGCATCGGCGAGCTAGTGGCCATTCCCATGCTCATGCGCTGCGTGGCCCCGAACTTGTGGGGGTGGCTGGGTGATCGCAGCGGTCGCCGGCTGTTGATCGTGCGCCTGGGCGCACTGTGCACGCTGGGTGCGTTTTCGCTGATCTTCTTCGCCAAGAGCTACGCCTGGCTGGCGCTGGTCATGGCCTTGCATGCGTTTTTCTGGCATGCCGTGTTGCCGCAGTTCGAGGTGATCACCCTGGCTCACCTGCATGGCCAGACCTCGCGCTACAGCCAGGTCAGGCTGTGGGGTTCGATCGGCTTCATTCTCGCTGTCGTGGGCCTGGGACGATTGTTCGAGTGGTTGAGCCTGGACATCTATCCGCTGGCGGTGGTGGGCATCATGGCCGGCATCCTCGTCGCCAGCCTTTGGGTACCCAATGCGCAGCCGGCGGAGCATGCAGTGAGACCTGCTGGCGAAGGCTTTCTGGCGCAACTGCGGGCTCCGGGCGTGTTGGCGTTCTATGGGTGCGTGGCACTGATGCAATTCAGTCATGGGCCTTACTACACGTTCCTCACCCTGCATCTGGAGCACTTGGGCTACAGCCGTGGCGCCATCGGCCTGCTGTGGGCGCTGGGGGTGGTGGCCGAGGTGCTGATGTTCCTGTCGATGAGCCGGGTGTTCGCGCGCTCGAGCATACGCGCTGTGCTGCTGGTGAGCTTCCTGCTTGCCACACTGCGCTGGCTGCTATTGGGCAGCCTGGCCGAAGTGCCGGCCGTGCTGATTTTCGCGCAATTGCTGCACGCGGCGACCTTTGGTTGCTTTCATGCCGCGGCCATCGCCTTCGTCCAGTCCAGCTTCGGGGCGCGGCAACAGGGGCAAGGGCAGGCGTTGTACGCTGCGCTTTCCGGAACCGGCGGCGCGTTGGGTGCACTGTTCTCCGGTTATGCCTGGAGCGGCCTGGGCCCGTCATTCACCTTTGGTATGGCCAGCCTCGCGGCGCTGGCCGCAGCCATTATCATTGCCCGCCATTGTCCACCGAGCAGGAGCAGCCCCTGATGAGCATTCTCAGCGTTTTCCAGTGCAGCAGCCCACAGCTGCCGTACAAGGTGCTGACCCACCACGACGACATCGTTGCAACGTTGGCCGAACATGGCGTGCGGTTCGCCCACCAGAGTCTTCCGTGGTCTATCCGGCCAGGTAATGCCCAGCAACAGGTTAGCGACGAGGCGGGTGAGTGGATCGATGGGCTAATGGCTGAGCATGGCGCCACATCATGGACGTTGCTCGATTGTGAGGAAGAATTGCCGGACGCTGGCGGCTGGCGCGAGGAGCACGTTCACAACGCGCTTGAGGTATTTGCCGTGATGGCGGGGCGTGCTCAGGTCAGCCTGCGGATAGGCGATGAGGTGTTCGCAGTATTGTGCGAGAGGGGCGATATTCTGCACGTGCCAGCCGAAATACGGCGCTGGATCGACCTGGGGGACAGGCCGTTCTGCCTGGCGCTGCGCCTCACCGGGAACGGTCAGCCCGCGAAATTCACAGGGGATAACGTGTGCCGCGAACTTCCTGGGATGGCTGAGCTCTAACGCTCCACGCAACGATCGCGGGGTACTCCTGCTCCAGCGCAGTCCCTTCGTGGGAGCAGGAGTGCCTCGCGAACCCGGTGGCCACGCTCAACGGTAGGTTGGCAGGGCGAAGCGTTGTTGGCTTTGCAGCATGGAAATGACGGGCAATTCGCTTGCCTGCTCGGCCAGATCGCGGCGGATGGCGCTGATGGCCCAGGACAGTTGCTCGGCGCTGTGCAGTTGTGCGTAAGAGAGCACGCGGCGGGTCACGGTACCGTCAGCAGCGCGCAGCGTCAGCAGGATGCCACCGTCCGGGCGGGACTTGGTGTCGACCTGGTAAGCGGAAAAGACCGAAACGAATTTTTCCTGGATAAGGTCCATTAGCAACTCCTGATGTGTAAGCGTTGGCAATCGTGGAGTAATGGTTGCAGTCACCGTGCCAGGAATCGGACTTTATTATTTTCCTTTAAAATCAATTACTTATTACTGATTTCCATAAAGCCTTCCATGCATTGTGCATGGTCGTGCAATTTGCACAGTGCATTTTGCAAGGTCATAGCCGCTGTATTTGACGTCGATAGAATCTGAACCTTTGTCCTGCGCCTGAGGCCTGAAGCAGAATCAGGCCATCATTTTTTGCCAGGAGGTTGCAGATGTCCGATTCACAGCCCGTCACCATGACTGAAGATGAAACCGCTGCGTTCGCTGCAGAGGTATTCGAGCGCGCCCGCCAAGGCGATGCGGTGATGATCGAGCGGCTGCTCGAAGGTGGATTGCCTGCCAACTTGCGCAACCACAAGGGTGACACCTTGCTGATGCTGGCCAGCTATCACGGCCACCACGCCACGGTGCAGGTGCTGTTGAACCACGGTGCAGATCCCCTGATCGCCAATGACAATGGTCAGTTGCCTATCGCCGGGGCGGCCTTCAAAGGCGACCTGCCGATGATTCGCCTGTTGGTCGAGCATGGCGTGCCAGTCGATGCCGCCGCCCAGGATGGCCGCACCGCGCTGATGCTGGCGGCCATGTTCAACCGCAGCGAGATTCTCGACTACCTGCTCGCCCAGGGTGCCGATCCGGCTCATCGGGACGCGCGGGGCGCCACGGCCTTGGTGGCCGCGCAAACCATGGGCGCCAGCGACGCTGCCGCTCGGCTCCAGGCCCTGGCCGGCTGAGGGCGCGGCGGGTATCCTTGGCGCCTTTTTGCCCTTCGCCAAGCAGGCCCTCCATGAAAACCCAGTTGCTCGAATTCATCAGCCTCATCGGCGCCGGCTGCATCCCGGAGGCTGACATCGAGCGAATCGCTGACGAAGCCGCCCAGGCCTACGCCGATCCGGCGGCTTTTCTTGCAGCCAATCCCGACATCAATTACGACGACAGCTTCCCGATCCCGCTCGGCGAATGGGTGGTGCTCGGCAGTCTCCCGGATACCGTGGTGTTTCAAGCCGATACCTACCAAGGGCTGTTTCAGGCCATCAGTGACTCCTTCGACAAGAGCGTGCCATTGACCCTCAAGCCCAAGCAGTTGGCGCGCACCGAACCGCTGACAGCGCTCAACCGCATTCAGGTTCAGTTGAGTGCGCTGAACAAGGAGGCGGGCGGCTATGTGCTGCTCGACTTCAGCCAACTGCTCGATGACGAATTGCAGATGGTGATGGTCGGTCAACATGACCTGCCGCGGGTGCTGGAGTTGGGTCAGGCACTGGGTATCAAGGTGGCGCCAGCGCTGGAGGCGCTCAAGGTCGCTGTTCACGTCTGAGGCGCGAGTCAGTGCCTTGAGCGGGTAAGAGGACGTGCCGACGCGTCAGCCCAGGGCCGTGTCGAGAAACATCATCACTGCGAAACCGCCCATCAGACCCAGGGTTGCTGAGGTTTGGTGACCGTTGCGATGGGTTTCGGGGATGACTTCATGGGACACCACGAAGATCATCGCGCCAGCCGCCAGGCCCATGCTGATGGGGTAGGCGAGGGCAAAGCCGGTGGAGATGCCCAGGCCAATCACCGCGCCCAGCGGCTCCATGAGCCCCGAGCCGATGGCCACAAGCGCCGCCTTGAAATTCGACAGCCCCGTGGCGCGCAGTGCCATGGCCACCGCCAGACCCTCCGGGATGTCCTGAATGGCGATGGCGCTGGTCAATGGCAAGCCGATGCTCATGTCGCCATTGGTGAAGCTCACACCGATGGCCATGCCTTCGGGCAAGTTGTGCAGCGTGATCGCCAGTACGAACAGCCATACCCGGCTCACCCGCTCGGCGTCCGGGCCGCAAGGACCAGTGCTTTCGTGCTCATGGGGGGTGAAGCGGTCCAGGCCGAGCATCAGCAGGACCCCCAGGCCCATGCCCAGCACCACCACAGCGGCAGCGGCCGGGCCGTTGCCGGTGATCGCCCGAGCCGCATCCAGCCCGGGCAGAATCAGGGAAAACGAACTGGCGGCGAGCATCATGCCGGCGGCAAAGCCCAGCATCACGTCCTGGCTGCGGGCGCTGACGTCGCGCAGCACCACGGCCAGGATCGCGCCCAGCGCCGTCGCGGCAAAGCCCGATAGACCGCCCAGTGCCGCCAGGTGCAGGTTCTGCGAGTGATCGCCATTGACCGCATTCCACAAGCTGGCCAGCAGCAGCAGGATGATCGCCAACAGGCTCAGCCCCAGTCCGGCGCTCAGCCAGGGCGTGTTCAGCGCCTGCTGGCGCCAGGCATCCAGAAACGAGGAGGGTGAGGAGCCGTGGGTGTGAACTGGGGGCATGCAGACCTCTGCGACGATGAATGGCGGCAGTCTATCCAGTGACCCGTGGCGCGGGCCAAGGATTCCCTTCTATGGGGGTAATAGCCGACTATGCTCAGCCCTATCGACGTCACACTGGGAGTTGCCACATGGGTTCAACCTTCAATGGCCTCGTTGGCCTCATCATTCTGGCCCTGGATATCTGGGCGATCATCAACGTGCTGAAAAGCTCGAGCGAGGTCGGGATCAAGATCCTGTGGATTCTGCTGATTGTGTTGTTGCCGGTCTTGGGACTGATCATCTGGGCGATTGCCGGACCGCGCGGTGACGTGCGGCTGTGACCGTTCGTCGTGACAAAATTTTCACACGGGATTCACCAAACTCCGCGCCGCACGTTTACTGTATGCGTCCCTGCCGGCAATCGACCGGCACGGGCCTGAAAAAGGCGCGCCAGTGCCTTCTCCCACTCCCTGAAACCCTAGGATCCTCCCATTCATGGCCAATTCGGATGCCTTGAAGCCACGGGCCACGTCGGCACCGTTCGCACCGACCGTCAAATCACACCTTGCCTACACCTTGCTCAGCGGTCTGCTGATCATGCTGATGCTCAGCCTGGTGCGCCTGGCGCTGCTGATCTACAACAGCGACCTGATCGGCGATACCCCGGCGGCTACGGTCGCCGAAGGCTTCGTCAACGGCCTGCGCTTCGACCTGCGGGTCGTGGTGTACCTGAGCATTCCGCTGCTGCTGGCGACCCTCAGCCCATGGGCCATGGCACGCCGCGGGCTGTTCCGTTTCTGGCTGACGGTCAGTTCCAGTGTGGTGATGTTCCTCGGCCTGATGGAGCTGGACTTCTACCGTGAGTTCCACCAGCGCCTGAACGGTCTGGTCTTCCAGTACATCCAGGAAGACCCCAAGACCGTCATGAGCATGCTCTGGTACGGCTTCCCGGTGGTGCGCTACCTGTTGGCCTGGCTGTTCGGCACCTGGCTGCTGAGCTTGCTGTTCAAAGGTATCGACCGCCTCACCCGGGGCAGCGGCAGCACGGCGCAGGTGGCCGGAGCGCGTCGCGTGGCACCCTGGTACGGGCGTCTGGCCGTGTTCATGGTACTGCTGCTGGTGGCGGTGGTCGCGGCACGCGGCACGCTGCGTCAAGGCCCGCCGATGCGCTGGGGCGATGCGTTCACCACCGACTCGAACTTCGTCAACCAGTTGGGCCTCAATGGCACCCTGACATTGATCGATGCGGCGAAGAGCCGTTACGGGGAGGACCGCGCCAATATCTGGAAGCCGGTCCTGGACACCCAGGTGGCCCAGCAGACCGTGCGCAACATGCTGCTGACGCCCAACGACACGCTGGTCGATGCCGACCAGGCGGCCGTGCGCCGCGACTTCCGGCCGCCGGCCGAGAACACCTTGCCGATCAAGAACGTGGTCGTGATCCTGATGGAGAGCTTCGCCGGCCACTCCGTCGGCGCGCTGGGCAGTCCGAACAACATCACACCGTATTTCGACAAGCTGGCCAAGGAGGGGTTGTTGTTCGACCGCTTCTTCTCCAATGGCACCCACACCCATCAAGGCATGTTCGCCACGATGGCGTGCTTCCCCAACCTGCCGGGCTTCGAGTACCTGATGCAGACGCCTGAGGGCGGGCACAAGCTGTCCGGTCTGCCGGCGCTGCTCAGTGCCCGCGACTATGACGATGTCTACGTCTACAACGGCGATTTCGCCTGGGACAACCAGTCCGGTTTCTTCGGCAACCAGGGCATGACCACCTTCATCGGCCGCAACGACTTCGTCAACCCGGTGTTCTCCGACCCGACGTGGGGTGTGTCCGACCAGGACATGTTCGATCGCGCCAATCAGGAGTTGTCGCACAATTACGGCAAGAAGCCTTTCTACGCCCTGCTACAGACGCTTTCCAACCACACTCCGTATGCCTTGCCGGCAGACCTGCCGGTGGAAAAGGTCACTGGCCAGGGACGTCTGGACGAGCACCTGACTGCCATGCGCTACTCCGACTGGGCACTTGGCCAGTTCTTCGAGAAGGCGCGCAAGGAGCCGTACTTCAAGGACACTCTGTTCGTGATCGTCGGCGACCACGGTTTCGGCAACAACCAGCAGATCACCGAGTTCGACCTGGGTCGTTTCAACGTGCCGTTGCTGTTGATCGCGCCGGGTATCCAGGAGAAGTTCGGTGCGGTCAGCCACACGGTCGGCACCCAGGTCGACATCGTGCCGACGATCATGGGTCGCCTGGGTGGCGAAACCCGCCACCAGTGCTGGGGGCGTGATTTGCTGAACTTGCCTGCTGGCGACCAGGGTGTAGGCATGATCAAGCCTTCGGGCAGCGAGCAGGTGGTCGGTCTGGTGCAGGGCGATCGCTTGCTCATCGAGTCCAAGGACATGTCCCCGCGCATGTATCGCTACCAACTGGGTCGCGAATTCAAGGCCGAGCTGATCGAAAGCCCGGACCAGCCGGAGATGCTCCAGAAGCTCGAAGCCTTCATCCAGACGGCCACCAAGAGCCTGCTGGACAACACGGCTGGCGTGGTTCACGGCAAGCCGCAGTAATTGCCAGCGGTATGATCGAGCCCGCCGTCTATCGGCGGGCTTTTCATATGCCACCCAGGCTCATAGGGGGCGTAGTGGATCCTGAAAAAATCTTCATGCCACAGCGCCAGCCTTTCTGAACAACGCCCTAGCCCCATGGTCAGCTATTAACAGACGTCACCCACGTTGTGCTTCGAGCGAGGATCTATCAATGAAAGAATGGGAAGTCATCTTTCTCGACCAGAAAGGTGTGAAGCAGAGTTTGCGTTTTGCCAGCGAGCGCGAGCCTAGCTTCGAGGCTGCGGCGCACGAGATTCTTTCAAAATGGTTCCCTGTGACGAAGCGGCTCGACCTCAATGATTTCGAGGACCGTAATCCCACCCCAACGCTCGAGCTGCTCAAGGAACAGCATGGGGTGACCATTCACACGATTCTCGAAGCGTCCTGATCACAACGCCCTGGCTGGGCACCGCACGACGTACTACTCTGCACACAGGCGCCGGTTCACTTCGAGTCGGTGCCTATCACCTCCACCGCTGCATCAGCTCGAACTGCCAGTCACCTAACCTGCGCGCCCGCGCGGGCGCGTCAATGCACGGAAAGTCTATCCCTTGGTTTTTCAGGAGGACGATTCATGAGCAGCCAGAACGATGACATCAGCAGCAGCGTACTCCGCCAGATGAAGGCGGGCGGGTTCGACTTCACCCAGATCCATCCCATCGAGTTCTATGCCACCTTCCCGGACGAGGACGGTGCGCGTCAGGCTGCCGGACAGTTTCGCGGGGAGTCGATCAATGCCCAGGTGCATGAGCGTGACGATGGAGCCTGGCACCTGGAACTGAGCAAAGTAATGTTCGCCACCCATCGTGGTATCGGGGCGTTCGAGCAAGCCTTCGAGGCGGTGATTTCGCCCTTGGGCGGCGAAGTCGAGGGCTGGGGCGTTCGGCAGGAACGCTGTGTAGCCTGAACCGGCGGGGCCATGGATCGGCCCCCTCATCGCTCAGCGTCGACGTCCGGCCATATGCGCCAGATAGCCGATCAGCGCGTCCAGTTCCTGATCACTCCATACCGTCTCCGGGAATCCAGGCATGCGCGCCTGCGGCCAGTGCCTGAGGCTCTGTGGGTCACGCAAGTACTGGCGCAGATAGCCGGGCTGGAAATATTCAGTGGGGTTGTGCGGCACATTGAGGTCCGGTCCGAACTGCGCGTCGCCTGCGCCGTTGAGGCGGTGGCAGACCAGGCAGTTTTGCTGAAACAGCGCAAAACCCTGCCGCACAGGGTCTTCGGCCGACAGTTCAGCCGCAGGCAGCAGGGCAGGGAAGCGCTCGGAGACGGGCGCCAGCCGACGGATGCTGGCTATCTGATAGGGCCATTGTTCAGGGCGAATGGCGCTGGCAGCTGGATCAGTCCACACCAGATAGAAGGGACCTGCACTGGACTTGCCTGGTTTCAGGCCGGGCCATGGTTGATGCGGGTCTTCCACTGCCACCCAGGCCCGCGCCGGGCCGGATTGCAGTAAAGGGCCAGCCGGCATTTCCGCGGCGAATCCATCCAGCGCTACGGCCTGCAGATGATCGTCTTTGTCGACGCCCTCGAGCAGGCTTGCCAAGGGTACGGCACGGTAGTGCATCGCTCGCTTGTAGGCCACATCCTCTGGAATGTCGATCGCTCGAGCTTGCGGGTGCTTCAACAATTGCTCGGTCTGCCACTCACGCTGACCATGCCCCAGGTCCAGTGTCAGTTGCGCGGCCGCCAACGGCGCGCTGATCAGCAAAAGGAACAAGCCCAGACAGTGGCGCACGACGTTTCTCCAACCCATGAGGGTTGGCAGGTTACCGTTGCCCGGCCTGATGGCGCCAGCCTTGCATCAACCGAACAGACGCGTCAGGTTGGGAAGGATCAGCAGCAAGGTGGTGGCGAAAAGTATGAGTCCCGCTTGGCGTACTTTCGAGTGTCTGAACATGGCGGACCGCCTTCTTGTTGTTATTCCTGAATAACCCTTGGCTTCCTTGTCGCGCGTCGGGTCGATCACGATGGCGTGCACAACGCCATTTCTGCTTGCCTGTTGCTGCCCTGATACACGTGTCTACACCCAAAAGTAGGGCGATTGTCACCCGTGTTTCAGAACCCTTTGTTCTAACGTAAGACGTCTGCATTCCCTGACATTATGAGGCCATTGGCCAGATCGCTGTCATGCTTGGACTAGACGCCTTCAAGTGAGCCCTCGAGAGAACGTTGCTTCCCTACCGTTCGTCAGTGCACACCTCTTGCTTGTACGTGGCTTTCGCGGCAGTCTCTAGCGTTGATTTCTACCCTTGTCGTTCAGGACTATCCCTATGTCGTTACGCATCTGCATCCTTGAAACCGATGTCCTGCGACCGGAGTTGACGGCGCAGTACCAGGGCTATGGAAGGATGTTCGAGCAGCTGTTCTCGCGTCAGCCGATCGCAGCGCAATTCTGCGTCTACAACGTGATGAACGGTGAATACCCTCCGGAAGGCGAAACCTTCGACGCCTATCTTGTGACCGGCAGCAAGGCCGACTCGTTCGGTTCCGATGCCTGGATTCAAACGCTCAAGGCCTACCTGCTGAAACTCTACGAGCGCGGTGAAAAGTTACTGGGCGTCTGTTTCGGCCATCAGCTGCTGGCGCTGGTGCTCGGAGGGAAGGCCGAGCGTGCCGATCGCGGCTGGGGGCTGGGCATCCACCGCTACCGTCTGGCCGCCCATGCGCCGTGGATGGATCCGCAGGTCAGTGAACTCACCCTGTTGATCAGCCACCAGGACCAGGTGACGCAACTGCCCGAAGGCGCAACGCTGATCGCCTCAAGCGATTTCTGCCCCAATGCCGCTTACCACGTGGGTGACCAGGTCCTGTGCTTCCAGGGCCATCCGGAATTCGTCCACGACTACTCGCGTGCATTGCTCGATGCCCGTCAGGATCGCTTGGGCGATGAAGTCTACAACCAGGCCGTAGCGAGCCTGAGCACCGACCATCAAGGTGATCTGGTGGGCGAGTGGATGCTGCGCTTCATCCAGCATCCCCGCAAGCAAAGCGCGGCCTGACTTCAGACGAAAAAGCTCACCGAAGCCAGCGCCCGCATTGGGCGCTGCGCTTCGCGGGCGGTCACAACCAGCCTGAGCGCTTGAAGCTGGCGAACAGCCCGGTGCAGCCGGCCGCGATCACGCCCAGGACCAGGAAATAACCGTAGTGCCAGCCCAACTCCGGCATGTTCTGGAAGTTCATCCCATAGATACCGGCAATGGCCGTAGGGAAGGCGAGAATCGCCGCCCAGGCAGCGAACTTGCGCTGCACGATGCTCTGTCGTGAGGACTCCAGCAGCATGCCGATCTCGATGGTCTGGCTGGCGATGTCGCGGATGCCGACCAGGTCTTCCATCTGTCGGGTGACGTGAATCTGTACGTCCCGAAAGTACGGGCGCATGTTCTTGTCGATGAAGGGAAAGCTCAGGCGCTGCAGCTCTTCGCCAATTTCCACCATCGGTGCCACGTAACGTCGCATGCGCAGGATGTCACGGCGCAGACTGTGCAGGCGGCGGATGTCCTGTTCCTGCAGCGAGCCACTGAGCACGCTCTGCTCCAGTGCCTCGATCTCGCTGTGGATCGCCTCGCTGACCGGCTGGTAGTTCTCGGTGACGAAGTCGAGCAGGGCGTACAGCACGAAGTCCTCGCCATGTTCGAGCAGCAAGGGCCGCGCTTCGCAGCGCTGGCGGACCAGGGCATAGGATTTGGAGTGACCATTGCGGCAGGTGATGACATAACCCTTGCCGGCGAAGATGTGGGTCTCGATGAATTCCAGGCGACCTTCATGGCGCACCGGCGAATACGTGACGATGAACAACGCGTCGCCGAAGGTCTCCAGCTTCGGGCGGCTGTGCTTTTCCAGTGCGTCCTCGATGGCCAGTTCATGCAGGCCGAACTGGCGCTGCAGGTTGGCCAGTTCCTGGGCACTGGGTTCCTCCAGGCCGATCCAGACGAAATGACCGGGTTTGTTCGCCCATTCGCTGCCTTCGTCGAGGCTGATGTTGGTGACCTTTCTGCCGGCGCTGTACACCGCCGCTGCAACGACTCGACCCATGGCTGCCTGCTTGTTCGGTTGATTGTTGCGACAGCTTGGGCTGAGTCGCGGCGAACGGCAAGCAGCGCGCTCAGCGCGTGGGCAGTTCCTGCTCCATGTGATCGATGCACTGCTGCATCTGCGTGCGGCACTGTTCCATCAGGGCGGGCAAGTCCTGTTGGCTGAGCCCTCGCGTGGCAATTGGCGGCAGCGAGCGGACGATCACCGTACGTCGTCGCCAACTGTTCAGGTTCAGGCGCTGCGTGTAGCGGCTGACGCACACGGGCACGATGGGCACGCCGGCTTCCAAGGCCATGTGAAAGGCGCCTTTCTTGAACGCCAACAGCTGTTCGGACGGGTTGCGCGTGCCTTCGGGGAAAATCCAGATCGAGGTGCCGTCGCACAGGATACCCGTCGTGGTCTGCAGCGCCTTACGCGCCTGGTAGGCATTCTTTCGATCCACCAGCACGTTGCCGCCGAGCCAGAACAACTGGCCGAACAAGGGAATCCAACCCAGGGTCTTCTTGCCGATGGCCACGGTGCGTCGCGGCACCACTTGCCCGAGGATGAACAGGTCGTAGTTGGATTGATGGTTGGCGACGATGACGCAGCCGGGCGGTTGATCCCACAAGGGCCCGACTTCGGCCTTGACCTGGATACGCATGAACCAAGCGGCCGGCACACTGTAGAGGCGGGCAAAGAGGCGGCTGTTATCCGGGTTGAAGGGGCGGCACAGGCCGATGAGCAGACCCACGGCGCCGACCAGTAGGAAGTGCAGGCCCAGCACAAGCATGCGAAGCAGATAGAGCATGATACGACTCACACCAGACAGTCGCGGTGCAGTGTACGACCGTGCACTGGCTGGGGCAAACACCGGCAGCGCTGACCACCGGTGAGCCTGGGCCCAGGCGTGTCAGCCCATGTGATGCTGGTCGGCTTGGATCGCCTCGTCCAATTTCGCCAGCAACGCCTTGCGCACCTTCAGCTTGGTGTTCTTGTGGGCCAGCATATTGAGCTTCTTCAGTTCGTGTGCTGCCGCGAGCGCTGCCTGCTGGAGCTGTTCGGCCGGCACCACCTTGTCGAGGAAGCCGGCGACCACGGCGGCGTGCGGATCGAACACTTCGGCGTTGTTCACCGAGCGCTGGAAGCTCGAGCGGGTCAGGCGGTCGCGCGCCAGCTCGATGCCAGCGTGATGCATGGTCATGCCGATCTGCACTTCGTTCAGGCAAATCTTGAACGGGCCTTCGACGCCAATCCGGTAGTCGGCCGAGAGCAGCAGGAACGCGCCTTTGGCCACGGCATTGCCGGGGCAGGCGACGATCACCGGGAAGGGGTGCGAGAGCAGGCGGCGGGACAGGGTGGAGCCAGCGGTGACCAGACCGATGGCCTCCTTGGGACCCGCCGTCATGACCTTCAGGTCGTATCCACCCGAGAGAATGCCGGGTTGGCCGGTGACGATCACCACCGCGCGCTCCTCGGCAGCGCGGTCCAGGGCCGCATTGAAGGCCGTGATCAGGTCCGGCGAGATCGCATTGACCTTGCCATTGTTCAGCGTCAAGGTGGCGATGCCGTCTTCGGCATGGTAGGTAATCAGCTCGCTCATGACAGAGTCCTTTGGGTGGCGTGGCCACGACGTTACCCAGCGCTGCCGGCCAGGTAAAGCGCCTTGGCTGACTGCCTGGTCAGCCGACGCGGCGCAGGCCGCGTGTCGTCGGGTCCGATTGAAAGGCAGTGAAAAAAGCACGGGTCAGATTGGCCGTATTGCCCTGGCCCCGAGCGCTTGCCGGACGAAAGCCTTAAGCGCATGAAAATTCTGAAAAAAATGCTTGCCAAAGAAAAGCGCTTCTACTAAATTAGCGCGCCTCGACAGGCTGAATGGCTTGAAGAGATCCGGTGAAGTGTCCGAGTGGTCGAAGGAGCACGCCTGGAAAGTGTGTATACGAGAAATCGTATCAAGGGTTCAAATCCCTTCTTCACCGCCACTTTCATGCAACCCCAGCACATCGACGATGTGCTGGGGTTTTGCATTTCTGGACCCTCAGAACGGGTTTACCCAATGCCTCGGCCGCTCTCCGGCCAATCCCTCCAGCAGATTCTCCACCGCGCAGCGGGCCATGGCTTCACGAGTCTCGTGGGTCGCCGAGCCGATGTGCGGAGTCGCCACCACGTTGGCCAACTGCAGCAGCGGCGAGTCGGCCGGCAGCGGTTCCTGCTCGAAGACATCCAGTCCCGCGCCGCGCAGGCGTCCGCTGCGCAGGGCCTCGATCAGCGCCGCTTCATCGACCACGCGACCGCGGGCGATGTTCACCAGGATCGCCTCCGGCTTCATCAGCGCCAGTTCCCGGGCGCCGATGAGGCCTTCGGTGCTGGCGCTCAACGGCACGGTCAGGCAGACGAAATCCGCTTCGCCCAGCAAGGCCTCGAGGCTGCGAAAGCGCGCGCCGTGGCGGGCCTCGGCGTCGGGCTTGCGTTGGTTGCTGTGGTACAGCACGCGCATGCCGAAGCCGGCAGCGGCGCGTCGCGCCAGGGCGTCGCCGATGCGGCCCATGCCGATGATGCCGAGGGTCTTGCCTTGCACATCGGTGCCAAAATGCGCAGGTCCCAGGCTCTTGTGCCAGTGGCCATCGCGCACCCAGTTGGCCAGCTCCACCACCCGCCGCGCACTGGCGAGAATCAGCGCGAAACCCGTGTCGGCGGTGGTTTCGGTGAGCACGTCCGGGGTGTGGGTGAGCATTACCCGGCGTCGAGTCAGGTCCGCGACATCGTAGTTGTCCACGCCCACCGAGATGCTCGATACCACTTGCAGATTCGGCGCGAGGTCCAGCAGCGCGCTGCCCAACGGCAGGCTGGCACCGAGCAGGCCGTGGGCGTCGGGCAGGGCATCGCGCAGACGTGCCAGCCCGTCGGAGGCGTTGAGGTCCACTTGAGTGACGTCCACCTGCTGCTGTAGACGCTCGAGCAGCGGCTGGGACAGCGTCTTGTACACAACGACACGTTTGTTCATGTCAGCTCCTAATGACTGGCCGCCAGTTGCGCTGGACCTTGATCGTTGCAGTCGGCGCGGTGCGGGGGTTTGAGAAAGGCGGTCAGCGCTACGGCGAGCAGTAGCGCTGCCGCCATGAACAAGTACGAACTGCCGGGTCCGCCGGTGATGCCGTTGAGGTAGCCCACCAACCACGAGCCACCGAACGAGCCCAGCGCGCCCATGCTGTTGATCAGGGCCATGGCGCCACCGGCGACGTTGCTTGGCAGGATCTCCGGCACGATGGCGAAAAACGGCCCATAGGGCGCATACATGCACGCGCCTGCGACGACCAGCAGCGTGTACGACAGCCAGAAGTGTTCACTGCCCAGCGCATAGGAGCCGTAGAACGCCACCGCTGCGATCAGCAGCGGCGGCCAGACGAAGCGCTTGCGCACTTGCAGGCGATCCGAGGTCCAGGACACGCCGACCATCGCCAGCACGGCCGCCAGGTAGGGCACCGAAGCGAGCCAGCCGGCTTCGACGATGTCCACCTGGGCGGCCTGCTTGAGGATCGACGGCAGCCACAGCACGAAGCCGTACACCCCGATGCTCCAGCAGAAATACTGCAGCGACAGGATCATCACCTGCGGCGAACGGAAGGCCTCACGGTAGTTCTTCACCGGTTTCAGCCCCTGCTGTTCATCGGCCAACGCCTGCGCCAGTCGGGCTTTATCCGCCTCGCTCAGCCAGCTCGCCTGCGCCGGCCGGTCATCCACCAGGCGCCACCAGATGAATGCCCAGATCACCGCCGGCAAGCCTTCGATGATGAACATCCAGCGCCAGTCCAGGTGCTTGATCAGGTAACCGGATACCACCGACATCCAGAGGATGGTCACCGGATTGCCGAGCATCAGGAAGGTATTGGCCCGTGAGCGCTCGGCGCGCGTGAACCAGTGGCACAGGTACACCAGCATCGCTGGCATCACCACGGCCTCTACCACGCCGAGCAGGAAGCGGATGGCGATCAGCAGGTAGACGTTGCTGACCATCCCGGTCAGGGTCGCCAGGCCGCCCCAGAGGATCAGGCTGACGAAGATCAGCTTCTTGACGCTGCCTTTCTGGGCGTAGAGCGCACCGGGCACCTGGAAGAAGAAGTAGCCCAGGAAGAACAGCGCTCCCAGCAGCGAGGACAGGGCCGGGGTGATGTGCAGGTCGTCGGCCATGCCCGAGGCGGCGGCGAAGCCGTAGTTGGCGCGGTCCAGGTAGGCCAGGCTGTAAGTGATGAAGACGATGGGAATCAGGTACCACCAGCGCCGAGGCGCGAGACTGTTCGAGTGCATGAAAAAACTCCTGAGCGAATTGTTGTTGTCTCAGCAGGGCCGGCGCACCGGCGATGTTCATCAGGCGCTGGCGCGCAACTCGTAGGCGGCCAGTTCTTCGCGCCGCGGCAGGCCCTCCATGTCGCCCAGGCTTTGTACGGCGCGGCTGCCACACCAGTTGCCACGGGCCACCGCCAGTGCCAATGGCAGGCCGTCCAGCAGGGCACTGATCACGCCGACGGCGAAGGCATCGCCGGCACCGACGGTATCGATCACCTTGGCTACCGGCACCGGGGCGACCAGGCCCTGGCTGGCGGCGTCGCGGTAATAGGCCCCGGCGGCACCGAGCTTGATCGCGACGCGCTGGACACCCTGGTCGAGGTAGAACGCGGCAATGTCGGCTGGCGTGCTCCAGCCGGTCAGTACGCGACCTTCCTCCAGGCCCGGCAGCACCCAATGCGCTTTGATCGCCAGGGCGTTGATCTCGCGCACCATGGTCTGGCGGTCCGGCCACAGGGACGGGCGCAGGTTGGGATCGAAGGAAATGCTCGCGCCCGCCGCCCGCATGCACTCGATCAAGCGATGTGACAGCTGCCGACATGGGGCGGACAGGGCAGGAACGATGCCGGTGGCGTGCAGATGGCGCGCCTGCGTCGAGGCGACGTCCAGATCGTCGACCGATAACCTGCTCGCCGCCGAACCCGCGCGGAAGTACTCGACCGCCGGGTCGCTGCCGTCATCACAACGGGCCTTGAGCTGAAAACCGGTGGGATGACGCGGATCGACCGCCACCTGGCTGCAATCCAGGCCCTCGCGGCGCAGGCTGGCGAGGACGAAGCGGCCCAGCGCATCGTCGCCCACGCGGCTCAGCCAGCGCACCCGCAGACCTAGCCGTGCCAGACCGATCGCGACATTGCTGTCGGCGCCGGCGATACGCCGGCTGAAGGTCTCCACCTGGTCAAGGTCGCCCGGTTGCTGGGCCACGAACATGGCCATGGTTTCGCCGAAACACAGCACGTCATGCTCAGGCATGGCTCACCTCCGGGTGAGTGCCGAGCCGGGCCAGTGCGCAGGCGTGCAGATGGGTCACGGCGGTGAGGTCGGCACCGACCAAGGGATACTCCACGGCCCGGGGCACCCCTGGCGGGAAACAGGCGAACAAGCGCTGCCAGTTCGCCAGCTCGCTCGGCTCCGGCGGTACGGCGACCAAGCGGCCATCGGGGTTGCGCGCCACCGCCTTGCAGTGCACGTAGCGCACCCAGCCCCCCAGATGACGCGCCGCGTGTGCAGGCGATTCGCCTTGCCAGTGCCAGTTGCCGATGTCGAATGTCATGCCCACCGGCAGTGCGGCCTGTTGTGCGCGTTGGAAGAAGCTCAGCAGCGCCTCGAGCCGACCGCCGTACGCGGTCTGGTCGTTCTCGACCAGCAACAGCGGATCGCCGGGCTTGAGCCAGGGCCCGAGGTCGGCCAGGTCGCATTCGGCGCGGAAATGACCGAGCGATACCTTCAGCGCGACCGCGCCCAGCGCCCGGGCTGTGGCCAGTGCCTGTGGCAACTGCGGGTCCGGCCGGCCTTGCCGCGTCCACAGCTCCAGGGGCGCTGAATACAGGCATTCCAGACCGCGGCTGGTGATCGCTGCCTTGAGCCGGGCGGTATCAGGCGGCTCGGTGAACAACTCTTCGCGCAGTTCGACGCGGTCGACCCCGGCATTGGCCAGCACGTCGAGAAAAGCGACCTGGCCACGCTCGCGGACCTGGTCGGCGCCGTAGCTGGAGAGGCTGATGGAAACAGGATTGGGCTGCATTGTTATTGTCCTCGTCTGCTTCGAATGAAACCGGTTTCATTTTGAGTCGCAGCGGTGTGCTGCGCGGTGTCGTCGCAACCTTGTTACGTGGGGAGGGGTGTGGAACCGCGCACGATCAACTGCGCTTTGAAATCCAGACGCCGAGGCTGGGCTTCACTGCCGCGCAGGCGTTCGAGCAGGCACTCGAACGCGGCAGCGCCGATGCGTTCGGTGGGCTGGGCCAAGGCAGTGATGCCGGGACCGACCAGCGAGCACCAGTCCAGTTCGTCGATGGCGATCAGGCCCAAGTCATCGCCCAGCCCCCGTCCCGCAACCTGCAGGGCGCGGGTCACAGCCAGCGTAGCGACACCATTGAAGGTGAGCAGGGCCTGGGGACCGTGATCGTCGTTGGCCAGACATTGCTCGAGTGTCTGCGGCAAATGGGCATCGAGGCTCAGCACCCGCCCGCGCACGCTGGCCCGTCGTTGCACGGAGGCGGTAAAGGCCTGCACACGCTCATGACGCGAACTGGTGCCGTCCAGCGGCTCGCCAATGGCAATGATGTCGCGGTAGCCCTGGGTCTGGAGGTGGTCCAGGGCCTGCTCGACGGCATCGGTGTTGTCCAGCCCGACCAGGTCGACCTGCAGATCCGCCAGTTGGCGATCCACCAGCACCATGGGCAGGCGACGGTGCAGGTCGAGCAATTCGCCGGGCTGATGACCGAGGGTATTCACGATCAGGCCTTCGACGTTGTACGACTGCAGCGCTTGCAGGTGGTGACGTTCCTGCTCATCGTCACGGTTGGTGTTGCACAACACCAGGCTGTAGCCGTGCTGGCGGCAGGCCGTTTCCACGCCATGGATCACCGCGACGGAATAGGGGTTGAGAATGTCCGCGACCAGCATGCCGATCAGCCGCGTCTGTCCGCGCTTCAGGCCACGGGCCATCTGGTTGGGGCGGTAGCCCAACTGCTGGATCACGGCTTCCAGGCGTTGGGCAGTGGCTTCGGCCAGCAACTGGCGGTCGCCGCCGATGTAGCGCGACACGGTGGCTTTGGACACACCGGCGGCTTTCGCCACTTCGCTGATGGTGACCCGGGGCCGGGTCAATGAAGATTGTGTGGTCATTGCGAGCCTTATTGGCGTTGTAATGGGCGAATGAAACCGGTTTCAATACAGCAAATGTTCAGACATCCGTCAATCTACCGTTGGTCAGGCAGCCATGCCGGCGCGTGGTTACCTGCCGTTGCGACAGGTGATCGACCGGTCGAAGATGCATCAATCTGCCAGACTGTCTTTTGAAATAGCGTTGTTTTCCGACAGAATCGGTCGCAGCCCTGGGTCGCGAGTGGATTGCCTCATGATGAGCTTCGTTCGAGCCGGACGCTGGTTGCGCTGGAGCCTGCCGCTCCTGGCCTTCACCGGCTTCTTCCTGCTCGGCTGGATTCTGTTGGAGCGTTTCGACGAGGACGCTCGACGCCTCGAACAGGTGCGCACCGGCGAGGTGGCGACTACCTTTGCGGTGGCGGTGGAAAAAGTGCTTGAGCGGGCGCTGACCGCCAATCGCACGCTGGCGGTGATGGTCTATCAGGGTCACGGCCAAGTGCCGGATTTCCCCGCCCTCGCGCATTTTCTGCTGCCGCTGTACAAGGGCGCCTACGCGTTCTCACTGGCCCCCGAGGGCATCATCCGCCAGATCGAGCCGCTGGACCGCAACCTGATCGTGCGCGATCACGATCTGCTGGAGTTCTATGACCGCAAGCAGGTACTGGCTGCGCTGGACCCTGTGGCGCCGCGTCTTCAGTTCACCGGTCCCTTCACCCTGATCCAGGGACCTTTGGGCGCCATTGGCATGCTCCCGGTCTTTCTGCCGGATTCAAACGGAACACCACGCTTTTGGGGGTACACGGTGGTCACCCTGGTGCTGCCCGAAGCCCTGGAAGATGCCAACCTGCCAGCCATCGAGGCTCAAGGCTACGCCTACGCGCTGTCGGGCCTGGATGCCGAGACCGGCGAGCGTCGCGTGCTGCTGCGCTCGCCAGGTGATCTGGTCGACGGGCTGTGTCGCGATGTCAGGATCGGTACCACGGTATGGAATCTGTGTGTGGCGCCGCTGCACGCCACAGCCGCAGATGCCCGGCACTACTTCGAGTTCGGACTGATCCTGCTGGGCAGCGGCTCGGTCGCCTGGCTGATGCATGCCTTGCTGAGCCTGCGCCAGCGCCGCGCCGAACTGCTGCGCCAGGCGCTGATCGATCCACTCACCGGGCTGGCCAACCGAAGGCTGATGCTACGGCGCCTGGAGCAGGCCGAGCAGCGCAGCCATCGGCAAGGCAAGCGCTTCGCCCTGGCGCTGCTGGACCTGGACGGTTTCAAGGGCGTCAATGACCGTTTCGGCCACGCTCAGGGTGATCGGGTGCTGATCACGGTTGCCCAGCGTTTGCTGGGCAAGGTGCGCGGTTCAGACACGTTGGCGCGGCTGGGGGGCGATGAGTTCGTGCTGATCATGGAGGACCTGTCCGGGCGCCCTGAATGCCGCATGATCCTCGATCGGGTGATCGCTGCCGTGCGCGAGCCGATTGCCTTGGAAGGTGGCAGCGCTCAAGTGCGCGCCAGCGTCGGTGTGATCCTCTGCGAAGACGCCAGCGACACCGACAGCGACAGCCTGCTCAGGGCGGCGGATGCCGCGATGTACCACGCTAAGCACCTGGGCAAGGACCGCTATGTGTTCGCCGACGAGTTCGAAGCGCCCGTGCAGGACAGCGCTTGGGAGAGCTGTCCGCGTCCGCAAGCGCCCTAGAAGCTGACCGACGCCGACAGCCTGGCGGTACGCGGCGCGCCCTGGAACAGGTAGTCATCGCCCAGGTAATCGCCGACGTCGCGCCAGTAGCGTTTGTCGAACAGGTTATCGACGCTCAAGCGCACGACCGTGTCGTAGTCGCCGATACGGGTGCGATAACGGCTACCCACATCGAATACGGTGTAGCCGCCCACGGCCACGTTACCCGCCTGACTGGCGTACTTGCTGGCGCTGTAGCGAGCGCCGCCGAGCAGCGCCAGGCCGGGCAGCGGCAAGCTGTATTCGGCCTGCAACGCAGCGCGAAGGCGTGGCACGTTGATCGCCTGGTGACCCTCGTAGGCGTCGGTGCCTGTGTCGTTCACCCGCGCCCGGATGGCCGCCGCACTGGCATGCAGTTGCAGGTTGGCGGTGACCCAACCGCTGGCCCCCAGCTCCAGGCCGGTGTTCTTTTGCTGCCCCTGCTGCACGTAGAGCGGCGCGGCGCCGTCTCCGGGCTTGGCGTACTGGTAGGCCTGACGGATCTGGAACAGCGCTGCGCTCAGGCTCACGCCCTGCCAGTCACGCTTGATACCCACCTCCAACTGGCGTGACAGGGTCGGCGCGAGGATCTCGGCGGCGTTGCTGGCGAACCAAGGCGCGGTGTCGCCGGCTGACAGGCCCTTGGACCAGCTGGCGTAGAGGGTGGTGTCGGCCTGCGGTTTGTAGATCAGCGCGACGTTGGGCAACAACTGGTACTGCCGTGTGTGGCGGTCAGGCGTGCCGGTCTCGTCCCAGGTCTTCTCGTCCAGGCGCACTTCGCGCGCGCCGAGCACGGTCTGCCAGTGTTCATCGAAGCGGATGCGGTCGCTGAAGAACAGGCCGTACTGGCGACTGTCCAGGCGGCGTTCGCTGTGCCCCACCGGCTTGTCCGAAGGGGCGAGGGCGGGTGCGCCAGTGTCGATGTTGCCGGTGCCCAGCCACTCGTTGTAGTAAGGGCGCTGATCCACGGTGCGCCGCTGGGCGCTGCTGCCCAGGGTCAGCTCGTGGTCGAGGCCCAGGGCCTGGAAGCGTCCATCGAGGGTGGCCTGCAGGGCGTCCACACGCCGGGTGTCGTCGGGGCTGCGGTAGTCGTAGATACCGTAATCACCGTTGCGGGCGAACACGGCGCCAGCGTCCGAGCCCCAGGCGAAGGCGCTGTAGTCGTCGATCACCACCTGGCTGCGCGACGCGCTCAACGCACCGCTCCAGGTGTCGCTGAAGCGGTATTCGAAGCGACCGCCCAGGTTCAGCGAATCGTTCTGCACCGGCTTTGCCCACGACTGATAGGCCAGGCGATCCCGCGGGTTGACGCCGTGCGGCACCTCGCTACCCCCCAGCAACTGGTAACCCGGTACCGAGCGCTGTTCACGGTGCTGGTATTCAGCATCCAGTTGCAGCGTGGCATTGGCGTTGATCTGCCAGTCGAAGGCCAACGAGGCGAAGTCGCGCCTGCCGTCGGCGTGGTCGACGTAGTTGCGCAGGTCTTCATGGGCCAGGTTGGCGCGCAGACCGAACTGCTTCTGCTCACCGAACCAGCCGCCCAGGTCGGTGGCCAGGTAGCGCTCGCCTTGGTCGTTGGTCGAGACGGTGACGCTGCGCACGTCCTCGGTGCGCTTGGTCACGTAGTTGATCAGCCCGCCGGGTTCGGAGACGCCGCTCTGCAGCCCCGACAGACCCTTGAGCAGTTCGACCTGCTGCTTGTTCTCCAGCGCCACGTTCTGCTCGCCGGCGATGGTCTGGCCGTTGATTCGGTAGCTGTTGGCCGCGTCGAGGCTGAAGCCACGCACGTTGAAGTTCTCGTAGTAGCCGATGGGCGCATAGCTCTCGCCGACCGAGGCATCGCTTTGCAGCACTTGGCTGAGCAGACGCACTTGGCGATCGTCGAGCAGTTGGCGGCTGAACACGCTGACCGAGGCGGGGGTGTCGAGCAGTGGGGCCGCTTGCCAGCCGCCAACCTGCGCTTGATCGGCCTGGTAGCCGGCGTCCGTCGCCCGTTCGCTGATCTGCACCGGTGCCAGGTTGACCGGTTCTGCGCCATGGCCAGGGCAGGCGTGCAGCGCAACCCCCAGGCCCAACAGGCCGAAGGGCAGACGAGAACGAAGCGGGGTCATGCGAGGCTCCTTGGAAGCGGGCAGGGCGGGGAGGGCAAAAAGGGCGACATGGTAGCAGGGCGGCTCGATGTCGGGTGGCCGAGCCTGAACCGGTCGGAGCCGACGACGGACAGCGCGCGTCTTTGAATTCAAACGAATAGCGATAGCGCTGTTTTACCGATGCGCCACACGCGTTGTAATTCATGTCGCTTTTTTATAATAAAACTTCCCGGACGCGCATAATGAACGGCCAGTCATTATTTGAATAAATCGTTCTGCACTGCCCTAATAATTCGCGACTGTTTGCGCAAATAACCCAGAACTTCGACGTGGTTGGCAATTCGTATAACGCACGCCAAAAAAAGACTGGACATTAAGTTTCAGGGTGTGTCAGTTTTTTTACGCCTCATAAGGGCGAGTGACAGGATGCTCTCGCCAAATGCTTGAGCGTTCCTGTCGAACTTCAATCATTTCCGCAAACAAGGAAGTGTCTGCATGTCGAATGTCAATGCTAAGGCCCTGTACGCTGCTGCCTCGGCGCTGCAGCCCAACGGTCCCAGTTCAGCTTTCGGGCTGATCAACGGCTTCGCCCACCAGTACGATCGCGGTGGTGCGAAGATCAATGGCAAACCGTCGTTCACCGTCGACCAGGCAGCGACCCAGCTGCTGCGTGACGGCGCGTCCTGGAAGGACCTGAACAAGGACGGCACCATCAGCCTCACCTACACCTTCCTGAGCAAAGCGCCGTCTGACTTCGTCAGCCGCGGCCTGGGCACCTTCAGTCAGTTCAACACCCAGCAGAAGGCCCAGGCCAAGCTCGCCATGCAGTCCTGGGCGGACGTGGCCAAGGTCACCTTCACCGAGTCGGCCTCAGGTGGCGACGGTCACATGACCTTCGGCAACTACAGCGCCAACGACGGCGGCGCGGCCTTCGCCTACCTGCCGTTCGACGGCGCCGGGTCGCACAAGGGTGAGTCGTGGTACCTGGTCAACAACGGCTACCAGGTCAACATCAGCCCGGACACGGGCAACTACGGTCGCCAGACCTTGACCCACGAGATCGGCCACACCCTGGGCCTGTCCCATCCCGGCGACTACAACGCCGGCCAGGGCAACCCGAGCTACCGTGACGCTTCGTACGCCCAGGACACCCGCGGCTACAGCGTGATGAGCTACTGGAGCGAGAGCAACACCGCGCAGAACTTCGTCAAAGGCGGTGGCCAGTACTATGCCTCGGCGCCTTTGATCGACGACATCGCGGCGATCCAGAAGCTCTACGGCGCCAACTACGCCACCCGCTCGGGCGACACCGTGTACGGGTTCAACTCCACGGCCGATCGCGATTTCTACTCGGCCACCTCGGCTTCGTCCAAGCTGGTGTTCACTGTGTGGGACGGTGGCGGCAACGATACCCTGGACTTCTCCGGGTTCACCCAGAACCAGAAGATCAACCTCAACGAAGCCTCGTTCTCCGACGTGGGGGGGATGGTCGGCAACGTCTCGATCGCCAAGGGCGTGACCGTGGAAAACGCCATAGGCGGTTCGGGCAACGACCTGCTGATCGGCAACGCGGTGGCCAACGTGCTCAAGGGCGGTGCCGGCAACGACATCATCTACGGCGGCGGCGGGGCGGACGTGCTCTGGGGCGGTAGCGGCGCAGACACCTTCGTCTATGGCGCAGTCAGCGATTCCACGGCCAAGGCGCCGGACCGGATCATGGATTTCGCCAGCGGTCAGGACAAGATCGACCTGTCGGCCATCCCGGCCTTCGCCCAGAGCAAGTTGCCACTGGCCTTCGTCAACAGCTTCAGCGGCCATGCCGGCGAAGCGGTGCTCAGCTATGACCAGGCCACCAACCTGGGCAGCCTGGCCATCGACTTCACCGGTAACAGCCAGGTTGATTTCCTGGTGACTACCGTGGGTCAGGCGGTCGCCACGGACATCGTGGTCTGACCTGACGGGGCGGCCCGTGCAGGCTGCGGGTCGCCCTCGCCACGGAGGTGGACGAATGCGAGCAGTCAACCCCATGATCGCGCTAGGCGCGATCGTCCTGATATCGATGACCGAGGTAGGTATGGCGAGCAGCCTGCTACTCCCCAGCGCGGCGCAACTGGCCGGGCGCTGGCAGCTTTATCCGCAACCACGTCCGGCCGAGGGCTGCGCCCTGCGCCTGGAGGCCGAGCAAGGCACCCTGGACGGCGACCTGGCCTGCGCCCAGGCCCTGCTGGGTCTGCGTCCCGGCAGTTGGTTGGTGACGCCCGACACGCTGGCCCTGGTGGGGGCCGATGGCAGCACCGTAGTGCATTTCAGCCGCCAACAGGTAGACCGCTATACCGGCACTGTGCCGGGCGGTGAGGTGTTGGTACTGGAGCGTCTGGATAATAACTAACCAGGCCAAGTTGCAACGGTAATAAGGGCGAAACATGAAACTTCCGAGCCATCAGCCCGGTGCACTTCTGTGGGCGGCACTTGCCGAATTCAAATCGACCTTGATCAGTGTTGGCTGTTTTACCGCCTTGATCAATGTTCTCATGCTGGTGCCGTCGATCTATATGTTGCAAGTGTACGACCGTGTACTGACTTCGCAGAATCCCACGACGTTATGGATGTTGACCCTGATGGTCGTGGGCTTCTTCTTTTATATGGGCGTGCTGGAGGCAGTGCGCAGTTTCATCGTGATTCGAGTGGGTTATCGGTTGGAACAGCGGTTCAACTTGACCCTCTATCGCGCCGCCTTCGAGCGTAACTTGCGCCAGGGTGACGGGGCGGCGGGGCAAGCCCTGACCGACATGACCCAGGTGCGCCAGTTCGTCACCGGTCCGGCTTTGTTCGCCTTCTTCGACGCGCCCTGGTTTCCGGTGTACTTGGCCGTGATCTTCCTGTTCAACGTCTGGCTGGGCGTGCTCGCCAGTGCCGGCGCCTTGTTGCTGGTGCTGCTGGCGGTGCTCAACGAGCGCTTGACTCAACGCCCCTTGGCCGAGGCCAGCGGCTTGCAGCAGCAGTCCAGCAGCCTGGCCGCCAGCCAGTTGCTCAACGCCGAGAGCATCCAGGCCATGGGCATGCTCGGCGTCCTGCGCCAACGCTGGTTCGCCCTGCACAGCCGTTTTCTCACGCTGCAGAACCAGGCCAGCGACACCTCTGCGGTGATCACTGCGACCAGCAAGGCCCTACGCCTGTGCTTGCAGTCGTTGGTGCTGGGACTCGGTGCCTTGCTGGTGATCGAAGGGCAGATGACGCCCGGCATGATGATCGCCGGCTCGATCCTGATGGGACGGGTGCTGGCGCCGATCGACCAGCTCATCGCTGTGTGGAAGCAATGGAGCGGTGCGCAGTTGGCCTACCGGCGTCTGGATGCGCTGCTGCGCGAGCACCCCGAACCGCCGGCACCGATGCCACTGCCCACGCCGCTTGGGCAATTGACGGTGGAGCAGGTCAGCGCTGGACCGCCCGGTCGCCAGCAGGCCACGCTGCAGCAGGTCAGCTTTGCGCTGGCGCCGGGTGAGGTGCTGGGTGTGCTGGGCGCCTCGGGCTCGGGCAAGTCGACGTTGGCGCGTTTGCTGGTCGGTGTCTGGCAGCCATTGGCCGGTCATGTTCGCCTGGACGGCGCCGAGCTGCGCCAGTGGGATCGGGAGGCGCTCGGCCCGCACATTGGCTATTTGCCCCAGAGTATCGAACTGCTGCGCGGCAGCATCGCCGAGAACATTGCCCGCTTCGGCGAGCTCGACGGCCTCAAGGTGGTGGAGGCCGCGCGCCTGGCGGGGGTCCATGAATTGATCCTGCGCCTGCCGCACGGCTACGACACCCGCTTGGGCGAAGGCGGCGCCGACCTCTCCGGTGGCCAGAAGCAGCGCATCGCGCTGGCGCGGGCGCTGTACGGCCATCCGTGCCTGGTGGTGCTCGACGAGCCTAATTCCAACCTGGACAGCCTCGGCGAGGCGGCATTGGCCAATGCCTTGGTCCAGCTCAAGGCGCTGGGGCGCAGCGTGGTACTGGTGACCCATCGCAGCGCGGCGCTGGGCCAGGCCGACAAGCTGCTGGTGATGAACGAGGGGCGGATGCAGGTGTTCGGCCCAGCACGTGAGGTGCTCCAGGCCTTGGGCCAGGGCGCGGTGCATCGTCCGCTGCAGGCCGGAGGTGGCGCATGAGCCGTTCGATGCGCGATTCAGGTTTCTATGTACGCCTGGGCTGGCTGCTGACCCTGCTCGGCTTTGGCGGGTTCATGCTCTGGGCCAGCCTGGCGCCGCTCGATCAGGGCGTGACGGTGCCTGGCACCGTGGTGGTGTCCGGCAAGCGCAAGGCGGTGCAGTCGATGGCGGCGGGCGTGGTCAGTCGCATTCTGGTCAGCGAAGGGCAGGCGGTGCGCCAAGGCGAGCCGCTGCTGCGTCTGGACCGGACCCAGGTGCAGGCCGATGTCGAGGCCTTGCAGGCCCAGTACCGCATGGCCCAGGCCAGCCTGGCGCGGTGGCGCGGCGAGCGTGACAATGCGCAGCAGGTGCAATTTCCGGCCGAACTGAACGAGGCATCCGACCCGCAGTTGGGACTGGTGCTCGAAGGTCAGCGTCAACTGTTCGAGAGCCGTCGCCAGGCCCTGGCCCGCGAGCAAGGCGCATTGTCGGCGAGCGTCGAGGGCTCGCGGGCGCAGTTGGCCGGTATGCGCCGGGCGCGCGGCGACTTGCAGGCTCAGGCCGACTCCTTGCGCGAGCAGCTCGACAACCTGAGGCCATTGGCTGGCGAGGGCTATATCCCGCGCAATCGGGTGCTGGAGTACCAGCGCCAGTTGTCCCAGGTCCAGCGCGACCTGGCGCAGAATGCCGGCGACAGCGCCCGTCTCGAACAAGGCATCGTCGAAGCCCAGCTCAACCTGCAACAGCGCCGCGAGGAGTACCAGAAGGAGGTGCGCAGCCAGTTGGCCGATGCGCAGGTACGCGCTGCGACGCTGGAGCAGCAACTGAATTCGGCACGTTTCGAACTGCGCCACAGCGAGATCCTGGCGCCGGCCGACGGCATCGCCATCAACCTGGGCGTGCACACCGAAGGCGCGGTAGTGCGGGCGGGCGAGACCCTGCTGGAAATCGTGCCCCAGGGCACGGCCCTGGAAGTGGAGGGGCGTCTGCCGGTGAACCTGGTGGACAAAGTGGCGCCGCAGTTGCCGGTGGACATTCTGTTCACCGCCTTCAACCAGAACCGCACGCCGCGGGTCACTGGCGAAGTGGCGCTGATCTCGGCCGACCAGTTGCTGGACGAGCGCAGCGGCCAACCCTACTACGTGCTGCGCAGCACCGTGAGCGAAGAGGCGTTGACGCGTCTGCAGGGGCTGTCGATCCGCCCCGGCATGCCGGCGGAGCTGTTCGTGCGCACCGGCGAGCGCTCGCTGCTCAACTACCTGTTCAAGCCCCTGCTCGATCGAGCGGGCAGCGCCTTGAGCGAACCTTGAGGACGCTGTGATGAAGTCTTTTGCCACCGGCCTGCTGGCGGCCTGCACACTGTTGCCGGCCTTGGTCCAGGCCGCCATGGGGCCGTTCCAGGTCTACGAGCAGGCGCTGCGCCGAGACCCGACCTACCTGGCGGCCTTCAAGGCCCGCGAGGCGGGCCAGGAGTACCGTGCGATCGGTCGCGCGGGTCTGCTGCCGAACCTGTCCTACAGCTACAACAAAGGCCGCAACGATTCGAAGGCCAGCTACCTGGGTGACGCGCGGCGCACCAGCGAAGATCGGCGCTACGATAGCTACGGCTCGACCTTCATTCTGCAGCAGCCGCTGTTCGACTACGAAGCCTACGCCGCCTATCGCAAAGGCGTGGCCCAGGCCTTGTTCGCCGACGAGAGTTTCCGTGACCAGAGCCAGCAGTTGCTGGTGCGGGTCATGACCAGCTATACCCAGGCGCTGTATGCCCGTGATCAGATCGCCATCAGCGTGGCCAGCAAGCAGGCCTACCGCCAGCAGTTCCAGCAGAACCAGCGGTTGTACCAGGCGGGCGAGGGCACGCGTACCGACATCCTCGAGGCCCAGGCACGTTTCGAGCTGGCCGATGCCGAGGAAATCCAGGCCCGCAACGACGAAGACGCCGCCCTGCGCGAACTCGGTGCGTTGATCGGCGAACCGGCGGTGCACATCGACGATCTGGCGCCGCTGCGCAGCGGCTTCGCCTTGCCGGTGATGGCGCCCACAGGCTTCGAGGCCTGGCAGTCGCTGGCGTTGGAGGGCAACCCCGTGCTCGGCTCGCAGCGCCATGCGCTGGACGTGGCCCGCTACGAAGTCGAGCGCAACCGGGCCGGGCACCAGCCCAAGGTCAATGCCTTCGCCACCTCGCGGCGCCAGGAGTCGGACAGCGGCAACACCTACAACCAGCGTTATGACACCAACACGGTGGGTATCGAAATCAGCCTGCCGCTGTTCGCTGGCGGTGCCGTGAGTGCGTCCACCCGCCAAGCCAGCCGACACCTGGAGCAGGCCGAGTACGAACTCGATGGCAATACCCGCAGCACCCTGATCGAACTGCGTCGGCAATACAACGCCTGCGCCTCTGGCGCCAGCCGCTTGCGCGCCTACGAACGGGCCCTGCAGGCCGCCGAGGCGTTGGTGGCCTCGACGCGCAAGAGCGTGCAGGGCGGGGAGCGGGTCAACCTGGATGTGCTCAATGCCGAGCAGCAGTTGTCCACCACTCGACGCGATCTGGCCCGGGCGCGTTACGACTACCTGCTGGCGTGGATCAAGCTGCACTATCAGGCCGGCACGCTGAGCGAGGCGCAGTTGGCTCGGGTGGACGAGGCTTTCGTGGCCAGCGGCGGGTAGGGCGGCTCAGTCGACCTCGACCACGCACTGCACCTGCGCGGTGCCGGCGAGCATCAGGGTGACTTCGTCGTCGAGTCGCTTGCCGAGCAGTTGCAGGCCCAACGGCGAGCGCGGGGTGATCACGGTGACCTGTGCATCGCCTTCGCCGATCTTCAGGCCTGCACCCTCAGGTCCGAGGAACAGGCACTGGCGAGTGCCCTGCTCATCTTCGAGGGTGACCCTATTGCTCACCTGGATACCTCGCACGGGGTCGTAGTCGCGCAGCAGCAGTTGCTGATAGCTCACCAGCGCCTGGCGAATCTCGGCCGTGCGCCGCGCTTGTCCGGTGGCGAGGTAGGAGGCTTCCAGGCCGAGCGTGTCGTACTTGTTCTCGGCGATGTTTTCTTCGGCTGTCGCGGTTTCGTAGGCCGTCTGGGCGGCGCGACGCAGCACCTCGCTGTCGTGCTCGAGGCGTTCGATGATGTGGGCGAGCAGGCAGGCCTTGTCCATGATCAGTTGCAGAACTCCATCACTTTGGCCTGGCTGTTGGCGGTGGGGGCGTTGCGGTTCTGCTGCAACCAGAACTGGCATTTGGGGTTGGCCAGATGGCGCGGATCGGCCTCGATGGCCTGGCGTGCCTGCTGCTCCTGCAGCACCTGCTGGTAACGCTCGAACATCGCCTGCTGAGCGTCTTGTTGCGCGGGCGCTGGTGGGGTTGGCCCTGGCGCAACGCGTGCCGGCGCCACGGCGCGTGCCAACGGCTCGACCTGCGCCGGCCAGAGATGCCAGACCAGCCCTACGCTCAAGCCAACGGCCACCGCCCCAAGCCATAGGCCCAAGGCAATGCTCAGGACCAACTGCACAGGGCTAAGCGTGATCTTCACTGCGCGACGACGATTCATCGTGGCTTCCTGGAAAAGAGAATGACCCCTCGATTGTCGCACGACCACGCATCGGCACCCACACTCGAACCAGAAAACCCGGTGAGGACTGCGCCCACAAGCAACGCTTTCCCCCTCGTCCCTTTACCGCCAGAATACCCGGCCCCCAATCCGCCGCTATCGAGAATGACCATGCAGCACGCGCCCTTGCCGCCCACCTGGGACATCTTCTGCACGGTCATCGACAACTACGGTGATATTGGCGTGACCTGGCGCCTGGCCCGGCAACTGGCCAATGAGCACTCACTGCACGTGCGCCTGTGGGTCGACGATCTCACCGCCTTCACCCGCCTGTGCCCAAGCGCCGACCCGCAAGCCTCACAGCAGTGGCAACAGGGTGTCGACGTGCGTCATTGGGCAAGCGACTGGCCCGCGTGCGCCACTGCCGAGGTGGTCATCGGCGCCTTCGGCTGCCGCCTCCCTGGCCCCTACCTCGACGCGCTGGCGGCACGTCCAACGCCCGCGTTATGGCTGAACCTGGAATACCTCAGCGCCGAAGACTGGGTCGAAGGCTGCCATGGCTTGCCTTCGCCACAGCCCAATGGTCTGCGCACCGTGTTTTTCTTTCCCGGCTTCACGGCCAAGACCGGTGGCCTGCTGCGAGAACGCGATCTCGTCCAGCGCTGCCTGGTCTGGCAGACCGACGACACCGCGCGACAGGCATTCCTGGCCCGGTTGAACGTGCATCCAGCGCCCTCGGCACGGCTGATCTCGCTGTTCGCCTACGAGAACCCGCAGTTGGCCAACTGGCTGGACGCGTTGATCGAAGATGTCCAGCCCACGCACTTGCTGGTGCCAGAGGGACGAATTCTCGCCGACCTCAATGTCTGGTTCGGCGAAGCCTTGGCCGTGGGGGATGTACGCCGTCGCGGTGGCTTGACGCTTCAGGTACTGCCGTTCGTCAGCCAGCAAGACTACGACCAGTTGCTCTGGTGCTGCGATTTCAACGCCGTGCGCGGTGAGGATTCCTTCGTGCGCGCCCAGTGGGCCGGCCAGCCGTGGCTGTGGCACATCTACATTCAGGATGAGAACGCCCACTGGGAAAAGCTCGAAGCCTTCTTGAAGATCTACCGCCAGGGCCTGTCGGACGAAGCGGCGCAGGCGCTGCTGGCGGTGTGGCGGGCGTGGAACATGGACCGCGACATGGCCCAGGCCTGGCGCGCGTTGCAGCCCCACTGGCCGACACTCCAGGCGCACGCCCGGCAGTGGCGCAGCGCACAGGCCGCTCGACCGGACCTTGCTACAGCGCTGGTACAGTTTTATCGAAATTGGCTATGATACGCGGCCTCGATTTTTATAAATCCATCCAGATTCGGATACTGCGTAATGAAAACTGGTAAAGAACTGAAACCCGGCACCGTCCTGCGGATCGACAACGACCCGTGGCTGGTCCAGAAAGCGGAATTCACCAAGTCGGGCCGTAACAGCGCGATCATGAAGACCAAGCTGAAGAACCTGCTGACCGGCTACAAGACCGAGACCGTCTACTTCGCCGACGACAAGCTGGACGACGTGATCCTGGATCGCAAAGAAGCGACCCTGTCGTTCATCAATGGTGACGAATACACCTTCATGGACACCACCGACTACACCATGTACGAGCTGAACGCCGAAGACATCGACGCCGTTCTGCCGTACATCGAAGAAGGCATGGAAGACATCTGCGAAGCCGTCTTCTTCGAAGGCCGTCTGGTGTCGGTCGAACTGCCGACCACCATCAGCCGTAAGGTCGTCTACACCGAGAACGCTGCCCGTGGCGACACCTCCGGCAAGGTCATGAAGCCTGCCAAGCTGGCCAACGGCACCGAGATCCAAGTCGCCGACTTCATCGAAATCGACGAGTGGATCGATATCGATACCCGCGACAACAGCTTCAAAGGCCGCACCAAGAAGTAAGACTTCTGGTGAGCCAATAAAAAACCCGGCGTATGCCGGGTTTTTTGTGTCCGTCAGCAAGGCGGCTGATTCAGACCGTCACGTGCAGGCGCACATCCACGTTGCCACGGGTGGCGTTGGAATAAGGACAGACCTGATGGGCCTTCTCGACCAGCGCCTCGGCGTCCGCCTGGGTCAGGCCGGGGAGGGCGATGTGCAGGTCGATGTCCAGCCCGAAACCACCGGGGATCTGACCAATACCGACCTTGGCGGTGATCGCCGTGTCAGCGGGCAATGCTTGCTTGGCCTGGCCGGCGACGAACTTAAGCGCACCGATGAAACAGGCCGAGTAACCCGCAGCGAACAACTGCTCGGGATTGCTGCCTTCCCCGCCTGCGCCGCCCAGCTCCTTGGGGGTGCTGAGCTTGACCTCGAGCTTGCCATCGCTGGAGCGGGATTGGCCGTCACGGCCGCCGGTGGAAGTCGCTTGTGCAATGTACAGCGCATTGACCTTGTGCATCTTGAGCCTCGCTTGCGTGATGAGCGCCGGAGCGCGATGGGGTGTGGCTATTAATTTAGTTCGCAATTATTTTGCGCGCAATATAATTTTCACGCCATTCGTCCGGTTGCTCGCTCACAGGCTCTTTTGCAGGCTCTCGCGCAATTCCAGTAATTCAGCCTGCAATTTCTGCAGGCGCTGCACTGTGCGCCCGGAGGCTTCCAGGATGCACTGCGGCACCTTGCGCGCTTGCTCGCGCAGAGTCCGTCCTTTGTCGGTCAGTTCCACCAGCACCACACGCTCATCTTCACGGCTGCGGGTGCGGTTGAGCAGCCCTTCGCTCTCCAGGCGCTTGAGCAAAGGGGTCAACGAACCGGGATCGGTCAGCAGGCGATGGCTGATTTCACCTACGGTGAGCCCGTCCTGCTCCCACAACACGAGCATGGCCAGGTACTGCGGGTAGGTCAGACCCAAGGCTTGCAGCAGAGGCTTGTAGACCTTGGTCATCAGCAACGAGGTGGAATGCAGGGCGAAACACACCTGATTGTTCAGCAGCAGCTCGTCGCACGGGGCGTTGGTGTCGGCGTTCATGCAAGTCCTTGAATGAGTTCGGTTAAGAATCTAGCACGCTGATCGTTAGTGCGCTCACTAACTGCGCAGTCCACTGCGCAGTGCCAGGTCCCAAGGCGGTACCGGGCTGAAGCGGCTCTTGAGGAATTCGAGCAACAAGCGGCTGCGAGAGTTCGTTTCATGTTCGAGTCGCAACGCATAGATGCCGGTGGTTTCCGGTTCTGGCAGGCCGTTTTCGCAAAACAGCGGCTGCAATTCGCCGCGCAGCAGGTACTCGCTGACCAGCCAAGTGGGCAGATGCGCGATGCCGAGGCCGGCCAGGGCGCCGAACAGCAAGGTCTCGGCATTGTTCGCGGTCATGCGCAGGCGGGCAGGGCGATACAGCCGCTGTTGGCCATTCACGGTGAAGCGCCAGGCAAAAGGGGGGGCCAGGCCGTCCCAGTCCAGGCCATCGTGCTGCGGCAGTTCACTGGGGCAGCCGGGTACGCCGCGGCTGGCCAAATAGGCAGGACTGGCGCAGGCGATGCGCACCATCTTGGCTAGAGGGGTCGCCACCAAACGAGTGTCGGCCAGCGTGCCGGCGCGCAGGACCAGGTCGACCTCGCCCAGATGCCCACCGTGCATGTCGACGAAGCTGTCGATCAAGCGCAGTTGCACGTCCAGGCCGGGATAGGCCACCAGAAAGTCGGCAATGGCCGGCGCCAGGTGACGACGGCCGAAGGCGGCGGGTGCGTCCATGCGGATCAGCCCTTCGGGCGCGCTGCTCAACGACACCGCCTCGGCCCGCGCCAGGCGCAGTTCCTCGATGATGCGTCGGGCACGTTCGGCGAACGCGTTGCCCGCCGGGGTCGGGCGCACGGCGTGGGTACTGCGCACGAACAGGCGGCTGCCCAGGGCGTTCTCCAGCGCGTCGATGCGCCGGGCAACGGCCGAGGGGGTCAGCGGATGGCGTCGCGCGGCGGCGGAGAAACTGCCGGTGTGCAACACGTCGAGGAACAGGCTCAGCTGTTCGGTGAGGATATCGGGGCTCATGACAGGTCCTTGCTTGTGCGTGATACGCATAGCCATTGTGCGCTGCTGTGCGTTTCCCTGCCAGGCACGACTGCGTAGCATGCGGGCATCGAGAACGTGGCGCATGAGGGACTGATGATCGAGTGGTTGATGTATGTGCTGTTGGGGACGGTGCTGGGCACCGTTGGCGGGTTGTTCGGGATCGGTGGCGGCCTGATCGCCATTCCCGCCCTGGGTGTGCTATTCGGCCTCGATCAACAACTGGCTCAAGGGACCGCGTTGGTCATGGTGGTGCCGAATGTGCTGCTGGCGCTGTGGCGCTACCATCAGCGTAACCGTATCGAGCTGCGACACGCCGTGCCCTTGGCGCTGTGCAGCTTTGTGTTCGCCTGGCTGGGCTCGATCTGGGCGGTGGGGCTCGATGCGCACGCGATGCGTCTGGGCTTCGTGGCGTTTCTGGTGGCTTTGGCGGTGTGGAACGTGGCGCGCATGTTCATGAAGGTGGCGCCACCGAGCAGCCAGTTACGTTATCCCTGGCCGTGGCTCGGTGTGCTGGGCTGTTTTGCCGGCAGCATGGGCGGGCTGTTCGGGGTCGGCGGGGCCGTGGTGGCCACGCCCCTGTTGACCAGTGTGTTCGGCGCCTCGCAGGTGGTGGCCCAGGGCTTGTCGCTGGCACTGGCGGC
Organism: Pseudomonas boreofloridensis; assembly: GCF_030580795.1. Taxonomy (NCBI): domain Bacteria; kingdom Pseudomonadati; phylum Pseudomonadota; class Gammaproteobacteria; order Pseudomonadales; family Pseudomonadaceae; genus Pseudomonas; species Pseudomonas boreofloridensis. The sequence goes on along the minus strand of NZ_JAUQOQ010000003.1, from coordinate 116,099 downwards.
GCCCAGTACCCTGGTGACCTTGGTCACCTACGGTGTGCATGGCAGCGTCGACTGGCGCATGGGCGCTGGCTTGGCCATCGGCGGGCTGCTGAGCATCAGCTGGGGCGTGCGGCTGGCCCATGCGCTGCCTGAGAAGGTGCTGCGCACGCTGTTCTGCGTGTTCTTGATCCTGTGCGCGGTGGTGCTGGGGCTGGAGCTCTAGAGGCTGTAGTAATAACCCCGGCTGCGCAGGGCAACGATGCGCGGCCGGCCATCGGCATGGGGGCCGATTTTCTTGCGCAGGTTGCTGACGTGCATGTCCAGGCTGCGGTCGTACAGCGTGAGTTTGCGGCCCAGGGCGAGCTGCGCCAGGGCCTGCTTGTCCAGCGGCTCGCCGGGCTGGCGCAGCAGGGCTTCGAGGATACGGCTCTCCGACAGGGTCAGGCTCATCTCGCGCTGATCGATGCTGACCACGCCGCGCACCGGGCTGAAGATCAGGTCACCGATCTCGACCTGGGTACTGGGCGCAGCCGGATGGCTGCGGCGCAGTACCGCACGCAGGCGGGCGGTGAGCTCGCGTGGATCACACGGCTTGGCCAGGTAATCGTCGGCGCCCAGTTCCAGGCCGAGAATGCGATCCAGCGGTTCGCCACGGGCCGAGAGCATCAACACGGGCAGTTCGGCGTGCTCGCTGCGCAGTTGCTTGAGCAACTCCAAGCCGCTGCCGTCGGGCAGCATCACATCCAGCACCACGGCCGCCGGCGCCTGGGCGGCCAAGGCCTGGCGCGCACTTTCGCCATCGTGGCAGGCGCGGACCGCAAAACCTTCCTGAGTCAGCCAACTGCCGAGCAGCTCGCACAACTCCTGGTCATCATCAATCAGTAACAGCTCGCTCATGACTCACTCAATTCAACCATTGCCGACGTCTTCTGTGTCCGCCGCTGGCTAAGATACCGCACACAGCCGATAACAGTGCAACGCCCGAGCCGATCACGAACCACTGTTGCTGTTCGGTGAGCAGGTGCAGCGGGCCGCTGGCCTGCTGTTTCTGCACGGCTGCCTGCAAACGCTGGTTCTCCTCACGCAGGCGTTCGAGCTGGGTGCTGTCGATTCCCTGGAGTTGTCGGCTCAGCACCGCGCGCTGCTGCTCGCTGGCTTGCAGGCGCTGCTGCAGTTCGCTGACACGTGCATCGGTATCCGTCGAGTGCGGTTGCTCGGCGAGCGCGAGGGGGGAGGACGACAGCAGGCAGCACAGCAGCAGGAACAACGGACCTTGGCGCATCGGAACTCCTGATTCTCTGATTCGATTCAGGAGGTTGTCGGCAGGTGGCCGCGATAGATGAATGTTCAGCAAAAGGCCTGTGCGTCGCAGAGCGTGCGTACAGGCCTGGGGCCGGTCAGGGCAGGACTTGCTTGAACGGCTTGACCACCACTTGCGCGTAGACGCCGGCCGCCACGTAAGGGTCGGCATTCGCCCAGGCCTGGGCCGCGGCCAGCGAGTCGAACTCGGCGACGATCAGGCTGCCGCTGAAGCCTGCCGCCCCGGGATCGTTGCTGTCGACGGCCGGATGCGGGCCGGCCAGCACCACGCGGCCTTCGGCCTTGAGCTGCTGCAGCCGCTCGATGTGCGCGGGGCGTGCGGCCAGGCGCTGTTCCAGGGAGTTTTCGACGTCGCTGGCGATGATGGCGTAGAGCATGTCAGTCCTTGGGTTTGGAAGGGGAGGTGTCGGCGTCGTGCAAATGGCGCGACAGGTAAACGCCCTGGGCGATGAGGAAGACCACGGTCATGCCGAGGCTGCCGAAGACTTTGAAGTCGACCCAGAAGTCCTGGAAGGTGAAGGCGACGAACAGGTTGGCCGCACCGCAGACCAGGAAGAATGCGATCCAGGCCAGGTTCAGGCGGGTCCAGATTACGTCCGGCAGGGTCACGGCGTGGCCCATGATGCGCTTGATCAGGACCCGATCGCCGATGAAATGGCTGCCGGCGAAGGCCAGGGCGAACAGCCAGTTGACCACCGGTGCCTTCCATTTGAGGAAGGTTTCGCTGTGGAAGGCCAGGGTCAGGCCGCCGAACACCAAGCAGGCGACCAGGGTCAGCAATTGGCTCTTTTCCAGCCTGCGCTGGCGCAGGAAGACGGCGCCATAGACCAACACGGAGCTGACGATGAGCATCGCCGTGGCGCTGTAGATACCGCCGAACTCGAAGGTGTGGCCGGCGAATTCCAGCGGTCGCGGGTCCATCTTGTAGACGATGAAGAACAGCAGCAGCGGGATGAAATCGATGAATTGTTTCACAGTGGCAGCCAGAAGCGGGATGTGACGGCATAATAACAAACATCGATTCCGGCGAAAGCGCTCCTCCATGAATGTTGATCTGCACTGTCACAGCACGGCCTCCGACGGCGCCTTGTCGCCCACGGCACTGGTCGCGCGCGCCCATGAACACGGGGTGCGCACGCTGGCGTTGACCGATCACGATACCCTCGAAGGCTTGTCGGAGGCGCGTGCCGCCTGCCTGGAGCGGGGCCTGCAGTGGGTCAGCGGTGTCGAACTGTCGTGCACCTGGGGTGGGGCCACCATTCATGTGCTGGGTTACGATTTTGCGCTCGATGCGCCGCCTCTGCTCGAGGCCATCGAACAACTGCATCGCGGTCGCTGGATGCGCGCCGAGGACATCGCCCGACGCCTGGCGGCCAAGGGTATGCCCGATGCCCTCGACGGGGCCCGGGCGGTGCAACAGGCGTTGGGCGACAGCCAGAATGCGCCGGCACGCCCGCATTTTGCCGAATTCCTGGTCCGTGCCGGCTACGTCAAGGACCGCGGCGAGGCGTTTCGCAAGTGGCTGGGCGCCGGCAAACTGGGCGACGTCAAGTTGCACTGGCCGACGCTCGAGGAAACTGTCGCGACCCTTCGTCAGTCAAACGCTTGGGTCAGCCTGGCCCACCCGATGCACTACGAGCTCACCCGCAGCAAGCGCAGGCGCCTGATCGCCGACTATATTCAAGCGGGAGGGCAGGCACTGGAAGTGGTCAATGGGATGATGCCGCCCGAACAGGTGGGCACGATGTCCATTCTGACCCGTGAGTTCGGCCTGCTGGCAAGCGCCGGCAGTGATTTCCACGGCCCCGGCACCTGGGGCGAGATCGGTGCCTACCGGCCCCTGCCCGAGGACCTGCCACCTCTGTGGCGCCGATTCCATCATGAACAGCCTATGGCGGTATGAACAGGACGACGAAGTGAGCCAATTCTTCCAGATTCACCCGGAGAATCCGCAGTCGCGGCTGATTCGTCAGGCCGTGGAGATCATTCGCAAAGGCGGAGTGGTGGTCTATCCGACCGACTCGGCTTATGCCCTGGGTTGTCAGATGGGCGACAAGGCGGCGATCGAGCGCGTCCGGCGTCTGCGAGGCTTGGACAAGACCCACAACTTCACGCTGATGTGCTGCGACATGTCGCAGTTGGGGCTGTATGCCAAGGTCGACACCGGCACCTTCCGCCTGCTCAAGGCCCATGTGCCCGGCCCCTACACGTTCATTCTCAACGGCACCCGCGAGGTGCCGCGTTTGCTACTGCATGAAAAACGCCGCACCATCGGTCTGCGTGTGCCGAACCATGCGATTACCCTGGCGCTGCTGGCCGAGCTTGGCGAGCCCCTGATGAGCGTCAGCCTGATCCTGCCGGGCGACGACGAACCGATGACCGATCCCTACGAAATCCGTGAGCGCCTGGAGCACCACGTCGACCTGGTGATCGACGGTGGATTCGGCGATCTCAAGGCGTCCACCATCATCGATCTGTCCGGCGCCGCGCCGAAGCTGATCCGCGAAGGGTGTGGCGACCCGTCGCCTTTCCTGGTCGACGCGTGAGCCAGGCCGACGCCCCCGAGGCCCTGACGCACGAACCTGAAACGCCGCAGCAATTGCAGTTGGCGCTGGTCTATGGCGAAGCCCTGACCGAGCTGCCCATCGACCTGTATATTCCGCCGGATGCGCTGGAGGTGTTTCTCGAAGCCTTCGAAGGCCCGCTGGACCTGCTGCTGTACCTGATCCGCAAGCAGAACATCGACATCCTCGACATCCCGGTGGCCGAGATCACCCGGCAGTACATGGGCTACGTCGAGTTGATGAAGTCCGTACGCCTGGAACTGGCGGCGGAGTACCTGGTGATGGCCGCCATGCTCGCCGAGATCAAGTCGCGCATGCTGCTGCCGCGCTCCAGTGAAGTCGAGGAAGAAGAGGGCGATCCGCGCGCCGAGCTGATCCGTCGCCTGCAGGAGTACGAGCGCTTCAAGGCTGCCGCCGAGGACATCGACGGCTTGCCGCGCATTGGCCGCGAGGTGCTGGTGCCGCAACTGGAGGCGCCCCAGGCCAAGGTGCGCAAGCTGCTGCCGGAGGTGGCGCTGGAGGAGATCCTGCTGTCCATGGCCGAGGTCATGCGCCGCAACGACCTGTTCGAAAGCCACCAGATCACCCGCGAGACGCTCTCTACCCGCGAGCGCATGAGTCAGGTGCTGGAGCGCTTGAAGGGCGGCGGCTTCGTACCCTTCGTCGAGCTGTTCGAGGCCGAGGAAGGCAAGCTTGGGGTGGTGGTCACCTTCATGGCGATTCTCGAGCTGGTGAAGGAATCGCTGATCGAACTGGTGCAGAATGAGCCGTTCACCCCGATCCATGTCCGAGTCCGCGCCGAGTAACGGTCAAACTACCCCGATGAACCTCAATGAACCCCGCGACCTGGCGTCGCTGATCGAAGCTTTTCTGTTGGCCAGCGGCAAGCCGCAGTCGCTTGAGCGCCTCTACGAGCTGTTCGAGGAGGCCGAGCGGCCGGCGCCGGCCGTGTTCAAGAAGGCGCTGGCAGCCTTGGAGAAATCCTGCGCCGGGCGCGCCTTCGAGCTCAAGGAAGTGGCCAGCGGCTATCGTCTGCAGATCCGCGAAACCTACGCGCCGTGGGTCGGCCGGCTGTGGGAAGAGCGCCCGCAGCGTTACTCCCGCGCGCTGCTGGAGACCCTGGCGCTGATCGCCTACCGTCAACCCATCACCCGCGGGGAGATCGAGGACGTGCGTGGCGTGGCGGTCAACAGCAATATCGTCAAGACGCTGATGGAGCGCGAGTGGATCCGCATCGTCGGCTATCGCGAAGTGCCGGGCCGTCCAGCGATGTTCGCCACTACCAAGGCGTTCCTCGATCACTTCAATCTGCGTAGCCTGGACGAGCTGCCGCCGCTGGCCGAACTGCGGGAAATGGAGCCGCAGGTGCTGGCTGACGACCCGGACGAGGCCCCGGTGCCTGCGCATCTGCAGGCGCTGGCCGACGCCAGCCTCGCCGATGAGGCCCAGGAGGGTGAGCCGAAGGAGCAGACCAGCTTCCGCAGCTTGTTGGTGGAGCTCGACGCGATGGAGGAGGGACTCAAGACCGATTTCGATGATTTGCGCCAGGCCAATGATGCGGTCGAGGCGCCGGAGGACAAGATCTGAGGGCCTGGCACCGGCTGCGCCCATGATCAGGTCGACGTGTTGCATACCGTTGGGAAAAAAACACCTGCGCCCCGATGCATCGCTTGCGTCAACCACGTACAATGCGCGCCCCCTTGGCGCATCCGTCGCCGAATCGCTTTCATACACCGTACACCGGGAGGTGCCCAGATGAGCGACAAAGACCTGCAAGAAACCCAACCCACCCCGCCGTCCGGCGAAAAGCTGCAAAAGGTGCTGGCGCGCATTGGCGTGGGTTCGCGCCGTGACGTCGAAGCCTGGATCAGCCAGGGCCGCATCAAGGTCAACGGCGTCGCTGCCACGCTTGGCCAGCGCGTCGACCTGCACGATGCCATCGCCGTCGATGGCAAGCTGATCAAGCGCGAGGAAGCCGCCGAGGCGACCCGCCGCGTCATCATGTACAACAAGCCCGACGGCGAGATCTGCACCCGTGACGACCCCGAAGGTCGTCCCACCGTGTTCGATCGCCTGCCGCGTCCCAAGGAAGGCCGTTGGATCAACATCGGTCGCCTGGACATCAACACCACCGGCCTGCTGCTGTTCACCACTGATGGCGAGTTGGCCAACCGCCTCATGCACCCCTCCTACGAGATGGACCGCGAATACGCGGTGCGCGTGCGGGGCGAGGTCGATGACGAGATGATCGACCGCCTCAAGGCCGGTGTGATGCTCGAAGACGGCCCGGCCAACTTCACCGACATCCAGAAGGCGCCCGGTGGCGAAGGTTTCAACCACTGGTATCACTGCGTGGTGATGGAAGGTCGCAACCGTGAAGTGCGCCGGTTGTGGGAATCCCAGGGCATGGTGGTCAGCCGCCTCAAGCGTGTGCGCTTCGGCCCGGTATTCCTCAACTCAGACCTGCCGATGGGCCGCTGGCGTGAAATGAGCCAGGGCGAGATCGATATCCTGGCAGCCGAAGTCGGGCTGCAGCCGGTGGCGCTGCCGACCCTCAACCTCAAGGCCAAGGACAAGCTCGAGCGTCTGCAGCGCAAGTCCACCCGACCGCTGGGCCGTGGCGAGCGCGTGCGCAACCTGCGTCCTGCCCAGGAGGCGGGCGAGCGCCAGCCGCGCGAGGCGGCTGAGCGTCCGGCACGTCCAGTACGCGAAGAGGCCCCGCGCAAGGGCAATCGCGGCAGTGCCGTCGCCGAGCGTCCAAGCGAGATGCGTAAGCGTGCGACCAAGCCCGGCGCTGACAAGCCGGCCGGCCGTGGACGCGGCAAGCCACGCGGCTGATCGGTTTGCGCCGTGCATGAGCCAGCCCTCGGGCTGGCTTTTTTGCACCTGCGCAAAGAGCCGGAAAGTTATTACAAGTCCTTGAGCAAAAAGTCTTTTTCCAGCCTGTGGAAGATCTGGTTTCCACCTTGTAAAGAAAAGTGTACGAGTGCTTCGCGCAGGCCTTGAAGAAAACGCCGCATCGGCGCCACCTGTAAAGCCAGCGTTCCGTATCGGGGTGCGTTGGCACGTTTCTGTCTGCATCACGGGCCTTGTCTGACGCGTGCGTTCTCACCGATAGTCCAGCCAGCCCCGTGCACCGCGCAGCCACGATGCTGCGCCCGACAACAATAAATGGAGGCGCCATGTACGCCGATCATCCCGCCTCAGTCGGCCTCTCCCTCAGGACCGCTGCGTTTTGCCCCGAGCAAACCACGCAACGCGTTGATGCCTGCGCGCTCGCAGGGGTATACAATGCGCCGCGTTTTACCTGTGACCCCCTCGCGTACCACGCATTCTCGCCGACACCCGGCTGATCTGCCCCAGGCCCAGCGCCCGGCGCGGCGCCAGGGTCCGAGAACCCAAGGTAACCACCTTGCTTCATTCCGCTGTGCCACGAGCGCTGCGGGTCCGATTCCGTCACAGATAAAAACAAGCAGGTGACTTCGTTCATGAGTGGACAACATTCGCAGCCGTCAGGCGAACTCAAGCGCGGCCTGAAGAACCGCCACATCCAGTTGATCGCCCTGGGCGGTGCCATCGGCACCGGGTTGTTCCTGGGCTCGGCCGGGGTGATGAAATCCGCCGGCCCGTCGATGATTCTCGGTTATGCCATCTGCGGCTTCATCGCCTTCATGATCATGCGCCAACTCGGCGAGATGATCGTCGAGGAGCCGGTGGCAGGCTCATTCAGCCATTTCGCCCACAAGTACTGGGGCGGTTTCGCCGGCTTTCTGTCGGGCTGGAACTGCTGGGTGCTGTATATCCTGGTGGGTATGTCGGAACTGTCGGCGGTCGGCAAGTATGTCCACTACTGGTGGCCGGAGATCCCCACCTGGGTCACGGCGGCGGGTTTCTTCGTGCTGATCAACGCCATCAACCTGATGAACGTCAAGGTGTTCGGCGAGGCTGAGTTCTGGTTCGCGATCATCAAGGTGGTGGCCATCGTCGGCATGATCGCTTTGGGCGCCTACCTGCTCACCAGCGGCAGCGGCGGTCCGGAGGCTTCGGTGAGCAACCTGTGGAGCCACGGCGGTTTCTTCCCCAATGGCGTCAGCGGATTGGTGATGGCATTGGCGATCATCATGTTCTCCTTCGGCGGCCTGGAAATGCTCGGTTTCACCGCTGCCGAAGCCGACAAGCCGAAGACGGTGATTCCCAAGGCGATCAACCAGGTCATCTACCGCATCCTGATCTTCTACATCGGCGCGCTGGTGATCCTGCTGTCGCTGACGCCGTGGAACAGCCTGGTGGCGAGCATCGACGCGTCCGGCGGCAGTTATGGCAGCAGTCCGTTCGTGCAGGTGTTCTCCCTGCTGGGCAGCGACGTGGCGGCGCACCTGCTCAACTTCGTGGTGCTCACTGCCGCATTGTCGGTCTACAACAGTGGCACCTACTGCAATGCGCGCATGCTCTACGGCATGGCCGAGCAGGGCGACGCGCCGGCGGCCCTGGCAAAAATCGACCGTCGTGGCGTTCCCGTCCGGGCGATCCTGGCATCGGCGGCCTTTACCCTGATTGCCGTGCTGCTCAACTATTTCATGCCGCAACAGGCCCTGGAGTTGCTGATGTCGCTGGTCGTAGCGGCGCTGGTGATCAACTGGGCGATGATCAGCTACTCGCACCTCAAGTTCCGTCAGCACCTGGACCGCACGGGCCAGAAACCGCTGTTCAAGGCGCTGTGGTATCCGTATGGCAACTACCTGTGTCTGGCTTTCGTGGTGCTGATCCTGGGCATCATGCTGCAGATTCCAGGGATCCAGATTTCGGTCTACGCGATTCCGGTGTGGTTGCTGGTGATGTACGTGTTCCATGTGATCAAGAGCAAGCGCATGGCGCAGGCGGGCGAGGCGACGCGCAGCGTGGCCGAGTGAAGCGCGGTTGATGCCATCAAACCCGGTGCCAGGTAACGGGTACCGGGTTTTTTGTTGTCTGGGCGAAAGCTAGGCTCTGTTTGAAAAGCCTTGAGACGAAGGTCAGGCAAGGCGAAAACCGCCGAGGAAGCGGAGTTTACGGGTTGTAAATGAGCATTCCGAGGCGGTTTTCAACGCAGCATCACCGAGTGTCAAGGCTTTTCAGGCAGAGCCTAGATCTGCTCCAGCAACCACCCGCGAAAGGCCCGCAACGACGGCAGCCCTTCATTGCGGGGTGGATAGATCAGGTAGTAGCTGCGCTGGCTGGCGAACGCCCCTGCGGGACTGAACAGCTCGCCTTTGGCCAATTCCTCGGCCACCAGGATCCTGGGCACCAGGCCGATGCCGATGCCCGCACGGACCGCCTGGATCAAGTGCGAGGTCAGCTCGAAGCTTGGCCCCAGGCGCATCGAGCGGTGCGCCAGTCCATGATGGGAGAACCATTCGCCCCAGGCGTGCGGATTGTTGGCGACGTTGAGCAGCAGCTCTTCGCTGATCCGCCGCGGTGTCCAGCCATCGGCCGCAAGTGCCGCTTGCGGCGGCAGGATCACCACCAACTCTTCGGCATGCAGCCGATGACAGATCAAGCCAGGTAGGTCGTGGCTGGCCACGCCGATGGCGGCATCGATTTCGCTGGTGTCGAAGTCGATGGCTTCGATACGTGAATGAATATGCACCAGCATGCCCGGATGCGCCTGATAGAACGCGTGCAAGCGCGGCAGCAGCCATTTCGAGCCGAAAGTCGGCAAGGTCGCCAGGCGCAAGGTGCCGACCCCGGATTGGTAGGCCAGGGCCTGCAGGGTGGCGCTGCGAATTCGACCCAGGGCTTCGCTCAATTCGCGCTGGTACAAGCGGCCCACATCGGTCAATTGCACCTGGCGCCCCTCGCGGCGGAACAGTGTCAGCCCCAGTTGCTGCTCCAGCGCCTGGACCTGGCGGCTGACCGCACTCTGGGTGAGCGACAGCTCCACGGCAGCGCGGGTGTAGCTTTCATGGCGCGCAGCCGCCTCGAAGGCCAGCAGCAGCGACATCGAGGGCGTCAAGTGGCGGTAATTCATTCATGAAACTCATCGATAGCGGCAGGATTATCCGTTTGCCCTCGAGCGGAAACTACAGGAACATGGGCGCATCCGTCATCTGACCTGTCGGCATTCATGCATGCTGCGCAGGTGTCAGTAACGTCCATACCGTGATCAGACCTATCAAGAGGCCATCCTTCGATGATCGCCCAGTTGCCTGTCCGTGCGCCTGCCGCCGGTTACCCCGAATTCCTCGACGCTCTGCGTGCCAGCGGTTTCCGCGGCCAGATCAGCGCCGACTACGGCACCCGCACGGTGCTGGCCACCGACAACTCGATCTACCAGCGCTTGCCCCAGGCGGCGGTGTTCCCGCTGGACGCCGACGATGTGGTGCGGGTCGCCACGCTGATGGACGAGCCGCGCTTCACTCAGATCAAGCTGACCCCGCGCGGCGGCGGCACCGGCACCAACGGCCAGTCGCTGACCGATGGCATCGTCGTCGACCTGTCGCGGCACATGAATGCCATTCTCGAGATCGACGTCGAACAGCGCTGGGTGCGGGTGCAGGCCGGTGTGGTCAAGGACCAGCTCAATGCCGCGCTCAAGCCTCACGGGTTGTTCTTCGCTCCTGAGCTGTCCACCTCAAACCGCGCCACCCTTGGCGGCATGATCAACACCGATGCCAGCGGCCAGGGCAGTTGCACCTACGGCAAGACCCGCGACCACGTACTCGAATTGCACAGCGTGCTGCTCGGTGGCCAGCGCCTGCACAGCCTGCCGCTGGACGACGCAGCCCTGGAACGGGCCTGCGCCGCACCCGGACGGGTGGGCGAGGTGTATCGCACGGCGCGCGACATCCAGCAGAGCCAGGCCGAATTGATCGAGGCGACCTTTCCCAAGCTCAACCGCTGCCTGACCGGCTACGACCTGGCGCACCTGCGCGACACGCAAGGCCGCTTCAACCTCAACAGCGTACTGTGCGGCGCCGAGGGCTCATTGGGCTATGTGGTCGAGGCCAAGCTCAATGTGCTGCCGATTCCCAAGTATGCGGTGCTGGTCAACGTGCGCTATGCCAGCTTCATGGACGCGCTACGCGATGCCAATGCGCTGATGGCGCTCAAGCCGCTGTCGATCGAGACGGTCGACTCCAAGGTGCTGATGCTGGCGATGCAGGACATCGTCTGGCACAGCGTGGCCGAATACTTCCCCGCCGATACGCAGCGTCCGACCCTGGGCATCAACCTGGTCGAGTTCTGCGGCGATGAGCCGGAGGCAGTCAATGCGCGGGTGGCGGCGTTCGTCGAGCACCTGCGCAGCGATACCAGCGTCGAGCGCCTGGGCCATACCTTGGCCGAGGGCGCCGAAGCGGTGACGCGGGTGTACGCCATGCGCAAGCGGTCGGTGGGGCTGCTGGGCAACGTCGAGGGCGAGGTGCGGCCGCAGCCCTTCGTGGAGGACACCGCCGTGCCGCCGGAGCGCCTGGCCGACTACATCGCCGAGTTCCGCGCGCTGCTCGACGGCCACGGCCTGGCCTACGGCATGTTCGGTCATGTCGATGCCGGTGTGCTGCATGTTCGGCCGGCGCTGGACATGAAGGACCCGGCCCAGGCCGCGCTGGTCAAGCCGATCTCCGATGCGGTAGCAGCGCTGACCAAACGCTACGGTGGCCTGCTCTGGGGCGAGCATGGCAAAGGCTTGCGCTCGGAGTACGTACCCGAATATTTCGGCGAACTGTACCCGGCCCTGCAGCGCCTCAAAGGTGCCTTCGACCCGCGCAATCAGCTCAACCCTGGCAAGATCTGCACCCCGTTGCACAGCGCCGAGGGCCTGACGGCGGTCGATGGCGTGACCTTGCGCGGCGACCTCGACCGTCACATCGACGAGCGCGTCTGGCAGAGTTTCGCCAGCGCGGTGCACTGCAATGGCAACGGCGCCTGCTACAACTACGACCCCAACGACGCCATGTGCCCGTCGTGGAAAGCCACCCGCGAGCGCCGCCACTCGCCCAAGGGCCGCGCCTCGCTGATCCGTGAGTGGCTGCGCCTGCAGGGCGAGGCCGATATCGACGTACTGGCCTCGGCGCAGCGCAAGGCACCGTGGTTCAAGGGCCTGCCCAAGCGCTTGGCCAACCGGCGCGCGCAGCGCCAGGGGCAGGCCGACTTCTCCCACGAAGTCTACGACGCCATGGCCGGTTGCCTGGCGTGCAAGTCCTGCGCCGGGCAGTGCCCGATCAAAGTCAACGTGCCGGACTTCCGTTCGCGTTTCCTCGAGCTCTATCACGGGCGCTACCAGCGCCCGTTGCGTGATTACCTGATCGGCTCGCTGGAATTCACCATTCCTTACCTGGCCCGCGCGCCGGGCCTGTACAACGCCGTGATGGGGGCGAAGTGGGTGAGCCGCCTGCTGGCCGAGCAGGTGGGCATGGTCGACAGCCCGCTGATCAGCCGCTTCAACCTGCAGGCCACGCTGACCCGCTGCCGGGTGAAGATGGCCAGCGTACCCAGCCTGCGCGAACTGACGCCGATGCAGCGCGAGCGTAGCCTGGTGCTGGTGCAGGATGCCTTCACCCGCTATTTCGAAACGCCGCTGCTGGCCGTGCTCATCGAGCTGGCGACCCGCCTTGGCTATCAGGTGTTTCTCGCCCCCTACAGTGCCAATGGCAAGCCGCTGCACGTACAAGGTTTCCTCGGTGCGTTCGCCAAGGCGGCGATTCGCAATGGTCGTCAACTCAAGGCCCTGGCCGACTGCGGCATACCCTTGGTCGGGCTGGATCCGGCGATGACCTTGGTTTATCGCCAGGAATACCAGAAAGTCGATGGGCTCGAAGGCTGCCCCAAGGTGCTGCTGCCTCAGGAGTGGTTGGTCGATGAGCTGCCACGCCAGGCTGCAGGGCAGGGCGGCAGCTACCGTCTGCTGGCCCACTGCACGGAGAAGACCAACGCGCCGGCCAGCACGCGTCAGTGGGAGCAGGTGTTCGAGCGGTTGGGGCTCAAGCTGGTGACCGAAGCCACCGGTTGCTGCGGCATGTCTGGCACCTACGGCCATGAGGCGCGCAACCAGCAGACGTCGAAGGCCATCTTCGAGCAGTCCTGGGCGGGCAAGCTGGACAAGGCAGGCGAGGCCTTGGCGACGGGTTATTCATGCCGTAGCCAGGTCAAGCGCATGACCGACAAGCCGTTGCGACATCCGTTGGAGGTCGTGCTGCAACATCTGCTGCGCTGATCCTGATGGTCACCCCGCGCCTTCACAGGCGCGGCTACCCGCGATCGTATCGGCGCGTCTGCCGGTACAGATACACACTCAACACCAGCCCGCACACCGCAGCCCCAGCGGCGAACAGGAAGATCGAGCGGAATCCGAACCCTGCGGCCACCGCGCCCACCAGTGGCCCGGTGATCCCCAGCGACAGGTCGATGAACAACGAGTACGCCCCCACCGCTGCGCCGCGGTTGGCGGCCGACACCTGATTGACCGCCTCCACGCCCAGTGCCGGAAAGACCAGGGAGAAACCGAATCCGCTCAAGGCCGCGCCGAGCAGCGCAAGCTCCGCGCTCGGTGCCAGCCACAGCAACAGCAGCCCAAGGGTTTCCACCGACAGGCAGGCGATGGCCACGCGAAAGCCGCCCAGGCGGTTGATCAGGTTGCCGAACAGCAGGCGCGCGCAGATGAAGCTGGCGCCGAACACGCTCAGCGTCAGTGCGGCGCTCGGCCAGCCGCGACTGGCGTAGTACAGAGTGATGAAAGTCGCGATGGTGCCGAAGCCGATCGAGCCCAGGGCCAGTCCCGCGCCGTGGGGAAACACCTTGCCCAGCACTTGCAGAAATGGCAGGCGCTTGCCAGCCACGATCGGCGCCGCCGGCTTCGACCACGCCAGGGCCAGACCGATCAGGCCCAGCGCAATGACGCTGGCGCCCATGCTCCACAGCCCCAGGCGGTTGACCATCAGCACCCCGAGCGGAGCGCCGATGGCCAGGGCGCCGTAACTGGCGATGCCGTTCCAGGAAATGACTTTGGCCGTGTGTTCGGCGCCCACGCGGCCAATGCCCCAGCCTATCGAACCCGAGCCCACCAGGCTTTCCGCGCTGCCTAGGACCAGGCGCCCCACCAGCAGACAGGCCAGGCTCACCCACGGCAGGTGGCCGAGGAAGCTGCACGCGAGCATGAACACGCCGCTCAGGCCGCAGCCGGCCAAGCCCCACATCACCGCCTTCTTGCTGCCCAGATTGTCGATGATGCGGCTGGCGGTGGGGCGGCTGAGCAGGGTGGCCAGGTATTGCACGCTGATCACCAGGCCGGCCAGTACGGCGCTCAAGCCCAGGTCGTTATGCACGTAGCCGGGTAGCACGGCCAGCGGGATGCCGATGTTCAGGTAGCCGATGAAGGTGAACAGTACGATGGAGACGATTTGCAGCGTGATCGCCAAGCGGCGCGGTGATTCGGGCATTGGGGGATTCGCGGGAGAGGGTCTGGACAGTGTGAAAGCGCGCTGACGGGGCGAGCCCGCAGGTCAGCCGTTTTCACACGGTCGGGGGTGCGCGATTAGTCCTGATCGGCGCTGGAGGGGTCGTCACCTTCGTGCCCAGCAGGTGCCGGCTCGGCGGCATGGGCGGTAACGGTCTGCTCTTCGGGGTTCAGGCTTGGGAAGGGAAGATTCGGGATTTCGTGCATCTCGTCGTTCCTCGCAAGTGTGAGTGAAAAGGCTGCGCCAGGCGCATTCTGAAGCGTTTGCAACGCCGAGGCAGGATACAGGAGTCTGGATGACAGTTTGAAAAAAATCCCGCGCGCACTTCGGATTTGTGGGCGGATAGCGGACGGTCAACGCGCTGGGCGAGCGCGAGAAACCTTGAGCAGTGGGAGGTGGCAGGGATCATGGGCGCTGCTCGCGCCAGGTGCAGAGGCGCGGGCATCGCGGGTGAATCGCAGCGGCAAACCGCTGCGAATGTGCAGCGCTTACTTACGCCCTTCAGCCGTTTGCGCCACCTGGTCGGTACGCGCGCACATGATGAAGTCGTTGCGGTGCAGGCCCTTGATGGAGTGGCTCCACCAAGTGACGGTGACCTTGCCCCATTCGGTCAGCAGGCCTGGGTGATGCCCTTCGGCTTCGGCGATTTCACCGACCGCGTTGGTGAAGGCCAGCGCATGCTTGAAGTTCTTGAACAGGAACACCCGCTCCAGTTCCATGTGACCGTCGCGCACTTCCACGCTCCAGTCGGGTATTTCGCGGATGAGCTCGGCCAGCTCTTGGTCGCTGACCTTCGGTGCATCGGCACGGCACGCTTCACAGTGGGCTTGGTTCAAGGCATTCATCGAGGGTTTCCACTATCAGTTTGTTGTCGACAAGGTGGCTCAGGCCGCCTTGGGTGGGAATTTCGGCGCATGCAAGCCCAACTGCGTGGCTCGCTGGACCATGCCCATGATGTCTTCGTGGGCCAGGTCGAACAGGCGCTTCATGTTCGGCAGCACGAAATACACCGGCTGCAGAATGTCGATGCGATACGGCGTACGCATGGCTTCGATGGGGTCGAAGGCCTGGTGCTCGGGCTCGTTGGAAAGGCTATACAGGGTTTCCTTGGGCGAGGAGAGAATACCGCCACCGTAGATCTTGCGGCCGTGGGCAGTCTCCATCAGGCCGAACTCGATGGTCATCCAGTACAGTCGCGCCAGGTACACGCGCTGCTCCTTGGTCGCGGCCAGGCCGAGCTTGCCGTAGGTATGGGTGAACTCGGCGAACCAGGGATTGGTGAGCAAGGGGCAGTGACCGAAGATCTCGTGGAAGATGTCCGGTTCCTGCAGGTAGTCGAGTTCTTCGGCGCTGCGAATGAAGGTGGCGACAGGGAAGCGCTTGCTGGCCAGCAATTCGAAGAACGTCTGGAAGGGGATCAGCGCCGGGACCCGGGCGACTTGCCAGCCAGTGGTAGCGGCCAGCACCTTGTTGATTTCACCCAGTTGCGGGATGCGGTCGTGGGGTAGGGCGAGCTGCTCGATGCCGTCCAGGTATTCCTGGCAGGCGCGGCCCTCGATCACCTTCAACTGACGGGTGATCAAGGTGTTCCACACCGCATGCTCATGCTGCGGGTAGTCGATAAAACCTTGCGCGTCGGGCTCACGGGCCACGTACTGCGTTTGTTTCATGTCGCTCTCCTGCTGAGGGCTTTGTTGTTATGACCGCGATGGCATTAGAAATAGCCCTTGGTTTGGGCGATTGCATCCGGTGATCAGGTCAGGCGAGCCGTGTCTGCAAAGGATTTCTGTAAGGTAAATTTTACAAAGAGCCTGTATTGACCGAAGATCCGCCTTCCTAAGGCCTTAAGGCTGATTGATTTGTCAGCTTATCTTTACGAATTTCTGCGCTGAACATGAAAAAGACGGCGTGACGGAGCTTCCATGCGCATCAAAGTCCATTGTCAAAACCGCATCGGCATCCTGCGCGACATTCTCAATCTTCTGGTGGAGTACGGCATCAACGTGCTGCGCGGGGAGGTCGGCGGCGATCAGGGCAATGCGATCTATCTGCACTGCCCCAACCTCATCAATCTGCAATTTCAGGCCCTGCGTCCAAAGTTCGAGGCCATCGCCGGCGTGTTTGGTGTCAAGCGCGTCGGCTTGATGCCCAGCGAGCGCCGACATATGGAACTCAACGCCCTGCTCGGTGCGTTGGAATTTCCCGTGCTGTCGGTGGACATGGGCGGCAGCATCGTCGCGGCCAACCGCGCGGCGGCGCAGTTGCTGGGCGTGCGCGTCGACGAAGTGCCTGGGCTACCGCTGGCGCGCTATGTCGAAGATTTCGACCTGCCGGAACTGGTGCGGGCCAATCAGTCGCGCATCAACGGCCTGCGGGTCAAGGTCAAAGGCGATGTATTCCTGGCCGACATCGCCCCGCTGCAGTCCGAGCACGACGACAGCGAAGCGCTCGCCGGCGCCGTGCTCACGCTGCACCGCGCCGACCGCATCGGCGAGCGCATCTACAACGTACGCAAACAGGAGTTGCGCGGTTTCGACAGCATCTTCCAGAGCTCTCGGGTAATGGCCGCAGTGGTGCGTGAGGCGCGGCGCATGGCGCCGTTGGATGCGCCGTTGCTGATCGAGGGCGAGACCGGCACCGGCAAGGAGCTGCTGGCTCGCGCCTGTCACCTGGCCAGTCCGCGCGGCCAGGCGCCGCTGATGGCGCTCAACTGCGCCGGGTTACCGGAATCGATGGCCGAGACCGAGCTGTTCGGTTACGGTCCTGGCGCCTTCGACGGCGCCCGCGCCGAAGGCAAGCTCGGCCTGTTGGAACTGACGGCAGGCGGTACGCTGTTTCTCGATGGCGTGGCCGAGATGAGCCCGCGGCTGCAGGTCAAGTTGCTGCGCTTTCTGCAGGACGGTTGTTTTCGTCGTGTCGGCAGCGACGAGGAGGTGCATCTGGACGTGCGGGTGATCTGCGCGACCCAGGTGGACCTGTCGGAGTTGTGCGCACGCGGCGAATTTCGTCAGGATCTGTATCACCGCCTCAATGTGCTGTCATTGCATATTCCGCCACTGCGTGAATGCATGGATGGTCTCGAAGGGTTGGTTCGTCATTTCCTCGACCAGGCCAGTCGACAGATTGGCTGCGCCTTACCGACATTGGCGCCGGCGGCATTCAACAAGTTGAGTCTTTATCAATGGCCGGGCAATGTGCGGCAATTGGATAACGTGGTGTTCCAAGCCGTCTCGTTATGCGAGGGCGGGGTGGTGAAAGTTGAACATATTCGCCTGCCGGATTACGGCGCGCGTCAACCGCTGGGTAACTTTTCGTTGGAAGGAGAACTTTCGGATATTATCGGTCGCTTTGAAAAAGCGGTGCTTGAAAGTTTGAAGGCAGACTTTCCAAGTAGTCGAGCGCTGGGGAAACGATTGGGCGTCTCGCACACGACGATTGCCAACAAGTTACGCGATTATTCCCTGGGCAAGATGACCGATCGATAGTGGGCCTGTGGGGTGTCCGTCGGGGCGGCGAAAGGGGCCCGCAGGGCCCCCGTGTCGCGACTCAACCGTTGGAGCAGCCATTGCCCATCACGCGGTACTCGAGGACGTGTCGGTGGCCTTGGGAGTCCTCGTAGGTCATGCGCGCCGGCACCACTGCGCAGACATCGGCGACCGGGCTCATGGACAGCACCTTGGCGATATCCAGGTGCTGGGAGTAATTGTAGTGTTCGACCGGAATCTGCTCGGCGGGCGGCGTCAGGTCATCGGCCATCGCCGCGCTGCAGACACTGCCCAGTAGCAATACCAGTAAAGCTTTCATGTTCGAGTTACCTGTCTAAGGTCGTGAAGGGACGCGCGGCACGCAGGGCGCCGCGAAAACGTACAACGTTGAAAGTTGAGTTCGGGAGAGGATCAACAAAGCCGCGTGGGGGCTGGACTGGAAGTTGATCGGTTTGCCGTTGTTGGCGAGGGCCATGTTAGGCCTGCGTGGCAAGTTGAAAAAGACACTGTTTTGATACAGTTTTTGCTGGATTCGGTAACAATCTTTTCCTGCGCCACCGCTTTTTTCTGGACATCAGCGATTACGCCGGTTGCAGCGCTGTCGTGGAAGCGCTGACGCGCCAGTCGGGTTTTGGTACTACCAACGTCGAATGGTCACGCGCGCTCTGGTACAGTTAAAACCTTCGTATACAAAAACAACTATTACACCGAGGTAAAACAGATGAGTGCGGCTCCCCTGTATCCCGTTCGTCCCGAGGTCGCGGCAAATACCCTGACCGACGAGGCCACCTACAAGGCCATGTACCAGCAATCGGTGATCAACCCGGACGGCTTCTGGCGCGAGCAGGCCCAGCGCCTGGACTGGATCAAGCCTTTCACCAAGGTCAAGCAGACCTCTTTCGATGACCACCACGTGGACATCAAATGGTTCGCCGACGGCACTCTGAACGTCTCCTACAACTGCCTGGATCGTCACCTCGAAGAGCGGGGCGACCAGTTGGCCATCATCTGGGAGGGTGACGACCCTTCCGAACACCGCAACATCACCTACCGCGAGCTGCACGAGCAGGTGTGCAAATTCGCCAACGCGCTGCGTGGGCAGGACGTGCACCGTGGCGATGTGGTGACCATCTACATGCCGATGATTCCCGAAGCGGTGGTGGCGATGCTCGCCTGTGCACGCATCGGCGCCATTCATTCGGTGGTGTTCGGCGGCTTCTCGCCCGAAGCGCTGGCCGGACGCATCATCGACTGCAAGTCCAAGGTGGTGATCACCGCCGACGAGGGCCTGCGCGGCGGCCGACGCACGCCGCTCAAGGCCAACGTCGACCTGGCCCTGACCAATCCTGAAACCAGCAGCGTGCAGAAGATCATCGTGTGCAAGCGCACCGGTGGCGACATTGCCTGGCACCAGCACCGCGACATCTGGTACGAGGACCTGATGAAGGTGGCCTCCAACCACTGCGCGCCCAAGGAAATGGGCGCCGAGGAAGCGCTGTTCATCCTCTATACCTCGGGTTCGACCGGCAAGCCCAAAGGCGTGCTGCACACCACCGGCGGTTACCTGGTGTACGCCGCGCTCACCCATGAGCGGGTCTTCGACTACCGTCCGGGCGAGGTCTACTGGTGCACCGCCGACGTAGGTTGGGTCACCGGGCACAGCTATATCGTCTATGGTCCGCTGGCCAACGGCGCCACCACGCTGCTGTTCGAAGGCGTGCCGAATTACCCCGACATCACCCGTGTGTCGAAGATCGTCGACAAGCACAAGGTCAACATCCTCTACACCGCCCCGACCGCCATCCGCGCGATGATGGCCGAAGGCGAGGCGGCAGTGGCCGGCGCCGACGGTTCGAGTCTGCGCCTGCTCGGCTCGGTCGGCGAGCCGATCAACCCGGAAGCCTGGAACTGGTACTACAAGACGGTCGGCAAGGAGCGTTGCCCGATCGTCGACACCTGGTGGCAGACCGAAACCGGCGGCATCCTCATCAGCCCGTTGCCAGGTGCCATCGGCCTCAAGCCAGGCTCGGCGACCCGGCCGTTCTTCGGCGTGGTGCCGGCACTGGTGGATAACCTGGGCAACCTGATCGAGGGCGCGGCCGAGGGCAACCTGGTGATCCTCGACTCCTGGCCGGGGCAGTCACGTTCGCTGTATGGCGACCACGACCGTTTCGTCGACACCTACTTCAAGACCTTCCGTGGCATGTACTTCACCGGTGACGGCGCGCGTCGAGATGAAGATGGCTACTTCTGGATCACCGGGCGGGTCGACGACGTGCTCAACGTCTCTGGCCACCGCATGGGCACCGCCGAGATCGAGAGCGCCATGGTGGCGCACGCCAAGGTCGCCGAAGCGGCGGTGGTGGGCGTGCCGCACGACATCAAGGGGCAGGGCATCTATGTCTACGTCACCCTCAATGCCGGCGAGGAGCCCAGCGAGCAGTTGCGCCAGGAGTTGAAGAACTGGGTGCGCAAAGAGATCGGCCCGATTGCCTCGCCGGATGTCATCCAGTGGGCACCAGGCCTGCCCAAGACCCGCTCGGGCAAGATCATGCGCCGTATCCTGCGCAAGATCGCCACGGCCGAGTACGATGCGCTGGGTGATATTTCCACCCTGGCCGATCCGGGTGTGGTGCAACACCTGATCGACACCCACAAGGCCATGAGCCGGGCGTCGGCGTAGTTGCATGACAGGGGCTGCGATGCAGCCCCTTTTCATTCTCGCGGCAGCTTCCCCTTTAAGGGGGTTCTGCTCGATTTTGCCGAGTGTTACCCGATATTCATCGGTAACCCGTCGCGCTGATCCATTGCACCGAATCGGGGCCAGGGGAAACAGTCCTGCAGCCCTCCGGTGCATTTCCTATCCCATCGCCACCCCCACGCACCCCGCACTTGCCGGAATTCAAGGCTTTGCCAATAATAGGCGCGCTTATTGCTTCGTCTAAAGGTTGTATTCCTTTTGCGCTTGCATGTTTCGCAAGAGCTGTCAATATCGCCGCCCGCAGGTTTATTCGCTTCTATACGTAGTTGTCGCTTTGAAGAAATATCGACCACCGGGCTGCCGTTAGAATGCCACTCACTCGCTCGTGGTCTGCGACCCTGGTCGAACCCTGCGCGGCTCGCGTTGTACTCATTCGCCTCTCGGGCAGTCGTTTCCCTGCCTGCTAGTGCCCCGTACCGATGGAGTTACCTGATGAAGAAGCTCGCACTGCTTGGCGCCCTGGCGCTGTCCGTGTTTTCCCTGGTCTCGCAGGCCGACGAAAAGCCGTTGAAGATCGGTATCGAAGCGGCCTATCCACCCTTTGCCTTCAAACAGCCCGATGGCAGCATTGCCGGCTTCGACTACGACATCGGTAACGCCCTCTGCGAAGAGATGAAAGCCAAGTGCACGTGGGTCGAGCAAGAATTCGACGGCCTGATCCCGGCACTGAAAGTGCGCAAGATCGACGCCATCCTGTCCTCCATGTCGATCACCGACGATCGCAAGAAGTCGGTTGACTTCACCAATCGTTACTACCTGACCCCGGCGCGCCTCGTGATGAAGGACGGCACCACCGTCAGCGACAGCCTTGACGAGCTCAAGGGCAAGAAAATCGGCGTACAACGTGGTTCGATCCATGACCGCTTCGCCAAGGAAGTGCTGGCACCGAAGGGCGTCACCGTCGTGCCCTATGGCACGCAGAACGAAGTCTACCTGGACGTCGCGGCCGGTCGCCTGGACGGTACCGTGGCCGATGCCACCCTGCTCGAAGACGGCTTCCTCAAGACCGACGCTGGCAAAGGCTTCGCCTTCGTCGGGCCTGCCTTCACCGACGTGAAGTACTTTGGCGACGGTGTGGGTATCGCCGTGCGCAAGGGTGACGACGCCAACCGCGAGCGCATCAACAAGGCCATCGACGCCATCCGCGCCAACGGCAAGTACAAGCAGATCGAGGCCAAGTACTTCAACTTCGACATCTACGGTCCAGACGCGAAATAAGCGTCCGGCAATCACCTGAGCAATGGTGCAAACAGCAGGAGCGCTGAGGTTTGCACCATTTTTCGTTCCCAAGTCCTGAGGAATTCGAAACATGTTGAAAGGCTACGGGGCAGTCATCCTCGAGGGGGCGTGGCTGACGTTGCAGCTCGCCCTGTCGTCGATGGCCCTGGCCATCGTTCTTGGCCTGATCGGCGTAGCCTTGCGGTTGTCGCCGGTGCGCTGGCTGGCCTGGCTGGGTGACCTCTATTCCACGGTCATCCGTGGCATCCCGGACCTGGTGCTGATCCTGCTGATCTTCTATGGCGGTCAGGACATCATCAACCGGGTCGCACCGCTGGTCGGCTACGACGACTACATCGACGTGAATCCGCTGGTCGCTGGCATCTTCACCCTGGGCTTCATCTTCGGTGCATATCTGTCGGAAACCTTCCGTGGCGCGTTCCTCGGGATTCCCCGTGGGCAGGCCGAAGCCGGGGCGGCTTATGGCATGAGCTCGCGGCAGGTGTTCTTCCGCATCATGGTGCCGCAGATGATCCGTCTGGCGATTCCGGGCTTCACCAACAACTGGTTGGTTTTGACCAAGGCCACTGCGCTGGTGTCGGTGGTGGGCCTGCAGGACATGATGTTCAAGGCCAAGCAGGCAGCCGACGCTACCCGCGAACCTTTTACCTTCTTCCTGGCGGTAGCCGCGTTGTACCTGGTGTTGACCAGCGTCTCGCTGCTGGCGCTCAAGTACCTGGAAAAACGCTACTCGGTCGGCGTGAGGGCCGCTGAACTATGATCTTCGACTACAACGTCGTCTGGGAAGCCATGCCGCTGTACCTCGGTGGCCTGCTCACCACGCTCAAGTTGCTGGCGCTGTCGCTGTTCTTCGGCTTGCTGGCGGCGATCCCGCTGGGTTTGATGCGCGTCTCGCGCCAACCGCTGGTGAACATGACCGCCTGGCTCTACACCTACGTGATTCGTGGCACGCCGATGCTGGTCCAGTTGTTCCTGATCTACTACGGCCTGGCCCAGTTCGAGACCGTGCGCGAGAGCTTCCTGTGGCCGTGGCTGTCCAGTGCGACCTTCTGCGCCTGCCTGGCCTTCGCCATCAACACCAGTGCCTACACCGCCGAAATCATCGCCGGCAGCCTCAAGGCCACGCCCCATGGCGAGATCGAAGCGGCCAAGGCCATGGGCATGTCGCGCCTGAAGATGTACCGCCGCATCCTGCTGCCTTCGGCGCTGCGCCGCGCGCTGCCGCAGTACAGCAACGAGGTGATCATGATGCTGCAGACCACCAGTCTGGCGTCGATCGTGACCCTGATCGACATCACCGGCGCCGCGCGCACGGTCAGTGCCCAGTACTACCTGCCTTTCGAGGCCTTCATCACCGCGGGCGTGTTCTACCTGTGCCTGACCTTCATCCTCGTGCGCCTGTTCAAGATGGCCGAACGCCGCTGGCTCAGCTACCTGGCGCCGCGCAAGCACTGACCGCTCTGTGAGAATCGACAGCATGTACAAACTCCAAGTCCAAGACCTGCACAAGCGCTACGGCAGCCATGAGGTCCTCAAGGGCGTGTCCCTGGAAGCCAAGGCGGGCGATGTCATCAGCATCATCGGCTCCAGCGGTTCCGGCAAGTCCACCTTCCTGCGCTGCATCAACCTGCTCGAGCAGCCCCACGCGGGCAGGATCGTGCTCAACAACGAAGCGCTCAAGCTGGTGGCCGACAAGGACGGGGCGCTGCGCGCCGCCGACAGCAAGCAACTGCAACGCCTGCGCTCGCGCCTGTCGATGGTGTTCCAGCACTTCAACCTGTGGTCGCACATGACTGCGCTTGAGAACGTCATCGAAGCGCCAGTGCACGTGCTGGGCGTCAATCGCAAG
Organism: Pseudomonas boreofloridensis; assembly: GCF_030580795.1. Classification (NCBI taxonomy): domain Bacteria; kingdom Pseudomonadati; phylum Pseudomonadota; class Gammaproteobacteria; order Pseudomonadales; family Pseudomonadaceae; genus Pseudomonas; species Pseudomonas boreofloridensis. Next base: position 92,472 of record NZ_JAUQOQ010000003.1, on the reverse strand, counting down.
GAAGCGCTGGAAAAGGCCGAGCACTACCTGGCCAAAGTCGGTGTGGCGCACCGCAAGGACGCCTTCCCCGGACACATGTCCGGCGGCGAGCAGCAGCGTGTGGCGATCGCCCGTGCGCTGGCCATGGAACCTGAGGTCATGCTGTTCGACGAACCGACCTCAGCGCTTGACCCGGAACTGGTGGGCGATGTGCTCAAGGTCATGCAGGCGCTGGCCCAGGAAGGTCGGACGATGGTGGTGGTCACCCACGAGATGGGCTTTGCCCGCGAGGTGTCCAACCAGCTGGTCTTCCTGCACAAGGGGCTGGTCGAGGAGCGCGGCAATCCACGCGAAGTGCTGGTCAATCCGCAGTCCGAGCGTCTGCGCCAGTTTCTCTCCGGCAGCCTCAAGTAAGGGCTGCACTCGCGCACCAGAATAGGGCATGCTGCGCTACGGGCGCGGTAGCGCCTGCCGCCTCATTCGACCCCAGGTTTCGGACCGTCACCTATGACCACCCAGCGAATCGGCTTTCTCATCTGGCCCGGCACTCGGCCGCTGACCCTGGCTCTGGCCGAGGAAGTGCTGCAGCTTGCCCAGCGGGTGCACCCGGAGGTGATCTACGACCTGAGCTACCTGCAGGCCGAGCCCGCCGAAGAGGGCGCCTGGCGTCTGCCGGGCGAGCCTTGGAATGGTCGTCTCGAAGGCCTGCACAAACTGCTGCTGTTGGCGGATGAACCCATCTTCGCCCTGGGTGCGCCGCTGACGACGGCGCTCAAGCAGGTGGCGCGCAGCGGCTGCATGGTCGGCGGCCTTTCTGCTGGCGTGTACCCGCTGGCCTTGCTGGGTTTGCTCGATGGCTACCGGGCCGCGGTGCACTGGCGCTGGCAGGACGACTTCGCCGAGCGCTTTCCCAAGGTCATCGCCACCAGCCATCTGTTCGACTGGGACCGTGACCGCCTGACCGCTTGCGGCGGCATGGCGGTCACCGACCTGCTGCTGGCGGTGTTGGCCCGTGACCATGGCGCTGAACTGGCGGGGGCGGTGTCCGAGGAACTGGTGGTCGAGCGCATTCGCGAGGGCGGCGAGCGCCAGCGCATTCCGCTGCAGAACCGCCTGGGCTCCAGCCATCCCAAGCTGACCCAGGCGGTGCTGTTGATGGAGGCCAATATCGAAGAGCCGTTGACCACCGACGAAATCGCCCAGCATGTCTGTGTGTCGCGTCGGCAACTGGAGCGGATTTTCAAGCAGTACCTCAATCGCGTGCCCAGCCAGTACTACCTGGAACTGCGTCTGAACAAAGCCCGGCAGATGCTGATGCAGACCAGCAAGTCGATCATCCAGATCGGCCTGTCCTGCGGGTTTTCTTCCGGGCCGCATTTCTCCAGTGCCTACCGCAACTTCTTCGGCGCCACGCCCCGTGAAGATCGCAACCAGCGGCGCAGCAGCAGCCCGTTCGAGCTGAGTTCAACGCCCGCGGAGAAAGGCTGAGGCGTGCAGCGTTCACCCAATGCCATGCTGCCGGTACACTGCGCGAATGCGACTGTGTTTGTCGCATTGCCGAAAGCCTTGGCAAAACCGGGTTTGACCCTGTAACAAGTTGTCGCCTGGCAGCAAGGACAGGCGTCGATCAGTCCTTACAATCCCCCCATCGCTGGTGACTCCACAGGCCAGCGTTCCTCTTCAGGAGACTCAGATGTCCGTTGAGCAAGCCCCAGTGCAACGTGCCGATTTCGACCAGGTCATGGTGCCCAACTATTCCCCGGCGGCCTTCATTCCCGTCCGAGGCGAGGGTTCCCGTGTGTGGGATCAATCGGGCCGCGAACTGATCGACTTTGCCGGCGGCATCGCGGTGAACGCCCTGGGCCATTGCCACCCGGCGCTGGTCAAGGCCCTGACCGAGCAAGCCAACACGCTCTGGCACGTGTCCAACGTGTTCACCAACGAACCGGCCCTGCGCCTGGCGCACAAGCTGGTGTCCGCGACCTTCGCCGACCGTGCGTTCTTCTGCAACTCCGGCGCCGAATCCAACGAGGCCGCTTTCAAGCTGGCCCGTCGCGTGGCCCATGACCGCTTCGGCCCGGACAAGCACGAAATCATCGCCACCGTGAACAGCTTCCACGGGCGCACCCTGTTCACCGTCAGTGTCGGCGGCCAGCCCAAGTATTCCGATGGCTTCGGCCCGAAGATCACCGGCATCAGCCATTTGCCCTACAACGACCTCGAGGCGTTGAGGGCGCAGATTTCGGACAAGACCTGCGCGGTGGTCATCGAGCCGATCCAGGGCGAAAGTGGTGTGGTGCCCGCCGACCAGGCTTACCTTGAGGGCGCGCGTGCATTGTGCGACGAGCACAACGCTCTGCTGATCTTCGACGAGGTGCAGACCGGCGTCGGCCGTACCGGTTCGCTCTACGCCTACCAGCACTACGGCGTCACCCCGGACATCCTCACCAGCGCCAAGAGCTTGGGCGGCGGCTTCCCGATCGGCGCCATGCTGACCACGGCCGAGCTGGCCAGCCACCTGGCCGTCGGCACCCACGGCACCACCTACGGCGGCAACCCGCTGGGGTGCGCCGTCGCGTGCGCGGTGATGGACGTGGTCAACACTCCCGAGACGCTGGCAGGCGTCAAGGCCAAGCACGCGCGGTTCAAGACGCGTCTGGAAGCGATTGGTCAGGCTGCCGGTCTGTTCAGCGAGGTGCGTGGTGTCGGCCTGCTGATCGGCTGCGTCCTCACCGAAGCCTGGAAAGGCAAGGCCAAGGACGTGCTCAACGCCGCCGAGAAAGAAGGGCTGATGGTGCTGCAGGCCGGTCCCGACGTAGTGCGTTTCGCCCCAAGCCTGGTGGTCGAGGATGCTGATATCGACGAGGGCCTGGCCCGCTTCGAGCGCGCTGTACGCACGCTGACCCAGGGCTGATCGGCCTGCGGTTCATCGCCGATGCAGGCTGCGCCGCGTCGGCGATCATCGAATTCCAGTGCGGGTGCCGCTGTGCGCGTGCAGGCACGTACCCGCCGATTTTCCGTGCCGACCCGTTCGGCCCGTATTCCTGAGGAGTGACACCATGCTGGTGATGCGCCCCGCGCAAATGGCGGACCTGAACGAAGTGCAGCGCATGGCTGCCGACAGCCCCATTGGTGTCACTTCGCTGCCCGATGATGCCGGGCGCCTGGGCGACAAGATCGCCGCTTCGGAAACCTCCTTCGCCGCCGAAGTCAGTTTCAATGGCGAGGAAAGCTACTTCTTCGTGCTCCAGGACAGCGTCACCGGCAAGCTGGCCGGCTGCTCGGCCATCGTCGCCTCGGCGGGCTATTCCGAGCCGTTCTACAGCTTTCGCAACGAGACCTTCGTGCACGCGTCGCGCGAGCTGAAGATCCACAACAAGATCCACGTCCTGTCGCTGTGCCATGACCTTACCGGTAACAGCCTGCTGACCAGCTTCTATGTGCTGCCTGAACTGGTCGACAGCGGCTGGGCCGAACTGAATTCGCGAGGACGCCTGCTGTTCATGGCGTCGCATCCGGAGCGCTTTGCCGAGTCGGTGGTGACCGAGATCGTCGGCTACAGCGACGAGCAGGGCGAGTCGCCGTTCTGGGACTCGATCGGGCGCAACTTCTTCGACCTCAACTACGCCGACGCCGAACGCCTGTGCGGCCTGAAGAGCCGTACCTTCCTCGCCGAGCTGATGCCGCACTACCCGATCTACGTGCCATTGCTGCCCGACCGCGCCCAGGAAGCGATGGGCCAGGTCCACCCGCGGGCGCAGATCACCTTCGACATCCTGATGCGCGAGGGCTTCGAAACCGAGCACTACATCGACATCTTCGATGGCGGGCCGACCCTGCATGCGCGCACCTCGGCCATTCGTTCGATCGCCCAGAGCCGCGTGGTGCCGGTCAGGCTCGACGATACGCCGATCAAAGGTGGACGCCCGTACCTGGTGTGCAATGGTCAGTTGCAGGACTATCGCGCCGTGTTGCTGGAGCTGGACTGGGTGCCGGGCAAGCCGCTGGTGCTGAGCAATGAAGCGGCCGACGCCCTGGGCGTTGGCGAAGGTGGCAGTGTCCGTGTGGTTGCCGCCTGAGCCGAGCGCTCGCCGGCAGGCGCGATTCGCGGCAGGCACAGGCCGCCGCACAAGGAGATAGCATGATCGTTCGTCCCGTACGCAGCAGCGATTTACCCGCGCTGATCGAACTGGCTCGCAGCACCGGCAACACCGGACTGACCACGTTTCCGGCCAACGAAGAGCGCCTGGCCAGGCGGGTTGGCTGGGCCGAGAAGAGCTTCAGTGGCGAAGCCGCGCGCGGCGACACCGACTACCTGTTCGTGCTCGAGAACGACGAGGGCCTGGTGGTCGGCATCAGTGCCATCGCTGGCGCCGTCGGTCTGCGTGAGCCCTGGTACAACTACCGGGTCGGCTTGACCGTGAGCGCCTCCCGCGAGCTGGACATCTATCGCGAAATTCCCACCCTGTTCCTGGCCAACGACCTGACCGGCAACGCCGAACTGTGTTCGTTGTTCCTGCGCAGCGACTACCGTAACGGGCGCAACGGCCACTTGCTGTCCAAATCGCGGATGCTGTTCATCGCCGAGTACCCGCAACTGTTCGGCAAGAAGATCATGGCGGAGATGCGCGGCATGGCGGATGCGCATGGCCGTTCGCCGTTCTGGGAAAGTCTGGGTCGGCATTTCTTCAAGATGGAGTTCAGTCAGGCTGATTACCTCACCGGGGTGGGCAACCGGGCCTTCATCGCCGAGCTGATGCCCAAGTTCCCGCTGTACACCTGCTTCTTGTCCGAGGCAGCGCGCAGCGTTATCGGCCGCGTGCACCCGGACACCGAACCTGCGCTGGCGATGCTCGAGCGCGAAGGGTTCGCCTATCAGGGTTATGTAGACATCTTCGATGCGGGTCCGGCGATCGAATGCGAGACCCAGCGTATCCGCGCCGTGCGCGACAGTGAAACCTTGGTGCTGGCCGTCGGCACGCCGGGCGAGGACGCCACGCCCTACATCATCCATAACCGCAAGCGCGAAGACTGCCGCATCACCGCCGCGCCGGCACGCCTGGCGGCAGGCACCCTGGTGGTCGATGCACTGACCGCCAAACGGCTGCGTCTGGGCGTTGGCGACAGTGTCCGCGCCGTGCCGCTGAGTGCGCCCCGGGAGGTTCAGGCATGACCACGCATTTCATCGCTGGCCAGTGGCAGCCCGGTCACGGCCAGGCGCTGCAGTCGCTCGATCCGGTGAGCCAGGCGCTGCTCTGGGAAGGTCAGGGCGCCACCGCCGATCAGGTCGATGCGGCCGTTGAGGCGGCGCGCTCGGCATTCCCCGGCTGGGCGCAGCGTAGCCTGGAGGCCCGCCTCGCAGTATTGGAGGCTTTCGCCGAACAGCTCAAGACGCGCGCCGACGAATTGGCTCGCTGCATCGGTCAGGAGACCGGCAAGCCGCTGTGGGAGTCGGCGACCGAAGTCACCAGCATGATCAATAAAGTGGCGATCTCGGTGCAGAGTTATCGTGAGCGCACCGGCGAGAAAAGCAGCCCCCTTGCCGATGCCACCGCCGTGCTGCGGCACAAGCCCCACGGCGTGGTCGCGGTGTTCGGGCCGTACAACTTTCCGGGCCATCTGCCCAATGGGCATATCGTGCCGGCGTTGTTGGCCGGTAACTGCGTGGTGTTCAAACCCAGTGAGCTGACGCCCAAGGTCGCCGAATTGACCGTGCAGTGCTGGATCGCCGCGGGTCTGCCCAACGGCGTGCTCAATCTGGTGCAAGGCGCGCGCGACACGGGTGTTGCGCTGGCGGCCCACCCCGGCCTCGACGGGCTGTTCTTCACGGGCTCGAGCCGTACCGGCACCGTGCTGCATCAGCAATTCGCCGGGCGTGCGGACAAGATCCTGGCGCTGGAGATGGGCGGCAACAACCCGCTGCTGGTGGATCAGGTCAAGGACCTGGAGGCAGCGGTCTACACCATCATTCAGTCGGCCTTCATCACTGCCGGCCAGCGCTGCACCTGCGCACGACGCCTGTTGGTACCGCAGGGGACGTGGGGTGATCGGCTGCTGGCGCGACTGGTCGAGGTGTGCGGCCAGTTGCGGGTCGGCGCTTTCGATGCTCAGCCGGCGCCCTTCATGGGCTCGGTAATTTCCCTGGACGCGGCGCGCGCGCTGTTGGCGGCGCAGGCTGACCTGCTGGCCAAGGGCGGCACGGCGCTGCTCTCGATGACCCAACCGCAGGATGGCGCGGCCTTGCTGACCCCAGGCATCGTCGATGTGACCGCCGTGGCCGAGCGCCCTGACGAGGAGTTTTTCGGTCCGCTGCTGCAGGTGATTCGCTATGACGATTTCGAGTCGGCGATCGATGAGGCCAACAACACGCAGTTCGGCCTGGCGGCCGGCCTGTTGTCCGATTCGCACGCCCGTTACCAGCACTTCTGGCTGCGCAGCCGCGCCGGCATCGTCAACTGGAACAAACAGCTGACCGGCGCGGCCAGCAGCGCCCCCTTCGGTGGCGTGGGCGCCAGCGGCAACCATCGCGCCAGCGCCTACTACGCCGCCGACTATTGTGCCTATCCCGTGGCATCGCTGGAGACCGCCAGCCTTGCTCTGCCGGCGACCCTGACGCCGGGTGTGACGCTATGACAACAGGTCTCGGAGCCGAGCCGATGAAAGCCCATGAAGTGAATTTCGATGGCCTGGTGGGGCCGACCCACAACTATGGTGGCCTGTCCTACGGCAACGTGGCCTCGCAGAGCAACAGCCAGCAGCACTCCAACCCGCGAGAGGCTGCGCGTCAGGGCCTGGCCAAGATGAAGGCGCTGATGGACATGGGCTTCAAGCAGGGCGTGCTCGCCCCGCAGGAGCGCCCGGACGTGGCCGCCTTGCGCCGCTTGGGGTTCGCTGGCAGCGACGCCGAGGTCATCCGACGCGCTGCGCGCGAGGCGATGCCATTGCTGGTCGCCAGTTGTTCGGCGTCGAGCATGTGGGTGGCCAATGCCGCCACGGTCAGCCCGAGCGCCGACACCGCCGATGGGCGTGTGCACTTCACCGCAGCCAACCTCAACTGCAAGTATCACCGCAGCATCGAGCACCCGACCACCAGCCGCGTTTTGGCGGCGATGTTCGCCGACGCGAAGCACTTCGTCCATCACCCGGCGCTGCCTGCGGTGGCGCAGTTCGGTGACGAAGGCGCGGCCAACCACACGCGGTTTTGCCGCGACTACGGCGAGCCGGGAGTGGAATTCTTCGTCTATGGCCGCAGCGCGTTCGACAGCCGTTATCCGTCTCCGCAGAAGTACCCGGCACGCCAGACTCTGGAAGCGTCGCAGGCGGTGGCGCGGCTGCACGGCCTCAGCGCCGATGGCGTGGTCTACGCTCAACAGAATCCGACGGTGATCGACCAGGGCGTATTCCACAACGACGTGATCGCGGTGGGTAATGGCCAAGTGCTGTTCCACCACCAAGACGCCTTTCTCGACAGCGATGCGGTGCTCGGCCAGTTGCAGACCAAGCTGGCGGCCAGGGGGGGGCAGTTCCAGGCCATCGCGGTGCCGCGCTCGGCGGTGACGGTGGAAGATGCCGTCCGCTCTTACCTGTTCAACAGCCAATTGCTGTCACGCGACGACGGCTCCATGGTGCTGGTGGTGCCCGAGGAGTGCCGCAACAATGAGCGGGTGTGGCAGTACCTGCAGCAGCTCACTGCGCAGCAGGGCGTGATCCAGGAGGTCAAGGTGTTCGACCTCAAGCAGAGCATGCGCAACGGCGGCGGCCCGGCATGCCTGCGTTTGCGTGTGGCGCTCAAAGAACATGAGTTGGCGGCGGTCAACCCAGGCGTGATACTCACCGCGCCGCTGTATGAACGTTTGCTGCAGTGGGTGGATACGCATTATCGCGATCGCCTGGCCGACGCCGACCTGGCCGACCCGCAACTGCTCGATGAATGCCGTACGGCACTGGACGAGCTGACCCGGATCCTGAACCTGGGTAGTGTCTACCCGTTTCAATACCAACCTTGATAGAGAGTACCTTGTGATGTCCGATGCCCTGCGCCTGATCCTGGAAGATGAAGACGGCACCCAACTGGAAACCTCCTGCACACGCTTTGCGGTGATGTGGCAAGGCAAGGAGGTGTGGATCCAGCAGGATGGTCGCGGCCAGTTGCTGATCGGCGTCGACGTGGAGGAGGGCGATGCTGAATACGCCAACCTGCTGCTGCGCCCGATGGCCACCAACCTGGTCAGCCTGCAACTGGAGATGGAACCCGCCGAGGTCGACGAAGACGACGATCACGTGCACGGCCCCGACTGCGGCCACCAACACTAAGGAAGCGCCCTATGCTCGCCCTCGGCAAACTGCTTGAGTTGACCCTCACCGATCATGAACCGGCCGAGAAGACCCAGGTGACGTCCCGGGGCGTGCGTCTGCGTTGGCTGGGCGAGGGGGCGCTGGAAGTGCGTCCGCCCGAAGGCGAGGACTGCGGGCTTGATCTGCTGGTTTCGGCAGGTATTCACGGCAACGAGACTGCGCCGATCGAGCTGCTCGAGCGGTTACTGCACGGCGTTGCCAGTGGCACCCTGATACCCCGTGCGCGGGTGTTGTTTTTGTTTGGCAATCCGGCTGCGATCCGCAAGGGCGAGCGCTTCGTGGAGCAGGACATCAATCGCCTGTTCAACGGTCGCCATGCCCTGTCCAGCGGTTTCGAGGCATTGCGTGCGGCCGAGCTGGAGCAGTTTGCCCGCGTTTTCTTCGCTACACCTGGCCGCCAGCGCCTGCATTACGATCTGCACACCGCCATTCGCGGCTCGAAGATCGAGCAGTTCGCCTTGTATCCATTCAAGGAAGGTAGGCTGCATTCACGTGAACAACTCGCGCGATTGGCAGCGGCCGGTATCGAGGCGGTGCTGTTGCAGAGCAAGTCGTCGATCACCTTCAGCGCTTTCACCTACGAACAGCTCGATGCTGAAGCCTTCACCCTGGAGCTGGGCAAGGCGCGGCCGTTCGGGCAGAACGCGCCGGTCAACCTCGACCGGCTCGAGCAGCGCCTGATTCAGCTCATCGAACACGCCGAACCAGAGGCTGCGCAGAGCCTTGAGAACCTCAAGCTGTTCCGAGTCGCCCGCGAGGTCATCAAGCACAGTGACAACTTCCGCCTTCACTTGCCGCCGGACATCGAGAATTTTTCGCCGCTGCCGCAAGGCTACCTGCTGGCTGACGATATCGCCCAGACCCGCTGGGTGGTCGACGAGCAGGATGCTCGGATCATCTTTCCCAACCCCAAGGTGCGTAATGGGCTGCGTGCCGGCCTCCTGGTGGTGCCGGATGCTGGGCAGCAGTTGGGTTAGGTTGTTACGGGTAGCTCAATCGCGGTGGCAGCCCCAGTTCGAAGCGTAGGGCATTTTCATTGAAAGGCGGCGGATTGGTGTCGGTGTCCGGGGTAGTGGGATCGTCGTCGTAATCGAATATGGACCCTGGGTTGTCGAGCCCGACCGCCAACCGCTCGACGTTGTCCGTCACGCTTCCGGTGGCGTAGTTCCAGGCATGGCACAGCTCGTGGTACAGCATGACCAACGACGGTGTATCCAGACGCTGCGCCAACGGGTTGTAGTGGACCTCGCAGTCGCGTAGGCGATCGCCGCGAACCCCATCGCGCATACGTGGATCGCCCAGATTCAAATCGTAACTCGCGAAGGCATTGTCCAGCGCCTCGCAGGGCTTGATCGTTATGGTCATCTGTTGCGCTACCAGTCGATCAAGCAACACCGAGGCGCTTGGGCTGGCTCTGAGCATTGTCAGTTGACGCGTGACCTGGTCGACGTAGTGTGCATCGCCCTTGATCTTGAAGGCGGCCACGTATTCAGGCGGCAGTTGGGCATCCTGGAGTGGGTACAGCAAGGGCGCGCTGAAGCCACTCTCGGCGATGATGCGCGCAGGGTCGCCGTAAATCCGATCATCCTGTTTGCCGGTGCTCACTCGGTTGCTGCCGTGCAGCGCTTCGAGTGTGCCCTTGCCAGCCTCGACCTCAAGGCAGTCCTCGCCAGGGCCTGCGTAGAGCAGGCTGTATGCGGCGCCGCTACGCAGTACATCGTTGCCGGCGCCACCGTCGATCTCTACCTGCCTGAGCCCTTGCACAAAGACGCGGTCATCACCGCCTCCGGCGTCCACCATCACTGAGCCGGCATCCAGTGCTTGCGCGTCCGGCTCAGGGCCGTGCACCTGTATGTCGTCGTTACCGTCGCCGCTCTCGATCACCGTGTGCCGGTCCAGGCTGGACTCGACGATCACCTGATCGTCGCCATCGCCAGTACGTACCCGCACGGTATCGTGCGCTGCCAGCGCCAGGGTGCAGGTGACGTCGCGCCAGAGCAACGCAAGTCCTTCGGGGCAGTGGCGCACAATCAGGTTGCAGCCTTGGTCGAGCACCTCGATCAGCAACTGTCGGCTTTGGCGAGTGATCGTCAGCGGCCCGCTGCGATAGGGCAGGTTCTGCACGACTGAGACGCCGGAGGGATCTTCGATTCTAATTTCGTCCGGTGACATGGAGCGCTTCCTATAAGAACGATGGAAGTCGCATCTTGGCGCCTGATCCGCCTTTGCCAAGGCTATGTGCTTACCACCTGGCGCTGCTGACAGGTGGATGAACAGGATTTAATCCATGTGCCGTTTTCTTTTGCGCGCAGATGCGCGGTAATTGGCTTGTCAGTGGCCAAAGCGACGATTTAGCATCCGCCGATGCCGTTTTTACCGCCGCGAGCCCGAAAATACTCAGGATTACCGGTTTGCATCGCATAAACACACTGCACCTTGCCTGCAGGACCGATATAATGCGGCCCTTTGCCGTCGTTTCGTCGATCCGACGCGTTAGCCAAAAACGGCCGCCGTTTCCGTGGAAGAACCTATGAAAAGCGCAGAAATCCGTGAAGCCTTCCTTCGCTTCTTCGAAGAGCAGGGCCACACCCGAGTTGCCTCCAGCTCGCTGATCCCGGGCAACGACCCGACCCTGCTGTTCACCAACGCCGGCATGAACCAGTTCAAGGACTGCTTCCTCGGTCAGGAAAAGCGCGCCTACACCCGCGCAGTGAGCAGCCAGAAATGCGTGCGTGCCGGCGGCAAGCACAACGACCTGGAAAACGTCGGCTATACCGCGCGGCACCATACCTTCTTCGAAATGCTGGGCAACTTCAGCTTCGGTGACTACTTCAAGCGCGACGCCATCACCTTCGCCTGGACCTTCCTCACGTCCGAGCAGTGGCTGAACCTGCCCAAGGACAAGCTCTGGGTCACCGTCTACGCGAGCGACGACGAAGCCTACGACATCTGGACCAAAGAGGTCGGCGTGCCGGCAGAGCGCATGGTGCGCATCGGTGACAACAAAGGCGCCCCTTACGCTTCCGACAACTTCTGGACCATGGGCGATACCGGCCCATGCGGCCCGTGCACCGAGATCTTCTTCGACCACGGGCCGGACATCTGGGGTGGCCCGCCCGGCTCGCCAGAAGAAGACGGTGACCGCTACATCGAGATCTGGAACAACGTCTTCATGCAGTTCAACCGTACGGCCGACGGCGTGCTGCATCCGCTGCCAGCGCCTTCGGTAGACACCGGTATGGGCCTGGAGCGCATCAGTGCGGTCATGCAGCACGTGCACTCGAACTACGAGATCGACCTGTTCCAGAACCTGCTCGCCGCGGCCGCCAAGGCCATCGGTTGCAGCAACGACGAGCAGCCGTCGCTCAAGGTCGTGGCCGACCATATCCGCTCCTGCGGCTTCCTCATCGCCGACGGCGTGCTGCCCTCCAACGAGGGGCGTGGCTATGTGCTGCGTCGCATCATTCGCCGCGCCTGCCGTCACGGCAACAAGCTCGGCGCCAAGGGCAGCTTCTTCCACCTGATCGTCGCGGCCCTGGTCGCCGAAATGGGCGAGGCCTTCCCCGAGCTCAAGGGCCAACAGGCGCATATCGAGCGCGTGCTCAAGACCGAAGAAGAGCAGTTCGCCAAAACGCTCGAGCAGGGTCTGCGCATCTTGGAGCAGGATCTGGCGCAGTTGCAGGGCAAGGTCGTGCCGGGCGATGTGGTGTTCAAGCTCTATGACACCTACGGTTTCCCCATGGACCTGACCGCCGACATCGCCCGCGAGCGCGAGTTGACCATCGACGAAGCCGGCTTCGAGCGCGAGATGGACGCCCAGCGCGAGCGCGCCCGCTCGGCCAGCGCCTTCGGCATGGACTACAACAGCCTGGTCAAGGTCGACACCGCCACCGAGTTCCTCGGTTACGAAGCGACCTACGGCGAAGGCAAGGTCATTGCGCTGTACAAGGACGGTCAGTCGGTCGATCAGTTGGGTGAAGGCGAGGAGGGTGTGGTGGTGCTCGACCGCACGCCGTTCTACGCCGAATCCGGTGGCCAGATCGGTGATGCCGGCTATCTGCAGTCCGGCGCCGTGCGCTTCGATGTGCGCGATACCACCAAGACCGGCGGGGCTTTCCTGCACCATGGCGTTGTCGCCAGCGGTGCGCTGCTGATCGGCGCGCCTGTCCAGGCCCATGTCGATGCCGACGTGCAGCACGCCACCTCGCTTAACCACTCTGCCACTCACTTGCTGCACGAAGCGTTGCGCCGGGTGCTGGGCGATCACGTGCAGCAAAAGGGCTCGCTGGTCGACAGTCAGCGCCTGCGGTTCGACTTCAGCCACTTCGAGGCGGTCAAGCCGGAACAGATCAAGGTGCTGGAAGACATCGTCAATGCCGAGATCCGTCGCAACACCGAAGTCACCACTGAACTGACCGATATCGACACCGCCAAGCGCAAGGGCGCCATGGCCTTGTTCGGTGAAAAGTACGGCGATACGGTGCGTGTGCTGACCATGGGCGGCGACTTCTCGGTGGAACTGTGCGGCGGTATCCACGCCAAGCGTACCGGCGACATCAGCCTGTTCAAGATCGTCAGCGAAGGTGGGGTGGCCTCCGGCGTGCGCCGTATCGAGGCGATCACCGGCGCGGCGGCGCTGGCCTGGCTGAACGCGGCCGAAGAGCAGGTCAAGGAAGCTGCGCAACTGGTCAAGGGCAACCGCGACAACCTGATCGACAAGCTGTCGGCTGTGCTGGAGCGCAACCGTCAGTTGGAGAAGCAACTCGAGCAGTTGCAGGCCAAGGCCGCCAGCGCCGCAGGGGACGATCTCTCCAATGCGGCCGTTGAGGTCAAGGGTGCCAAGGTGCTTGCCGCCCGTCTTGATGGGCAGGATGGCAAGGCGCTGCTGGCGCTCGTCGATCAGTTGAAGAACAAGCTCGGCCACGCAGTGATCCTGCTGGGCAGCGAGCATGAGGGCAAGGTCGTGCTGGTGGCCGGCGTGACCAAGGACCTCTCCAGCCAACTCAAGGCTGGCGACCTGATGAAACAGGCCGCTGCGGCGGTCGGCGGCAAGGGTGGTGGCCGTCCGGACATGGCTCAGGGTGGTGGCGTCGACGTCGCCGCGCTGGATCAGGCCCTGGCACTGGCCGTGCCGTTCGCCGAGCAGGGGCTTTGAGAGGAAGCGGCCGCGGGCATGACTGCCAGCGGCCGCTTCGGCAAGGATTGATTACTGGGTGCCCTTCGTGGGCTGAGGCACTTTGAAATGGCGTTGATCGTACAGAAATTTGGCGGCACCTCCGTCGGCTCAATCGAGCGGATCGAGCAGGTGGCCGACAAGGTCAAGAAACACCGCGAAGCCGGCGACGACCTGGTGGTTGTTCTGTCGGCCATGAGTGGGGAAACCAACCGTCTGATCGACCTGGCCAAGCAAGTCAGCGACCAATTGGTGCCCCGCGAACTGGACGTGATCGTTTCGACCGGCGAGCAGGTGACTATCGCATTGCTGGCCATGGCCTTGATCAAGCGGGGCGTGCCGGCGGTGTCCTATACCGGCAACCAGGTGCGCATCCTCACCGACAGTTCGCACAACAAAGCGCGCATCCTGCAGATCGACGATCAGAAGATTCGCGCCGACCTCAAGGAAGGCAAGGTGGTCGTTGTCGCCGGTTTCCAAGGTGTCGACGAGCAAGGCAACATCACGACCCTCGGTCGTGGCGGCTCCGATACCACTGGCGTTGCCCTGGCCGCGGCGCTGGGTGCGCAGGAGTGCCAGATCTACACCGACGTCGACGGTGTCTACACCACCGACCCGCGTGTTGTGCCGCAGGCGCGCCGCCTGGAGAAGATCACCTTCGAAGAGATGCTGGAAATGGCCAGCCTCGGCTCCAAGGTGTTGCAGATCCGCTCGGTGGAGTTCGCCGGCAAATACAACGTTCCGCTGCGCGTGCTGCACAGCTTCAAGGAGGGTCCGGGTACCCTCATTACCATCGATGAAGAGGAATCCATGGAACAGCCGATCATTTCCGGTATCGCCTTCAACCGTGATGAGGCCAAGCTGACCATTCGTGGTGTGCCGGATACCCCGGGTGTCGCCTTCAAGATCCTCGGCCCGATCAGCGCGGCGAACATCGAAGTCGACATGATCGTGCAGAACGTTTCCCACGATAACACCACCGACTTCACCTTCACCGTGCACCGTAACGAGTACGAGAAGGCGCTCAGCGTCCTGGAAAACACTGCGCGCGAGATCGGTGCCCGGGAAGTAATCGGCGACACCAAGATCGCCAAGGTGTCGATCGTCGGTGTAGGCATGCGCTCCCACGCCGGTGTGGCCAGTCGCATGTTCGAGGCCCTGGCCAAGGAAAGCATCAACATCCAGATGATCTCCACGTCTGAGATCAAGGTCTCGGTGGTGATCGAGGAGAAGTACCTGGAGTTGGCCGTGCGTGCGCTGCACACCGCGTTCGAGCTCGATGCGCCTGCCCGACAGAGCGAGTGACGCATTGCCCGCAGGGGCGCGGCCGATGCCGCGCCCTTCGTGTTTCTGGCTGGCTGGCGGGTTACTGTCCTTTTCCTGCCTGACAGCCGACAAGGGCGCCGGATCTTCCCGTCCGGCGCCCTGATCCCAACAGACTGTTGTCCCTGAATGAATTGCGTGAGGAGAAAGCTATGTTGATTCTGACTCGTCGGTGCGCCGAGAGCCTGATCATTGGAGACGGTGAGATCACCGTGACCGTCCTGGGTGTGAAAGGTAACCAGGTGCGTATCGGTGTGAGCGCCCCTAAAGAAGTGGCCGTTCACCGCGAGGAAATCTACCTGCGGATCAAGAAAGAGAAGGACGAAGAACCAAGCCTTTAATTTTTATCGGTTTTTTTTCAAAAAAAGGTTTGCAAACGGGGAAGGGTCTGGTTAATATACGCCCCGTGTTGCGGTGAGGTGGCCGAGTGGCCGAAGGCGCTCCCCTGCTAAGGGAGTATACCTCATAAGGGTATCGGGGGTTCGAATCCCCCCTTCACCGCCATTTTTTGTGTAGGGCGCTGTAGCAGGTCAAGATGCTAAGTCGTTGAAATTAAACGAAATAGTACTTGGCAAAATGATTCAGCGAACTATAATGCGCGGCAAGACACGGACTCATAGCTCAGCTGGATAGAGTACTCGGCTACGAACCGAGCGGTCGGAGGTTCGAATCCTCCTGAGTCCGCCATACAATGAGGCGGTTTTCCTAGGAAAGCGCACCATTCAACCAGTGGTAATCTGGTCTAAAACTACCAACTGTGGACTCATAGCTCAGCTGGATAGAGTACTCGGCTACGAACCGAGCGGTCGGAGGTTCGAATCCTCCTGAGTCCGCCACTTTATGAAGTGGTTTTGCTTGCCGAAAGGCTTTTCAGTGAAGCCAAGTCAAAAACCAGTGGTAACCTGGTCTAAAATTACCAACCACGGACTCATAGCTCAGCTGGATAGAGTACTCGGCTACGAACCGAGCGGTCGGAGGTTCGAATCCTCCTGAGTCCGCCACACCCAAAAAGCCCGCTCACTGTAGCGGGCTTTTTCATGTCTGTCGTTCGGTGCTGCAGTCTGCAGGGCGTCGGTGCCCGCGATGTGATTTTTCACTGCGCGACGCCGTCGCACTGTAGGCTTCGAGCATTGTCAGAGCTTTAACGCGCAAACGATTGTTACAACCAAAAATTTAAGCGATCACCTGGCTCGACCCGTGTATGATTGCGCCCGTCAGCCCCGCCGGGGCTTGTGGAATACCACCATGGACTTACCCAGTAGTTACTCCTTACTGATTCTTGCCAAGCCAGATCTGACCGATTGATTCTCCCGGCGCGCCCACTGCTGGGAGTGGAGTTCGCCTATGACCGAAGTCGAAGTAAAGAAAGTTCAAGAAAGCCTGCAGGATCGTCTGGCTCAGGTGATCGAGCTGCTGCAGCGCCAACGTCTGGTCGAAGACCTGACCCACCGCCAGGAAGGTCAGCACAACGACCTGGTGGAAAACCTCGTCCACCGGCAGAACCTGGTCGAGCTGCAACGCAAGCTCGATGATCTGCACCCCGCCGATATCGCCTACATCCTTGAAGCCTTGCCGCTGGAAGACCGTCTGACGGTCTGGCAGTTGGTGCGCTCGGATCGCGATGGCGACATTCTCCTGGAAGTCTCCGACGCTGTGCGCCAGACGCTGATCGCCGACATGGACGATCACGAGCTGCTCGCTGCCGCCAAGGAGATGGATGCCGACGAACTGGCTGACCTTGCGCCAGAGCTGCCTCGCGACGTTGTTCATGAGCTGATGGAGAGCCTCGACGCCCAGCAGCGCGAGCGCGTGCGCTCGGCGTTGAGCTACGACGAGGAGCAAGTCGGTGCGCTGATGGACTTCGAGATGGTCACCATCCGCGAAGACGTCAGCCTTGAGGTGGTGCTGCGTTACCTGCGCCGGCTCAAAGAGCTGCCTGGCCACACCGACAAACTGTTCGTGGTCGATCAGGGCGGCATCCTCAAAGGCGTGCTGCCCATCAAGCGCTTGCTGGTCAATGACCCGGACAAGAAAGTGGCGGAGGTCATGGCGACCGATCCGGTCAGCTTCACACCCGAAGAAGATGCTTATGATGCGGCGCAGGCCTTCGAGCGTTATGACTTGGTATCCGCCCCGGTGGTGGACAAAGGCGGGCGTCTCATTGGTCGTCTGACCATCGATGAAATGGTCGACCTGATTCGTGAGGAGAGTGAGAGCGAAGTGCTCAACATGGCCGGTCTGCGCGAGGAAGAAGATATCTTCGCTTCGGTTTGGCGTTCGTTGCGCAACCGTTGGGCATGGCTTGCAATCAACCTGATCACTGCTTTCGTCGCCTCGCGGGTGATCGGCCTGTTCGAAGGTTCGATCGAGAAGCTAGTGGCCTTGGCTGCGTTGATGCCTATCGTTGCCGGCATCGGTGGCAACTCGGGCAACCAGACCATCACCATGATCGTGCGTGCCATGGCGCTGGATCAGGTATCACCGGGTAACACGCGCCGCCTGATGCGCAAGGAGCTGGCGGTGTCGCTGCTCAATGGCCTGATCTGGGGTGGGGTGATCGGTGCGGTGGCGTTCCTGCTCTACGGCAGTTGGTCGTTGGGTGTGGTGATGACCGCAGCCATGACCCTCAACCTGTTGCTGGCGGCCTTCATGGGCGTCCTGATTCCCATGACCCTGACGCGTTTGGGGCGAGACCCTGCGATGGGCTCGAGCGTGATGATCACGGCGGTGACCGACAGCGGCGGCTTCTTCATCTTCCTGGGTCTGGCGACGCTGTTCCTGCTCTGAGGCTTTGCAGCCACCACGAAAAAAGCCAGCTTGCGCTGGCTTTTTTCGTGGGCGTTGGAAACCTCAGGAGGCGTCTGCGGCCATTTCCACATCGTGGGCGATGAGGGCGACCAGGGCATTCTGCTGGCGGTGGGTAAGCTGGCGGAAGCGTTGCAGTAGCTCGCGCTCGTGCAGCGACAACTCTGGACTATCCAGACGCATGCTCAGCTCATCGCCCAGGGCGCCTTCCTGGATAAGGCTTTGCTCCAGGCGGGCGATGATTTCGGAGTTCATGCTGCGGTGATGGTTGCGCGCTACCTCGGCAATGCGCTCACGCATCCCGTCAGGCAGGCGGACGACAAACTTGTCAGCGGTGCGGCTGGAGTAGATAGCCTGTTTCATTGGGCGCATATTAATTGACCGGTTAGTTCGGGTTCAGGGAAGCGGTTCTCAAATTGGCCGCACGGTTGTGGCTACGACCGTGGCGAGAGCAAAATGTTCAACCGTTATGATTTTGGATGCTCATCTTGCCTCAAGGTCGCCGTTTCTTTGGCGTCAATTCTGTGACAAATAGTGATCCGAATAAAGGCTTTTTGCCAGCACCAATTATCAGAAATGCGTACTGGTTTGAAAAGTTTTACACGCGATCAGTTTGCACTTAAGTCCCCATCCGGCTCAAAAGAGCTGGTAAAACCGGCAAAAGCCTAGGGAAATGACTAAAGGCCCCAAGGATCTTGCGCTGCCAGCGGACTGCCTCGACGACCTGTCACAAGCACTCCCCATCAGGCCTTCAATGCCCGACGTTGACGTTTGGACCGCGGTCACGGGAAAAATTCCCTGTCGATGCCACTAATATGCAATTAATCCCGTAGGCGTGCTGGGGAGGGGAACGGAGGAAGAGGCCGACACGCCAGGCGCCATCTTGGTCATGACAAACAGCGATGGGATGGTTAACATGCGGGCCTTGTGCGTCGCACTCGAGCTTGGTTAGCTTCTCCAAGCTACTGAATCTGCGTAGAATGCTCGCCGCGATGTCCCCTTAGTTCAACGGATAGAACAAGCCCCTCCTAAGGGTTAGATGCTGGTTCGATTCCAGCAGGGGACACATCTCTTTCTCTGGCCAGTGCGCGCCAGACCGCCAGGGCCGCCAATGCTGCAACCCCGGCCCCCCTGTCTATGCCATCAAATGTGCAACGCGTGTCCCAGCGCCCGTAGTGCAGCTTCCTGCACTGCCTCGCCGAGCGTTGGATGAGCATGGATGGTGCCGGCTACATCCTCCAGGCGCGCGCCCATCTCCAGCGATTGGGCAAAGGCTGTAGACAATTCCGACACCGCCGCCCCGACCGCCTGCCAGCCCACGATCAGATGATTGTCGCGGCGCGCCACTACCCGCACGAAGCCGCGCTTGGCCTCCAGGCTCATGGCTCGGCCATTGGCGGCGAAGGGGAACTGCGCGACGATGCAGTCCAGGCCTAGCGCCTGGGCCTGTTCCGGCGTCTTGCCGGCCACCACCACTTCCGGATCGGTGAAGCACACCGCAGCAATGGCGGCGGGTTCGAATCGCCGCGCCTTGCCGGCGATCAGCTCGGCCACCATTTCGCCCTGGGCCATGGCTCGGTGTGCGAGCATCGGCTCGCCTGCCACATCGCCGATGACCCAGACGTTACGCATGCTGGTCTGGCAGCGTTCGTCGATGGCGACAGCCGCCCCGTTCATGGTCAAGGCCAGGCCTTCAAGGCCAAAGCCGTGAGTGCGCGGCCGACGCCCAACGGCCACCAGCACCTGGTCGGCCTCCAGGCGCAGCCGTTCGTCAGCCTTGGAGCGTGCCCGCAGACTGCCATCTTCATACCCCTCGACGCTGTATCCCAGGTGCAGAGCAATGCCGAGCGCCTTCAGTGATTCAGACACCGGTGCCGTGAGCTCGGCATCGTAGCTCGGCAGAATACGCTCGCGCGCCTCCACCACGCTGACTTGCGCCCCGAGCTTGCGATAGGCAATGCCCAGTTCCAGGCCAATATAGCCACCCCCGACGACCACCAGGTGTTCTGGCAGACGCTCAGGTGCCAGGGCCTCGGTGGAGGAAATGACCGGCCCGCCGAGCGGCAGCATTGGCAGTTCGACGCTGCTGGAGCCTGTTGCCAGCAGCAGGTGCTCGCACTGAATACGCTGGCCGTCGACCTCCACGTGCTTGCCGTCGAGGATCTTCGCCCAGCCATGGATGACCTGCACACCCTGCTTTTTCAGCAGGGCGGCGACGCCGCTGGTGAGGCGGTCGACGATACTGTCCTTCCATTGCACGCTACGACTGATATCCAGCTGTGGCGCCGTCACGCGGATACCCAGCGGCGAGTCGCCGCTCAGCCGGGTGGCCTGGTGGAACTGCTCAGCGACATGAATCAAGGCCTTGGACGGAATGCAGCCAACGTTCAGGCAGGTGCCGCCCAGTGCCTGGCCCTCGACCAGCACGGTCGGAATGCCCAGTTGTCCGGCGCGGATGGCCGCCACGTAGCCGCCGGGCCCGCCGCCGATGATCAGCAGGGTCGTCTCGATGATCGGTTGCATACTCACTCCACGAACAGGCAGGCGGGTTGTTCCAGCAGGCCGCGCACGGCCTGGATGAACAGCGCGGCATCCATGCCGTCGACCACACGGTGATCGAACGAGCTGGACAGGTTCATCATCTTGCGCACGACGATCTGCCCGCCGACGACCACCGGCCGCTCGACGATGCGGTTGACCCCGATGATCGCCACTTCCGGGGTATTGACCACTGGCGTGCTGACGATGCCGCCCAGGGCGCCGAGGCTGGTCAGGGTAACGGTCGAACCGGACAGCTCTTCGCGACTGGCCTTGTTGCCGCGTGCGGCCTGCGCCACGCGGGCGATCTCACTGGCGTTGTCCCACAGGCTGCCCGCCTCGGCGTGGCGTAACACCGGCACCATCAGGCCGCTGTCGCTCTGGGTGGCAATACCGACGTGAACAGCGCCGTGGCGGGTGATGAGCTGGGCTTCGTCGTCATAAGTGGCGTTGATCTGTGGGAAGTCACGCAGGGCGACCACCAACGCGCGCACCAGCAATGGCAGCAGGGTGAGTTTGCCGCGACGCTCGCCGTATTGCGCGTTGAGCTGCTGGCGCAAGGCTTCGAGCTGGGTCACGTCGACTTCTTCGACGTAACTGAAATGTGCCACTCGGCGTTTGGCGTCCTGCATGCGCTGGGCGATCTTGCGCCGCAGACCGATCACCGGCACCTGTTGGCTGTCGGTGCGTTTGCCGCAGGCGGGCGAGCGCTGACCCGCAGCGCCCTGTGGTGCGCTGATGAAGGCATCCAGGTCTTCGTGGAGAATCCGCCCGGCCGGCCCGCTGCCGTGCACGTAGCGCAACTCGATGCCGGCATCCAGCGCGCGCTTGCGCACGGCGGGGGAGGCCAGCGGTTTTTCCTGGGCTTCGCGTGGGACGATGGGCGAGGCGACCGGACCGGCTTCAGGCGTGGAAGTGCGCTCGATGGGCGGCTGTGGCGCTGCCTGGACTTCGACCTGCGCCGGCGCGACGGCGGCCGCGGACTGTTGCACCTGGCTCGGCGCGGCATCGACATGATTGCCGCTGCCTTCGACCTCGATCCGGATCAGTTCGCTGCCAACGGCCATGACCTCTCCGGGTTGCCCGCCCAAGGCCAGCACCTTGCCGCTGACCGGCGAGGGAATCTCCACCGTGGCCTTGTCGGTCATGACATCGGCCACTACCTGATCCTCGGCGATCAGGTCGCCGACCTTGACGAACCACTCCACCAGCTCGACCTGGGCGATGCCTTCGCCGATGTCCGGCATCTTGATGACGTGCGTGCCCATTCAGACCTCCATGACCCGTTTCAATGCCGCACCGACCCGCGCAGGCCCTGGGAAGTAGGCCCATTCCTGTGCGTGAGGGTAGGGTGTGTCCCAGCCGGTGACGCGTTCGATCGGTGCTTCGAGGTGATGGAAGCAGTGCTCCTGCACCAGCGACACCAGTTCGGCGCCAAAGCCGCAGGTGCGCGTGGCTTCGTGCACCACCACGCAGCGTCCGGTCTTTTTCACTGAGGCCACGATTGTGTCCAGGTCCAGCGGCCACAGGCTGCGCAAGTCGATCACCTCGGCATCGACGCCGCTCTCTTCGGCGGCCACTTGGGCCACGTAGACCGTGGTGCCGTAGGTGATCACTGTGACATCGTTGCCGGGGCGAGTGATGGCGGCCTTGTCCAGCGGCACGCGGTAGTAACCGTCGGGCACTGCGCTGTGCGGGTGCTTGGACCAAGGCGTCACCGGGCGATCGTGGTGGCCGTCGAAGGGGCCGTTGTACAGGCGCTTGGGCTCGAGGAAGATCACCGGGTCGTCGCATTCGATGGAGGCGATCAGCAGGCCCTTGGCGTCGTAGGGGTTGGACGGCATCACCGTGCGCAGGCCGCAGACCTGGGTGAACATCGCTTCCGGGCTTTGGCTATGGGTCTGGCCGCCGTAGATACCGCCGCCGCAGGGCATGCGCAGGGTCAGTGGGGAGATGAATTCGCCCGCCGAGCGATAGCGCAGGCGCGCCATCTCCGAGACGATCTGGTCGGAGGCAGGATAGAAGTAGTCGGCGAACTGGATTTCCACCACCGGGCGCAGACCATAGGCGCCCATGCCTACCGCCGTGCCGACGATGCCGCTCTCGGAGATCGGCGCGTCGAACACCCGCGACTTGCCGTACTTGGCCTGCAGGCCCTCGGTGCAGCGGAACACGCCGCCGAAGTAACCGACGTCCTGGCCATAGACGACCACGTCCTCGTCGCGTTCGAGCATGACATCCATGGCCGAGCGCAGGGCCTGGATCATGGTCAGGGTGCTGGTGGTCATGGCGTTTTCCGGGTTGATGCTGGTGTGATCGTTCATCTCAAACCCCCAGGTCCTGGCGTTGACGACGCAGGTGATCGGGCATGTCCTTGTACACGTCCTCGAACATCGAGGCGGCGCTGGGAATGTGGCCATTGGCAAGGGTGCCGAACTGCTCGGCCTCTTTCTGTGCCTTGACCACTTCGGCTTCCAGTTCGGCACTGACGGCCTGGTGCTCGTCATCGGACCAGTGCCCCGCCTTGATCAGGTGCTGCTTGAGGCGGGCGATGGGGTCGCCCAGCGGGAAGTGGCTCCAGTCGTCGGCAGGACGGTACTTGGAGGGATCGTCGGAGGTGGAATGGGGGCCGGCGCGGTAGGTGACCCACTCGATCAGGGTCGGGCCCAGGCCCCGGCGCGCACGTTCGGCGGCCCAGCGCGAAGCGGCGTAGACGGCGATGAAATCGTTGCCGTCGACCCGCAGCGAGGCGATGCCGCAGCCCACGCCGCGGCCGGCGAAGGTGGTCGATTCGCCCCCGGCGATGGCCTGGAAGGTGGAGATCGCCCACTGATTATTGACCACGTTGAGGATCACCGGCGCGCGGTAGACGTGGGCGAAGGTGAGGGCGGTGTGAAAATCGGATTCAGCCGTGGCGCCGTCGCCGATCCAGGCCGAAGCGATCTTGGTATCGCCCTTGATCGCCGAGGCCATGGCCCAGCCAACAGCCTGCACGAACTGCGTGGCCAGGTTGCCGCTGATGGTGAAGAACCCGGCCTCGCGCACCGAGTACATGATCGGCAATTGGCGGCCTTTGAGCGGATCGCGCTCGTTGGACAGCAACTGGCAGATCATGTCCACCAGCGACACGTCGCGGGCCATCAGGATGCTTTGCTGGCGGTAGGTGGGGAAGCACATGTCGCTGCGGTTCAGCGCCAGCGCCTGACCGCTGCCGATGGCTTCCTCACCCAGGCTCTGCATGTAGAAGGACATCTTCTTCTGACGCTGGGCGACCACCATGCGGCTATCGAAGATGCGCGTCTTGAGCATGGTGCGCAGGCCCTGGCGCAGCACCTGCGGGTCGATGCCCTCGGCCCAGGGACCGACGGCGTCGCCCTGTTCGTCGAGCACGCGCACCAGGCTGCCGGACAAATCGGCGGTCTCGGCGGGTTCAACGTCAATGGGTGGTTTGCGAACTTGACCGGCGTCGTTCAGGCGCAGGTAGGAAAAATCGGTCTGGCAGCCTGGCCGGCCTGTAGGCTCGGGCACATGCAGACGCAGGGGGGCGTACTCGTTCATGCTGTTTACGCTCGCTCGAATATTGTTTTTGTGAGCTTTGCAACGATCGCCGCTGAGTGCCGGCTCGTGACTGGCAGGTCAGCGTTCCCTACATCTTAGAGGCTGGCTCGGAGAATATTTCTCTCAAGTTGATTGCCTTTGCCGCAGGGCACAGATAAACATTCCGCACAACCACAAGAATCAGGTGAATTTGTCTCATGCGAAAACTCGATCGCACGGATATCGGCATTCTCAACAGCCTCCAGGAGAATGCACGGATCACCAACGCTGAGCTGGCGCGCTCGGTGAACCTGTCGCCGACCCCTTGCTTCAACCGCGTCAAGGCCATGGAGGAGCAGGGTGTGATCCGTCAGCAGGTGACATTGCTGTCGCCAGAGGTGCTGGGACTGGACGTCAATGTGTTCATCCATGTGAGCCTGGAGAAACAGGTGGAGCAATCGCTGCACCGTTTCGAGGAGGAAATCGCCGAGCGCCCGGAGGTGATGGAGTGCTACCTGATGACCGGCGATCCGGATTATCTGTTGCGTGTGCTGCTGCCCAGTATCCAGGCGCTGGAGCGCTTTCTCGACTACCTGACGCGCTTGCCGGGGGTGGCCAACATCCGTTCCAGCTTCGCCCTCAAACAGGTGCGTTACAAGACCGCCTTGCCGCTGCCGGCCAACGGCATGACCCTGCGGGAATAGGACGTCGCCGTCACCCTGTGTGGGGTGCTTGATATTTTAAACACCCCCGGCCTATGTTGTGCCTGTCGCCGCTCGCGGCCAGCCAAAACAACAAGGATCTCTGTGATGACGACCCAAGGCCTGCGCTCTGCTGCCGAGCGCCTGACCGGCATCGACGAAATCGAATGCGTCACGCCCGACCTGAACGGCGTACCACGAGGCAAGGTGATGACCGCCGAGGGTTTCCTCGAAGGGCGACGCTTGCAGATGGCGCGTGGCGTATTGCTGCAGTGCATCATGGGCGGCTACCCGCCGGCGAAGTTCTACGGCAGTGACGACGGTGATCTGGCACTGGTCGCCGACCCAAAACAGACCCACGTGCTGCCCTGGAGTGACCGCCCACGGGCGCTGGCGATTTGTGATGCGGTGGAGCTCGATGGCACACCCTCGCCGTTATCCACGCGCGGCCAGCTCAAGGCGGTCATCGCACGCTATGCCGCCCTCGGCCTGGCGCCGGTGGTGGCCACCGAGCTGGAGTTCTTCGTCTTCGCCGCCAATCCCGATCCGCACCAGCCGTTCGTGCCGCCCCTGGGCCTGGATGGGCGTCGCGAACTGGGCCACTCGGCCTTCAGCCTCAGCTCCAACAATGGCCTGCGGCCGTTCTTCGACGAGGTGTACCGTTGCATGGCGGCGCTGGGGCTGCCGCGCGATACTTTCATGCACGAGATGGGTGTCAGCCAGTTCGAGATCAACCTGCTGCACGGTGATGCCTTGTTGTTGGCCGACCAGACCTTCCTGTTCAAGCACCTGCTCAAGGAAGTGGCGCTCAGGCACGGGCTGAACGTGGTGTGCATGGCCAAGCCGCTGGCGTACACGCCGGGCAGCTCGATGCACATCCACCAGAGCCTGGTCGAAATCGCCACAGGTCGAAATGTCTTCAGTGATGAGCAGGGGCGGGCGACCGAGCGCTTCGATCACTTCATCGGCGGACTGCAGGCTTGCATGGCCGACTTCACCGCGCTGTTCGCACCCAACGTCAATTCCTACCAGCGGCTGTGTCACCCCTACGCCTCGCCGAACAACGCCTGCTGGTCGCAGGACAACCGCGCCGCCGGCCTGCGCATCCCGGCCAGCGCGCCGGTGGCCCGGCGCGTGGAAAACCGCCTGCCGGGGGCCGACTGCAACCCCTACCTGGCGCTCGCTGCCAGCTTGGCGGCTGGCCTTCACGGCCTGGAGCGCAGGCTGCAACCTGCACCGGCCGTGCAGGGCGAGTTCACCGTGCCCGAGCACCTGAGCCTGCCGTGCACCTTGCATGCCGGTCTCGAACGCCTGCGTCGCAGCGCACTGGCGCGGGAACTGTTCGGCGAGGTGTTCATCGAAGGATACGTCGCTACCAAGCTGCTGGAACTGAGCGATTTTCTCGACGAGATCACCCCCTGGGAGCGGCGGGTGCTGGCCGCGCAGGCCTGATCGAGACACGCTGTTCTGCGCCTGCGTCGCCGCTGGTTTTTTTTTCCGGCCAGCGGCCCATGAACGGTTCACAGACCTTATGCTGTCCAGCAGCACCATACCTGCCCAAGGAGCCCGCGGGGTCGCATGCGCCAGATCTGGAAGTCCTTTCGTTCGTTGTATTTCGCTGCGTTGATGATGCTGATCGGTTCCGGTCTGCTCAGTACCTACCTGGCCCTGCGCCTGGCCGCCGATCAAGTCGACAGCCTGTGGGTGGGTGCGCTGATGGCCGCCAACTATTTCGGCCTGGCATTGGGCGGCAAGGTCGGCCATCGGCTGATCGGCCGGGTCGGGCATATCCGGGCCTATGCCACCTGCGCCGGTATCGTCGGCGCGGCGGTGCTGGGACACGGCATGACCAACTACGTACCGGCCTGGATCGGCCTGCGGGTGATCGTTGGCCTGGGCATGATGTGCCAGTACATGGTCATCGAGAGCTGGCTCAACGAGCAGGCCGATGCCAAGCAGCGGGGTGCGGTGTTCAGCGGCTACATGATCGCTTCCTACCTGGGCCTGGTGCTGGGTCAGTTGATCCTGGTGGTACACCCGGCACTGGGTCCTGAGCTGCTGATGCTGGTGGCCATGTGCTTTGCCCTGTGCCTGGTGCCGGTGGCCATGACCCGTCGAATTCACCCTGCACCGTTGCGGCCTGCACCCATGGAGCCGAAGTTCTTCATCAAGCGGGTGCCGCAGTCGTTGAGCACGGTACTGGGCGCAGGATTGATCGTCGGTGCGTTCTACGGTCTGGCCCCGCTGTATGCAGCGCGCCAGGGGCTCAGCACCGAGCAGGTCGGTCTGTTCATGGGCTGCTGCATCTTCGCCGGTCTCGTGGTGCAGTGGCCGCTGGGCTGGTTGTCGGACCGCTATGACCGTGCGCTGCTGATTCGCAGCATTTCCATAGGACTGGCCGTGGCGTCGCTGCCGCTGGCGATTCTGCCCAGCGTGCCCTTGGAGGTGTTGTTCGCGATGGGCTTCATCGTGTCGCTGCTGCAGTTCTGCCTGTACCCGCTGGCCGTGGCGTTTTCCAACGACCATGTGGAAAGCGAGCGGCGGGTGTCGCTGACGGCGATGTTACTGGTGACCTACGGCGTCGGCGCGAGCATCGGGCCGCTGGTGGCGGGCGTGCTGATGAAGGTACTTGGCGCGCAGATGCTGTACGCCTTCTTCGTGTTCTTCGCCTTGGTACTGGTCTGGCGCATACGGCCCAAAGCGGTTACCGGTCTGCACCAGGTGCAGGACGCGCCGCTGGGTCACGTGGCGATGCCGGCGGCGGGCTCGCCTTTGTCGGCGGCGCTCGACCCGCGGGTGGACGAGCAGACGGTTCAGGATGTGATGCAGACGCCGGTGGCGGCCGAAGACACCGAGGTCACCGAAGGCGAGATCGAGCATCCGGCTTCGGTCGATCCCGCTGTTTCCCAGGCGCCCCTGGACAAGTCAGGTTGAAGCGCATGCAACGCAAAAGGGCCGCTTGAGCGGCCCTGGCAATCCCGGCTATCGGCGCGGAATCAATAATCGTCTTTGTCGAATCGCCGCGCTTCACGCTGCAACTGATAAACGAAACTCTCGACCTTGCGCTGGCCCTGGCCGCTGAGGTTGTGAAAGCGCAAGCCGGCAAAGGTGGTGTTGATGCGCTCTTCGAAGTGCAGGTGCCGTAGCTCCACCATCACATCGCTCAGGCCAAGCGGATTGGCAGCCTTGAAGCGTTCATAGACCTGACCCAGTTGCAGACGCTCCTCGACGTTGCCGTCGAAACGCAGCTTGCAACCGGTGGCGGATACGTCCAGCAGCTTGCCGCGCATGGCGCCGTTGCCTTTGAGGTGCGTGCCATCGAGGGTGATGTCGACCAGTTGCGACAGCTTCAGCGCAGCGCGGAAGGCGTTACGACGCTGGTGGTAGGTCATTTCCTGGGGAAGCGCGCCACGGTAGCAGCGGTGCCCATCGACTTCACCGAGGGTCAGCGACGTATCGCATTCCCAGGCGATACGTACGCCATCATGGAAACCCTCGACGCGGAAAGGCTCGCCGTTTTCGATGAATCGCTCGCCATCGCGGGGAATGAGCTCGTCCAGGGCCAATACGTCGGCATCCCGGTCCACATGAACCACGTAGCTCTGGAAGCGCTGGCTGCGCTCGGGGAAGCTGATGATCAGCGGATCGTGGCTGTCCATCAACTGGCGCAGGTTGGCCGCAATTTCCAGCGCGGTGGTGAGCACCTTCGGTGGCTGAGGTGCATCGGCTTCAGTGAACACGGATTATCGATCTCCAGGCAAAAACGGCACACGCAAGTTACGGCATTTTGCCAGTATGATCCGTGCCTTGAACAGGACTATTAAACCTGGCTGATCGCCCGAGGCTTGTCCATGGGGGAGGTGGTGCCACGGCTGTCATACAGTGACGGAGAGTCGCCACCCATGAGGATTCTGATCTGGTTGGCCGTGGCGTGCTGCTGCACCTGGATGACCCGACCGTTGGTCTCGTTGACCTTCTGGCAAGCGTCCATCAGGCCGGTCAGCACATCGAGCTGCTGGAGAATGAGCTCACCATTGACCGACTGCGCGGCAACGGCCTGCACACCTGCCCGGTCGGCACTCAGGCCCAGCCCGTTGAGCAGGTGATTGCGGCGCATGCCCTGCTGCTCGAGCAAGACGATCAGCGACTGCTTGCGGGCCAGGATGGTCTCCAGTACCTGCATGTCACGACCATGCAGGGCCACCGTCTCCTTTTGCAGGAGGTCGAGCAGTTCCTGGGTCGGCGCGATGTCATCTTCGATCAGTTGCAGCAGTGTGGTGTCGTGCATGGCTGGCTCTGGGCTCTGGCGTCCTGTAAGTCAGCGCACCCGGGGGTTAGCGCTGAGCTTCGAAATCAAGCAGTTTGGAGGCGACACGGCCGGCATCGACCTTGTAGCTGCCATCGGCGATCGCTTGCTTCAACTGCGCCACACGGGCGTTGTCGACGGCGGGCTGATCGCGCAGCTTGTCGCTGATCTGTTGCAACTTCTGGGCCTCTTGGCTGAGGTGTACCGCTTCTCCGCTGACGCTGGCCGGCTTGCTGGTATCGCTGCTGGCCGCGGCTTTTTCGCTGTTGCCGCTGGCGCTCGTGCTGCGCACGCCGCCCGCTACGGACGGGGAGTTATTCAAACGACTGAAGTCGATGACCATGATCAGAAACCTCTGGGTAAATAGGACGCTTGCCTTTGTTTCGGCTAACCCGGAGCAAACTTTAGGCATAAAAGTTTTGCCGTCCGTCAGTACAGGCGCGCATCCCGATTTCTGACCCAGTTTAGGAAAGGCGGTTCCTTGCCGCCAGTCCCCCACCCGTTACATAGGCACCTCGACCTGGCCCGGTCCGATCACCGTGGCCTTGACCACCCGCTTGGAATTGAGGTTGCGCACGCGGATCTGTTCGGTCAGGCCGCCTTTGGCCAGCGCCTCCCCCGGCATTCTCACGCTCAGGCCGCCGCTGCGGGCGGTGATCACCACCTGGTCGCCCTTGCGAATCACTTCGGCCTGCTCCAACTGCTGCAAGGTGAGCACCTGGTCCATTACGGTGGGGCGCAACAGCTTCATGCCCACGGCTTGATCGAGGTCGCTGATGAACCCTTGGCCCAGGCTGCTGACGTCGCGCTCGCGCAGGGTCACATCGCCTTCGCCGATCACGCTTTCGCGCTTGAGCGGGCGGGTCATGACCACCACGTCGCGCAGCAGCTTGACCTGCGCCGGCACGAACACGGTCCACGGCGCTTCGCCGTCACAGCGTACCCGCACCGTCACTCGCCCCAGTGGCTGCGCCGGACTTTCCAGCGAGGCGTCCAGCGACTGGCTGCACAGCGGCATGCGCAGGCGCGGGTCGAGGTTGTTGACCTGGATGTCATAACGCCCAGGGGTCTGCGTGCGGCTCAGATAATCTTCGACGGTGAACTCAAGAAACCCTTGGGTGACACCGATAAGCTGTTCAGGCAAGGTAAACGAATCCGCCAGCGTGCGAGCGCCGGACGCGAACAGGCAAGCGGTGGCCAGAAAAAGGGCCACGAGGCGTGTCGGTCGTCGGAAAAATGTCGTTTTCGTGTACATGGGCTCAAAAAAGCAAAGCCCGTGCCGACTTGTTGTCTAGCAAGCAGAAAAACATAAGGAGTCTGGCATGGCTGGCGTTATGGATTCGGTCAACCAGCGCACACAGCTGGTTGGACAGAATCGCCTGGAGCTGCTGTTGTTCCGTCTCAATGGCGATCAACTCTACGGCATCAACGTGTTCAAGGTGCGGGAGGTGCTGCAGTGCCCGGACCTGACCCTGTTGCCCAAGTCACATGCGGTGGTGCGTGGCGTGGCGAACATTCGCGGGGCGACCATTCCCATTCTCGACCTGTCGATGGCCACCGGTCTGCCGGGCCTGAAGGAAGAGACGCGCAACAGTTTCGTGATCATCACCGAATACAACACCAAGACCCAGGGCTTCCTGGTGCACTCGGTCGAGCGCATCGTCAACATGAACTGGGAAGAGATCCATCCGCCACCCAAGGGCACCGGCCGCGATCACTACCTCACGGCGGTCACCCGTGTGGACAATCGCATGGTCGAGATCATCGACGTGGAGAAGGTGCTGGCCGAAGTGGCGCCGTCGTCGGAGTCGGTGTCGGCCGGCGTGGTGGATGCCGACGTGCAGGACAAGGCCGTGTTGCTGCGGGTGCTGACGGTCGATGACTCTTCGGTGGCACGCAAGCAGGTCAGCCGTTGTCTGCAGACGGTGGGCGTGGAAGTGGTGGCGCTCAACGATGGCCGTCAGGCGCTCGACTACCTGCGCAAGCTGGTCGACGAGGGCAAGCGTCCCGAAGAAGAATTCCTGATGATGATTTCCGACATTGAAATGCCGGAGATGGACGGCTATACCCTCACTGCCGAGATTCGCAGCGATCCACGCATGCAAAAGCTGCACATCCTCCTGCATACTTCGCTGTCGGGCGTGTTCAACCAGGCGATGGTCAAGAAAGTCGGTGCCGACGACTTCCTGGCCAAGTTCAGGCCGGATGACCTGGCCCACCGCGTGGTCGACCGGATCAAGGCGACGCACTGAAACTGTCGGGGGTTCGCCCCCGGCGCAAGCGATTGAAAAGAGGCGGCAGCATTGTCTACGGGTAATTTGGATTTCGAACAGTTCAGGGTCTTCCTGGAGAAAGCCTGTGGCATCCTGCTGGGCGAAAATAAGCAGTATCTGGTGTCCAGCCGTCTCAACAAGTTGATGGAGCAGCAGGGCATCAAGAGCCTCGGCGAGCTGGTGCAGCGCATTCAGACCCAGCCACGCAGCGGTCTGCGCGAGCAGGTCGTCGATGCCATGACCACCAACGAAACCCTGTGGTTTCGCGACACCTATCCGTTCGAGGTGCTCAAGAGCCGGGTCATCCCGGAGTTCATTCGTGCCAATCCGGGGCAGCGCCTGCGCATCTGGTCGGCGGCGTGTTCGTCGGGGCAGGAGCCGTATTCGCTGTCGATGGCCATTGACGAATTCGAGCGCAGCAATCTTGGCCAGTTGAAGATGGGCGCGCAGATCGTTGCCACCGATCTCTCCGGCGCCATGCTCAACAACTGCAAAACCGGCGAGTACGACAGCCTGGCCATCGCCCGTGGCCTGTCCCAGGAACGCCTGCAGCGCTACTTCGACCCGAAAGGCCCGGGCCGCTGGGCGGTCAAGCCGTCGATTCGCAGTCGCGTCGAGTTCCGCTCGTTCAACCTGCTCGACAGCTACGCGTCGCTGGGCAAGTTCGACATCGTGTTCTGCCGCAACGTGTTGATCTACTTCTCCGCCCAGGTGAAGAAAGACATCCTCATGCGCATTCACGCCACCCTCAAGCCCGGCGGTTACCTGTTCCTTGGCGCCTCCGAAGCGCTGAACGGCTTGCCGGATCATTACCAGATGGTCCAGTGCAGCCCGGGGATCATCTACCAGGCCAAGTAATGAAAAAGCCGGTGTCGAAAGACGCCGGCTTTTTCGTTCTGCGCGATCACGTCAATTTTTTGGATTGCCGCCGTTGCCGCTGCGCTTTTGCCGCTTCGCCGCCATGAAGCGGAAACCCCTTGCCGCTTTTCTGGCAGGCCAAACCCCTCGCTAAAGGTTCAATGCCCGGCATTGCTGGGCTTCAGCATGTTGGCACAGCCCTTGCTATATCTTGGCCAACGCAACGCTGGTCAACCTTCGAAGGTTCCCCGACATGAGCATCAGCTTCGACAACGCCCTCGGCATCCACGAAAAGGCATTGGGTCTGCGCGCCCAGCGCGCCGAGGTGCTGGCCAACAACATCGCCAACGCCGACACCCCCGGCTACAAGGCTCGCGACCTGGACTTCGCCTCGGTACTGGCCGGTGAGTCCGGCAAGCGCACCGAAGAGCGGGTGTCGTTGCAGCGCACCAACAGCCGACACATCGAGGCCGAAGGCATGGCGCTGGCCGACGACACGCTCAAGTACCGCACGCCGATGCAGCCGTCGATCGACCAGAACACCGTCGATGCCCATATGGAACAGTCGAACTACACGCAGAACGCCATCGACTTCCAGGCCAGCTTCACCTTGCTCAACAGTAAATTCAAAGGGCTGGTATCGGCCCTGCGCGGAGAGTGACCATGTCCCTTGCCAGTGTCTTCAATATCGCCGGTAGCGGCATGAGTGCGCAGAACACGCGCCTGAACACCGTCGCTTCCAACATCGCCAACGCCGAGACCGTGTCCTCGAGCATCGACCAGACCTACCGTGCCCGCCACCCGGTGTTCGCCACCACCTTCGAGCAGGCGCAGAACGGCGGCAGCCAGTCGCTGTTCGAGGATCAGGGGCAGGCCGGCCAGGGCGTGCAGGTCAAGGGCATCATCGAGGACCAGAGCAATCTGGAGGCTCGCTACGAGCCCAACCACCCGGCGGCGAACAAGGACGGCTACGTCTACTACCCCAACGTCAACGTGGTCGAGGAGATGGCTGACATGATCTCCGCCAGCCGTGCGTTCCAGACCAACGCCGAGCTGATGAACACCGCCAAGACCATGATGCAGAAGGTCCTGACCCTGGGTCAGTGATCACGGAGTGTAAGACATGGCCACGAACCTCAATGAAGTCCTCGCCAATTCGGGCGTGAGCACCACTGGCAACACCAAGAAGAACACCACCGAGTCGACCGACAAGAACGCGCTCGGCAAAGATGCCTTCCTGCAGTTGCTGGTCACCCAGATGCAGCACCAGAACCCCCTCGACCCGCAGGACAACAGCGAGTTCGTCTCGCAGTTGGCGCAGTTCAGCAGCCTGGAGGGCATCCAGACCCTCAACCAGTCGGTCAACGGCATCACCAACGCAATGGGTTCCTCTCAGGCCCTGCAGGCGTCCTCGCTGGTCGGTCGCTCGGTGATCGTGCAGAACGACAAGGCCATGATCGACCCGAGCAAGAGCCTCAATGGCCAGGTGGTGGTGCCGCAGAACATCGACAACGGCAAGATCACCATCAAGGACAAGGATGGCAACGTGGTCAAGACCATCGACCTCGGCGCGCAGAACAAGGGCAATGCCGACTTCATCTGGGATGGCACCAACGACAAGGGCGAGAAGGTCGCTGCCGGCAATTACAGCTTCAGCGCCACCACCACCGTCGATGGCAAGGCCCAGCAGATGTACACCCTGCTGCCGGCCACGGTCACCAGCGTCACTGTCGCCGGTGCGGGCGGCGAGATGATGCTCAACCTCGCCGGCATCGGCAAGGTCGGCATCTCCAAAGTACAAACCATCGGAATCTAAGGCCGGTCTGTTCGGCAGAAGGAGCACTACATGTCTTTCAATATCGGCCTTAGCGGTCTCTACGCAGCCAACAAGCAACTGGACGTCACCGGCAACAACATCGCCAACGTCAACACCACCGGCTTCAAGTCGTCGCGCGCCGAGTTCGCCGACGTCTATGCTGGCGCCAACCGCCTGGGCGTGGGCAAGAACCAGATCGGCAATGGCGTGCGCCTGGCTGCCGTCTCGCAGCAGTTCACCCAGGGTGACGTGAACAACACCGGCAACGTGCTGGACATGGGCATCCAGGGCCAGGGCTACTTCGTGCTCTCGGACAACGGCTCGCTCAGCTATACCCGTGCCGGTGCGTTCCGCACCGACAAGAACAGCAATGTGGTCACCTCCGACGGCTTGAACCTGCAAGGCTACGCCGCCGACAGCACCGGCAAGATCCAGAAGGGCATCCTCACCAATCTGAAGATCGACACCTCGGCACTGGCGCCCAAGGCGACCACCCTGATCGATCAGGGCATCAACCTGAACTCCTCCGCCGACACCATTCCCCTGGAAGTGTCCAACGGCGCTACGCCGCCGGTGATGGTGCCGAACAAGCCGTTCGACCCGGCCGACCAGACCACCTACACCAAATCGTTCCCGACCAAGGTCTACGACAACCAGGGCAACGAACACACGATGGAGCAGTTCTATCGCAAGACCGGCACCAACGAGTGGACCATGTACACCTTGGTCGATGGTCGCAACCCGCTCGATCCAACCAGTGCCGCGCCGCTGACCGGTACCATGGACTTCAATGCCGACGGCAGCATCAAGGCCATGGCCACCGACAACACCAGCGTGCCTGCCGCGAACTGGAGCGTGACCAACAACACCTTCAGCCTCAAGGGCTGGATCCCGGCGTCCAAGGACGCCTCCGGTAACTGGGCGAGCAACGGTTCAAGCGGCAACACCGACGGCATGCGCCTGTCGATGAACAGCACCACCTCGTACAACACCGAGACCGCGCGCATGTCGCAGAGCCAGGACGGTTACGCCACCGGCATCCTGTCGAGCCTGTCGATCGACTCCTCGGGGGTGATGTTCGCCAGCTTCAGCAACCAGCAGTCGCGTGCAATCGGCCAAGTGGCCATCGCCAGCTTCGCCAACGACCAGGGTCTGCAGCAGATCGGCGGTACCCGCTGGAAGGAAACCTTCGCTTCCGGCATTCCGGGTGTCGATGCGCCGAAGACCGGCACCCTGGGTTCGGTGGAGTCCAACTCTCTGGAAGCCTCGAACGTCAACCTGACACAGGAACTGGTCGAGCTGGTCAAGGCGCAGAGCAACTACCAGGCCAACGCCAAGACCATCTCCACCGAAAGCACCATCATGCAGACCATCATCCAGATGACCTGATGGTCGTCGGTCGAGCGTAGTGATCCGAGCCCCTTTGCCTTGAAGGGGCTCGTCGTTTGTGCAGGAGTGATCATGAGGAAAGTCGCAGTCGCGCTGCTTGCCGGGCTGTGCCTGCTGCAGGCCCAGGCCGGTACCGCGCCCTGGTGGCGCTGGGAGAGTCAGGTGGACGGACGTCTGGTGTGCTCGCAGTGGTCGCCAGGGGAGGGCTGGAAGCGCTTCGCCGGGCCCTATGACAATGGCGGATGCCGTGACCGCTGAGGGCGGCTTCGCGGCTCTCGAACTTTTGGCACCCACTTGCCACCGGCGGCAAAGCCGCGCCGGATAACCGACATCCAGCCGCTTCACCGATCCCTGGAAAGCCCGTAATCACGGGCTTTTTAGCGCATTACGGAAAGTTGGTTCGGAACTTGCTTTACAGCCTGCACAGCAACGGTGAGCGGCAATCGATCGCCAGTGCAGCGGAGGATGACTGTGGACAAGATGCTTTACGTCGCCATGACCGGCGCCGCCCAGAACGCGGTGGCGCAGAAGGCGCATGCCAACAACCTGGCGAACGTTTCCACCAACGGTTTTCAGCGCGACCTGGAACAGGCGCGTTCGATGCCCGTGTTTGGCGACAGCTTTCCGGCGCGCGCCTTCGCCATGAGCGAGCGGCCCGCCACCGACTTCAGTGCAGGCCCGTTGATCGAAACCGGTCGTGACCTGGACGTGGCGGTCAGCGGCAACGGTTTCATGGCCGTGCAGGCGCCGGACGGCAGCGAAGCTTACGTGCGCACCGGTAGCCTGAACATCGACGCGCTCGGTGTGCTGCGTGCCGGCAATGGCATGGCGGTGATGGGCAACGGCGGACCGATCGCCATTCCGCCTGAGCAGAAAGTCGAAGTGGGTGACGACGGCACCATCAGCATTCGCGCCATGGGTGAAGATCCGCGGGTCATGGCCGAAGTGGACCGCATCAAGCTGGTCAACCCGGACATCAAGGCCATGCATAAAGGCCTGGATGGATTGATCCACACCAACAGCGGCCAGCCGGCCGATGCCGATGCCAACGTGCGCGTGGTCTCGGGTTTCCTTCAGGGCAGCAACGTCAATGCCGTGGAAGAAATGACCTCGGTGCTGGCGCTGTCCCGTCAGTTCGAACTGCACGTCAAGATGATGAAGGCCGCCGAAGAAGGCGACCAAGCCATGGCTCGGGTCTTGCAACTCGGCTAATTACCTTTGAACGGGTGCCGTAAAACAGGCGCACGAGGAGAACACTGAATGCTTCCGGCTCTTTGGGTCGCTAAAACCGGCCTCTCCGCACAGGACACCAACCTGTCGGTCATCTCCAACAACCTGGCCAACGTCTCGACCACTGGCTTCAAGCGCGACCGTGCCGAGTTCCAGGACCTGCTGTACCAGACCAAGCGTCAGCCTGGCGCCCAGTCGACCCAGGACAGCGAGCTGCCGTCGGGTCTGCAGGTCGGTACCGGTGTGCGCGTCGTCGGCACCCAGAAGAACTTCCAGACCGGCAGCTTGCAGACCACCGAGAACCCGCTGGACCTGGCCGTCAACGGCCGGGGGTTCTTCCAGGTCCTGCAGCCTGATGGCACCGTTTCCTATACCCGTGACGGCACCTTCCACCTCAATTCGGACGGCCAGATCGTCACCGCCAACGGTTTCGCCCTGGAGCCCGCCATCGTCGTGCCGCCGGAGGCGCAGACCTTCACCGTCGGCCAGGACGGCACCGTGTCGATCACTGTGCCCGGCAACCCGGCCGCGCAGATCATCGGCAACATCCAGACCGCCGACTTCATCAACCCGGCCGGCCTGCAGGCGATCGGCAGCAACCTGTTCTTCGAGACCGCCGCCAGCGGCGCGCCGCAGGTGGGCACCCCGGGCCTGAACGGGCTGGGTACCACGCTGCAGCAGACCTTGGAGAACTCCAACGTCAGCACCGTGGAAGAACTGGTGAACATGATCACCACCCAGCGTGCCTACGAGATGAACTCCAAGGTCATCTCCACCGCCGACCAGATGCTGTCGTTCGTCACCCAGAAACTCTGAGCCCTGGCTCTAGCGACCCGGCTGCCGTGGCAGCGCCCGTTACACCGTGAGGTAAGCGTCATGAATCGTCTGTTGTCCGTCGTCGCCCTGGGTGGTGCCGTGTTGCTGGCCGGCTGCGTCGCACCGTCGGCCAAGCCCAACGACCCGTACTATGCGCCCGTGCTGCCACGCACCCCGCTGCCGTCGGCGGCCAACAACGGTTCGATCTACCAGGCCGGGTTCGAACAGAACATGTATGGCGACCGCAAGGCGTTCCGGGTCGGTGACATCATCACCATCACCCTCAACGAGCGCACCTCGGCGAGCAAGAACGCCGGTTCGCAGTTGCAGAAGAACAGCAAGGCCAACCTCGGTCTGACCTCGTTGTTCGGCACCACCCCGAACGCCAACAACCCGTTCGGCGGTGGCGACCTGTCGCTCAATGCCGGCTACAACGGCGATCGCACCACCAAGGGCGCCAGCCAGGCCAGCCAGGGCAACACCCTGACCGGCTCGGTCACCGTGACCGTGGCCGAGGTGCTGCCCAACGGCATCATCGCCGTGCGCGGCGAGAAGTGGATGACCCTGAATACCGGTGAAGAGCTGGTGCGCATCGCCGGGCTGGTGCGTGCCGACGACATCGCCACCGACAACACCGTGCCGTCCACCCGTGTGGCCGACGCGCGCATCACCTATTCGGGCACCGGCTCCTTCGCCGACGCCAGCCAGCCCGGGTGGCTGGACCGCTTCTTCATGAGCCCGCTTTGGCCCTTCTGAGTACGGATGACCATGTTCAACGCCAGGCAGTTGATTGCCGCGACCTTGCTCCTGACCTTCGCCGTCGCCGCCCAGGCCGAACGGCTGAAGGACATCGCCAGCATTTCCGGCGTGCGCGCCAACCAGCTGATCGGCTACGGGCTGGTGGTGGGGCTCAACGGCACCGGTGACCAGACCACCCAGACGCCGTTCACCCTGCAGACCTTCAACAACATGCTCTCGCAGTTCGGCATCAAGGTACCGCCGGGGTCGGGCAACGTGCAGCTCAAGAACGTCGCGGCGGTGTCGGTGCATGCCGACCTGCCGGCGTTCGCCAAGCCGGGGCAGGTGATCGACATCACCGTGTCCTCGATCGGTAACTCCAAGAGCCTGCGTGGCGGCAGCCTGCTGATGACGCCACTCAAGGGGATCGACGGCAACGTCTATGCCATCGCCCAGGGCAACCTAGTGGTCGGTGGCTTCGACGCCGAAGGTCGCGACGGCTCCAAGATCACCGTCAACGTGCCGTCGGCCGGGCGCATTCCTGGCGGCGCCTCGGTCGAGCGCGCGGTGCCGAGCGGCTTCAACCAAGGCAATACCTTGACGTTGAACCTCAACCGCCCCGACTTCACCACGGCCAAGCGCATCGTCGACAAGGTCAACGAGCTGCTCGGCCCGGGCGTGGCCCAGGCATTGGACGGCGGATCGGTACGCGTCAGCGCGCCGATGGACCCCAGCCAGCGCGTGGACTACCTGTCGATCCTGGAGAACCTGGAGATCGATCCCGGCCAGGCCGTGGCCAAGGTCATCATCAACTCGCGTACCGGCACCATCGTGATCGGCCAGAACGTGAAAGTCTCGCCCGCCGCCGTCACCCACGGCAGCCTGACCGTGACCATCACCGAAGACCCGATCGTCAGCCAGCCAGGGCCGCTGTCCAACGGCCAGACCGCCGTGGTGCCGCGCTCGCGGGTCAATGCGCAGCAGGAAGCCAAGCCGATGTTCAAGTTCGGCCCGGGCACCACGCTGGACGAGATCGTCCGTGCGGTGAACCAGGTCGGCGCAGCGCCGGGTGACCTGATGGCGATCCTCGAAGCCCTGAAACAGGCCGGTGCCTTGCAAGCCGACCTGATCGTGATCTGAGGAGCCTGGCGATGACCCCCAAGAGCCTGGTCTCCGGCAGCGCCGACAGCGGCGCCTACACCGACCTCAATCGCCTGAGTTCGCTCAAGCACGGCGACCGCGACAGCGAGGGCAACATCCGCAAGGTGGCCCAGGAGTTCGAATCGCTGTTCATCGGCGAGATGCTCAAGGCCTCGCGCAAGGCGGGCGATGTCATGGCGGCCGACGACCCGATGAACACCGAGACGGTCAAGCAGTACCGCGACATGTACGACCAGCAGTTGTCCGTGAGCATGTCCCGCGAGGGCGGCGGTATCGGTCTGCAGGACGTGCTGGTGCGCCAGTTGTCGAAGAACAAGGCCGCGCGTCCCAACACCAGTCCGTTCCCGCGCGTGGACGGTAATGCGCCGGCGCTGTGGGGCACCAAGGTGGTCGCCGCGCCGCAGGCGATGGAGTCCACGGCGACCCGCAACGACGTGGCGGCGCTCAATGCGCGGCGCCTGTCGCTGCCCGGCAAACTCACCGATCGCCTGTTGGCCGGCATCGTGCCGTCGGCGAGCGCGCCTGCGGCGGCTGGCAACGCAGCGGCACTGCCGCAACGCGGCGACATTCCCCCCGGCGGCGTGGCCACTGGCGACTGGGAACCGGCGCAAGCGTTCGCCGCGCCCGGGCGCGACCTGCAGATCCTCGGCCGCGCCGTGGCCCAGCCACCGCTGGCGCCGAAGAAAGCGTTCGCCGACAGCGACGCTTTCGTCGCCACCATGCTGCCGATGGCCGAGCAGGCCGCCAAGCGCATCGGCATCGATCCGCGCTATCTGGTGGCCCAGGCGGCCCTGGAAACCGGCTGGGGCAAGTCGGTCATGCGCAACCCCGACGGCAGCAGCAGTCACAACCTGTTCGGCATCAAGGCCACCGGCAACTGGCAGGGCGGCGAGGCGCGGGCGATCACCAGCGAGTTTCGTGACGGCCAGTTCGTCAAGGAGACGGCGGCGTTCCGCTCCTACGCGTCGTACCAGGACAGCTTCCACGACCTGGTCAGCCTGTTACAGAACAATTCGCGCTATCAAGCTGCGGTGAACGCAGCCGATAAACCGGAACAGTTCGTGCGAGAGCTGCAGAAGGCGGGGTATGCCACCGACCCCAACTACGCCAGCAAGATCTCGCAGATCGCACGACAAATGAAGTCGGACACGAGCTACGCAATGCTCGGGACCACCACGCAACTTTAAGGGCAGCGAAACATGGCGAGCTTGATCAACATTGGCATGTCCGGGCTGGGCGCCGCGCAATCGGGGTTGCATACCCTGGGTAACAACATCGCCAACGCCGATGTGGACAGCTACTCTCGCCAGCAGATCGTGCAGAAGACCAAGGGCTCGCAGCAGACCGGCACGGTCTTCATGGGCAGCGGCACGACCCTGGCCGACGTGCGCCGGGTGTACAACGCCTTCCTCGAGAACCAGCTGCGCACCACCACCTCGTTGTCCAGCGACGCCACCTCGTACCTCAAGCAGATCGCTCCGCTCGATACGGCGCTGTCGAGTGCCGACACCGGCATCACCGCAGCGCTGAAGGGCTTCTTCAACGCCATGCAGGACGCGGCGGCCAAGCCCAACGAGGACGCCTCGCGGCAATTGCTCCTGACCGGCGCGCAGACCTTGGCCAAGCGCTTCAACAGCCTGTCCTCGCAGCTCAACCAACAGAACACCAACCTCAACGCCAACATGGCGTCGATGGCCGACCAGGTGAACAAGCTCACCACCACCATCGCCCAGTTCAACGAGCAGATTTCCCGTGTCTCGGCGATCCAGGGCCAGCCCAACGACCTGCTCGATCAGCGCGACGGTGCGGTGCGCGAACTGAACAAGCTGGTCGGCACCCAGGTGGTCGAGCGCGAAGGCAACTACGACATCTACTTGCCCAACGGCCAGGCGCTGGTGCTCGGCAAGACCACCCAGGCCCTGGAAGTGGCGCCGGGGCGCGACGATCCCACGCGCATGAGCCTGGTCATCAACCGTGGCAGCACCAAGATGGACATCACCGCGTCCACCACCGGCGGTGAGCTCGGCGGCCTGCTGCGTTACCGCAAGGAAACCCTGGACCCGGCACTCAACGAGCTGGGCCGCGTGGCGCTGGTGATCTCCGACGCGATCAACAGCCAACTGGGGCAGGGCATCGACAAGAACGGCGAGTTCGGCGCGCTGCTGTTCGGCGACATCAACAGCGCCAAGGCCGTCAGCGAGCGCAGCATCGCCCGACAAGGCAACAGCGCCGGTTCCGGCAACCTCGATGTGACCATCAAGGACAGCGGCAAGCTCGGCACCAGCGATTACCAGGTGACCTTCACCAGCGCCACCGGCTACAACGTGCGCAAGCTGCCCGATGGCACCGACATGGGCAATTTCGACCTCACCGACAACCCGCCCAAGGTGATCGAAGGTTTCAGCCTGTCGCTCAACGGCGGCGCGGTGTCCGCCGGTGACAGTTTCAAGATCACCCCGACGCGCAATGCCGCTGCCGGTATCCAGGCGGTGCTGACCGACCCCAAGCGCCTGGCCATGTCCTCGCCACTGAGTGTGGTCAACGGCGCGGGCAACCAGGGCACCGGATTGGTCAACCAGCCGACCCTGACCTCCAAGCTGGACATCTACAACGCCACCGACCGCGCGCAGTTGCAGACGGGCCTGAAGTACTCCACGCCGGTCAAACTGGTGTTCGGCGACGATTCCGCCTCGCCTCAGGGCTATACCCTGTACGACGCCAAGGGCAATTCGATCGGCACCGGCACCATCATCCCCGGCCAGAGCAACAAGCTGCAGCTTTCGGTGCCGATGGTCGACGGCTCCGGCAACCCGATCATGGACGGCGCCACCCAGCGTAATTTCACCTTCGAGATGGACGTGGCGGGTGCGCCGAAGAGCGGTGACAACTTCACGGTATCGCTGACCGCCGGCGGTTCCTCCGACAACCGCAACGCCCAGTCGATTCTCGACCTGCAAACCAAGGCCACGGTGGACGTCGGCGCTGACGGCCGTGGTATCAGCATGACCGACGCCTACGCCAAGCTGGTGTCCAACGTCGGCGGCAAGGCCAGCCAGGCGAGCATGGACATGGATGCCACCGACGCGTTGCAGAAGTCGGCACTGGAAGGGCGCGACAGCGTCTCGGGCGTGTCGATCGATGAAGAGACCGGCAACCTGGTCAAGTTCCAGCAGTACTACACCGCGTCCTCGCAGATCATCAAGGCGGCCCAGGCCACCTTCGCCACCTTGATCAACAGTCTTTGAAGGAGACGTAGACCGTGCGCATTTCCACTTCGCAGTTCTACAACACCAGCAGCACCAACAACCAGCGCAGCTTCGGCAACCTGGTCAAGACCCAGCAGGAAGCCACCGATCTGGTCCGCGTGCGTACCGCCGCCGACGATCCGGTGGGCGCCTCGCGGCTGCTGCAACTCGATCAGCAGAAGAACATGCTGGACCAGTACAAGACCAACACCACCAACGTGCGCAACGCGCTGGGCACGGCAGAGAGCACGCTCAACGGCATCAGCAACATCCTGCAGCGTGTCAACGAACTGGCGGTCAGTTCCGGCAACGCCGGCTTCACCGACGACGACCGCAAGGCCAATGCCGCCGAGCTGAAATCGCTGGAGGAGCAATTGTTCTCCCTGATGAACAGCCGTGACGAGAACGGCAAGTACCTGTTCTCCGGCTCCAAGGGCGACACCCCACCGTATGCCCGCAACGCTGACGGCACCTACAGCTATCAGGGCGACCAGAGCCAGCTCAAGCTGCAGGTCGGTGACATGCTCAGCCTGGCGACCAACGAGACGGGTTACGACGCCTTCGAACAGGCGCTCAACACCAGCCGCAGCCAGACCCGCCTGACCTCGCCGGCGGTGGACGACGGACGCGTGAGCCTGTCGGACGGGCAAGTGTCCGGCAGCGCCACCTACAACGATCGCTTCCGCGGCGGCGAGCCGTACAACATCGAGTTTCTCAGCAGCACCCAGTACCGCATCCTCGACGCCGGTGGCAACGATGTCACGCTCGAAGCCTCTCAGGGCGGCAAGTTCGACCCCAAGAGCGACAACCCTTCGATCTCTTTCCGCGGAGTGGACCTGCGTCTGGGCATCAGCCTCAAGCCGGGCGACCAGGCCAACCCGGATGCAGCCATCGCAGGGCACACCTTCAGCCTGAGCTCCAAGGCCGACTCCATCGCTGGCACGCGCAGCCCCGGCAACAGCTCTTCGGCGCAGGTGACCGGCGCTACCATCAGCAACCAGGGCCAGTACAACGCCTCGTTCCCGGGCGGCGGTGCGGTCTTGAAGTTCACCAGCGCCACCGACTTCGAGCTGTACGCCGCACCGATGAGCGACAATAGCCGCCCGATCTCCAGCGGAACGCTGTCAGGTTCAACGGCGACCGCCTCGGGCGTGAGCTTCCAACTATCGGGCACCCCCAGTGCCGGTGACGCGTTCGGCATCAAGGTCGATACCCATCAGACCCAGAACGTACTCGACACCATCGGCCAGTTGCGCGCGGCCCTGAGCTCCCCTGTAGACAGTGATCCGACGGCCAAGCGCAACTTCCAGGCCGCCCTGGATTCGGCGATCGGCAATGTCCGCAGCGCGTCCGATCAG
The DNA here is from genome assembly GCF_030580795.1 of Pseudomonas boreofloridensis. Taxonomy (NCBI): domain Bacteria; kingdom Pseudomonadati; phylum Pseudomonadota; class Gammaproteobacteria; order Pseudomonadales; family Pseudomonadaceae; genus Pseudomonas; species Pseudomonas boreofloridensis. The sequence goes on along the minus strand of NZ_JAUQOQ010000003.1, from coordinate 48,871 downwards.
GTCGCCTCGTCCATCAGCAGCATCGGTGGCCGCGGTGCGGCGCTGGACGTGCAGTCCGAGACCAACGAGGCGCTGACCACCGAGAACGCCAAGACCCAGAGCTCGATCCGCGACAGCGACCCGGCATCGGTGATGATGCGCCTGCAGATGCAGACCAACATGTATCAGGCTTCGCTGCAGTCCTACGCCAAGATCGCCAGTTTGTCGTTGGTCAATTACATCTGATCCCTCCTGCGTCATCGTCCGTGCGCTCGCGCTCGTGAGCGCGGCGCGCGGGCCTTTCACAAGGTTCCGCGCTGTGACCCCATCCGCCCTCGTCAGCATCGTTATCCCTGCCTACCGCGCAGACTTCTTCCGCGCAACGTTGCTCAGTGCTATCGAGCAGGACTACCCGAACCTGGAGGTGCTGGTATGCGATGACAGCACGGACGGCGCCATCGAGCATATCGTCGAGCAGGTGGTGGCGCAGTCGGGTGTAGCGGTGCGCTACATGCGAAACGCTGGCACCCTAGGCTTCGCGCGCAATCTGCTGGCATGCCTGAGCGAAGCGCGCGGTGAGCTGATCAAGTTCCTGTGCGACGATGATCGTCTGTTCCCCGATTGCATAAGCCAACAGGCTGCATTGATGCAGGCGCATGCCGGCGTGAGTATGACCATTTGCCAGCGCATGCTGTGCGATGCCGACGACGCCTTGCTGCCCTCACGCATGCTCAATGCGGTTCTCTGCCCGGACGACGCGCTGATCAATGGCGGGGATCTGCTGGAGGCCCTGGAAACCTACGCGCCGAACCTGTTCGGTGGGCTCAGCCATGCCCTGATGCGTACGACCCTGGTGCAGACGTACTTGCCAGCACTGGTGGAGGAGGGTGGCTTCGTCGCGAGGTTGGATCTGGCGCTTTACATCTGTCTGATGCGCCGAGGCGACCTGGGTCATCTCAAGCGGTATTTAAGCCTTGAGCGTCTGCATCCTGGACGCTTGAGTCACCAGACCCGGTTGGTCATGGCCTTCGACGGCGAAACCGATTGGATCAAAGCCATGCTGGCGGCACGTACCAGCGAACCTGCACCTGCCACTGGTTGGGTGCGCTATTTGCCACTGGACGAGTACAGCGCGTCGCCGGACGCGACGTGGCGCGAGTACGAGCTGAATCGGCTGTATGGCGCGCAGCAGGCGCGTCAGCAGCAGCAGGTGGGCACCGACTGCCTGTCCTTCGACGAGGTCTATGAGCAGTGGCTGGAATGTCGGGCGCTGTCCACTGCGCAGCTAGCCGCATTGCCCAAGCGCTTCGAGCAATGGCCCATACGCCCGCGCATCGTATCGGTCATCTGGGCTCAGAACGGTGAAGAGCACGCTGTTCGAACGACGCTGACGAGTCTCAAGGCGCAGTCGTATGAATCGGCTGGTTGCTGGGTGCTGGCACCTGAGACCCTGGCATTGCCCGAGGACGGCTCGATCGAGCGGGTGCGCAATGACGGCGACGGCTTCGCGGCGTTGCAGGCTCGGCTGGATGCCACCGACGAATTCGACTGGGTACTGTTGCTGAGAGCCGGCGATCGCCTTGTGCCCCATGCATTGGCCATCATGGCCGAGCGGATGGCACTGGGCGGGCGTCTGTGTCTGTATCCCGACGAGGGTGGGCACGATACCTTGCGTGCGCACACGCCTATCCTCAAACCCGATTTCAACTTAGATCTGATGCGCAGTCTGCCCTACGTGGGCCGCGTGCTAGCGTTCGATTGTCAGGCATTGCGTACAGCAGGCGGTTTCGATACCACCTTCGGCCCCCTGGCGGCTCATGACCTGATCTGGCGTCTGGCCGAGCAACAAGGTCTGCAGGTGGTCGAGCATATCGATCAGTTGCTGGTGCACTGCCAGTGGGATATCGACCGCTGGTTGCGCGATCCGGACTGCGTCGCGCAGGCGCCGAAGGTCGTGGCTGCCCATCTGGCGCGATTGGGCGTGGACGCCCAGGTCATCGGGCATCAGGAACTGGCCTTGTGTCGTGTGGACTATCGTCATCACTCGCCAGCTCTGGTTTCGATTCTGGTCGATGTGGGACAGGATCTGGCAGCGGCGATGCGCTGTGTCGAATCCGTGTTCGAGCACACGCTCTACACCTCCTTCGAGGTGTTGCTGGTGGCGCCTGATGACCTCCCAGACGAGCTGCATCAGTGGTGTAGGGCGATGGCCGCATTGGGCAGCGCTCAGTTGCGGGTGGTGGACGTCGGAGCCGGCGAGCGTGTGCAGCGTTTCAATCAGGCCAGTCATGCAGCTTCAGGCCAATACCTGCTGATGCTCGACAGTGCTTGCGTGGCCTTCGACGCTCATTGGTTGAGCGAGATGATGGCTCAGGCACAACGTCCTGAGGTCGGCGTGGTGGGTCCCAAGTTGTGCACCCGCGAAGGCAACGTTTTCGGGGCAGGCCTGGTATTGGGGTTGCACGGTGGTGTGAGTAGCCCGTTCGTCGGTGTGTCCGCACAGAGCAGCGGTTATCTGCATCGGCTGCAGGCGGCTCAGAACTGGAGCGCGCTGCCGCTCGATGGCATGCTGATACGCCGAGAGCTGTTCGAGACGCTCGAGGGTTTCGATCACCAGGCATTGCACGCTGGCTTGCACGACGCCGACCTCTGTTTGCGCGCTCGCGAGCGCGGCTACCTGTGCGTCTGGACGCCCTATGCGCTGTTGGTGCGCCTGGGCAGCGCACACGATGTGCCGCCTGACAGTCGACGCAAGGCGCTGGATCTGGACACATTCCATAGCCGCTGGTTAGCCACGGTGGCTCGTGATCCGGCCTACAATTGCAATCTCAGCCTGAAGATGGCCAGTTTCAACCTCGATCCCGGACAGCGACGCGGTTGGGACCCCTTCATCGCTCGCGTGCTGCCGTCGGTGTTGGGGCTGCCAATCAACACCTCTGCAGTAGGTCACTACCGTGTCGCTCAACCTTTCCATGAATTGGAAAAGGCCGGATGGATCCAAGGTCGCCTGGACTACAGCACGCCGGAAATGATCGAAATCGAGCGTGAACAGCCCGATGTCATCATCCTGCAATGCCGCTACACCACCACGTCGCTCGACGAAATGAAGCGCATCAAGCGTTTGTCGAATGCGCGGCGAATCTATGAGATCGATGACTACATCATCGATGTACCGAAGAAGAACGCCCATGCGCGCAACATGCCCAGCAATATGCGCGAGTTGGTTAGCGAAGGCATTGGCCTATGCGATCGGCTGGTGGTTTCTACCCAACCTTTGGCCGACGCTCTCTCGGGCATGCACCACGACATCCGCGTAGTGCCGAACATGCTTGCCGCTCACCTGTGGGCCGACAGGCACAGCGAGCGCCAGACCACTCTGCGCCCACGCGTGGGATGGGCTGGCGGCACCAGCCATCGGGGCGACCTTGAGCTGCTGCTCGACGTCATTCGCACCCTGGCCGAAGAGGTCGACTGGGTGTTCTTCGGCATGTGTCCAGATGTGCTGCGGCCTTATGTCAAAGAGTTTCACAAAGGTGTGCCGTTGGCGGTGTATCCGCAGAAACTTGCCAGTCTCAACCTCGATCTGGCCTTGGCCCCGCTTGAGCAGAACCTGTTCAACGACTGCAAGAGCAATCTAAGGCTGCTCGAGTACGGCGCTTGCGGTTTCCCGGTGATCTGCACACAGACCAAAGCCTACGAAGGCTACCTGCCTTGTACGCGAGTGAGGGACAACACGTCAGCGCAGTGGCTGGAAGCTATCCGCATGCACCTGGCCGATCCGCAAGCGAGCTACCGACAGGGCGATGCCTTGCGTGAAGCAGTACTGCGAGACTACCTGCTCAGGCCTCACCATCTGCAGCAGTGGGCCAACGCCTGGCTGGCAGACTGAATGTCCGGCGCCGGTTCATCCGGTGCCTCCACACACTACTCATAGGTGCCCTATGGCTGAAAATGCAACCGCCTCACGCGATCAGGTGACAGTCATCCTGCTCGGGCACGAGCAGCCCGCTCACCGCGCTCGCGCCCTGCATTACTACCAACGCGCTGGAGTCGCCTGCGTGGCACTGGAGTACCTGCATGGCCAGAACACGCCAGCGGTGCTGAGTGAGCGACTGATCCAGGCGTTGAGCCAGCTCGAAAGTCCTTACGTCATGCTTGCGCTTGACGCTGATTTCGTGCGCCCCCAGGCACTGGACCGCGCAGTCCAGGTCTTGGCCCAGACCCCCCAGTTCTTGGGCGCCCAGGGTTACGCTCTGGCGTATCGGCTGGGTAATGCCAAAGCCTTCTATCACAAGGTGGGTGCTGTAATGCACCCACCGCAAGGCGAGGGCGGCCGCGGGCGGTTGCACCAGTATGCGCTAGCTGGTCAGTCGGCCTGGCGGGCGGTGTTGCGGATCGACGCACTCACCCGGGTATTGGCGGACTTGCCTGCAGAGCTGGATTTCGCCGGTTGGCAGGTGGCATTGTCCTACGCCCTGCTGACTCAGGGTTTCATTGCGTCGGTGCAGCAAACCGATGTGATCTGCGAACTGGCCACCTGTGGGTTGACGCCGGTGGCACGGGATCAGCAATTGGCACATACCGTGCGTGTGCTGCGTCAGTGGGATAGCGCAGGCCCCGCACTGTGCATTGATGAAGCCGGCTTCAAGGTGCTCAATCACTTGGTGCGAAGTACCTACGATCACGCCGATGCGCCGCTGTTGTTCACGTCGCCGTGGGTATCGGTAATCGGCGAACCACAGCGGGTTTTCGAGCCTCGCCAGTACGTGGAACTGCCCTACTACGACCCAATTCTGTTCGCGGATTTGACGGAGGTGGAGTTCCTCTGCCACGCCTGGCCGACAGGTCAGGCCCACCGCGAAGCACTCGAGGGTACCTGGGTGCGCCAGCGCGAGTTGCTGATCGAACATCCGAACGACACTCGCGAAAGCTTGCAGCAACGCTACTGGAAAGCGCTGGCGCTCGGTCTGTTCAATCTACAGGTCTGCCGTCATCTGGTTCCCACCTTGACCGGCGTAGAAGATGAGCAGCGGGCGCTGGAACTGGGTGAATGGCTCGAGCGCCTGCAGCAGATACCGGGCTTGCAGGCGCTGGACTGGCTCGCAGACACCCGCTCCGGGCAGGTGATCGGCGCGTTGGCCGAATCGCTTCCGGAGGAGAGTGTGCGCCGGCGCGCGCTGGCTGAAATCGCCAAGCGTCCGGGCGTGCTGCTGACCTTCGTCGTCCTCGATCTGCACAACGACGATCTGGCGCTGCAAGCCAGCTTCGACAGCCTTCTTGCAAGTGGCCTGCGGCAGTTCAAGCTGGTGGTGCTCAAGAATGGCAAGCCACCGGCGATCACAACGTCACGTGACACCCTGCATTTCGTCCAGGTGAACGATGACAACTGGATCAATCATCTCAATCAGCTGTTGCGCCAGCTTGCCAGCGAGTGGCTGATGCTTCTGGATGCCGGTGACGAGTTGGTGGTCGGCGGTCTGTTACGTCTTCATCAGGAGTTAGCGCAGGCGCCTGGGTGTCTGGCGGTGTGTGCCAACGAGGTACAGCGTGACGACCAAGGGCGCCTGCACCCGGTCGTGCGTCCAGGCAGCGACCTGACTGTCTTGCGCAGTCAGCCCGGTTTGATGTCGCGACACTGGTGCGTTCGTCGTCAGGCGGTATTGGATGCGGGAGGGTACAGTGAAAGCCTGAGTGCAGCGTTCGAGTTCGACCTGCTGCTGCGTCTGGTCGAGCAACACGGTCAAGGTTGCCTGGCTCATATGGATCAGTACTTGGTCGTGGGGTCGGTTTCTAGGCCGAGCCTTCAGGCCGAGGCCGCCACACGCCTCAAACGCCATCTCACCGACTTGGGCTATCGGGGCGAGGTGCATGATCGGGGCGAAGCGGGCCTGACTTTGGACTACCGGCATTCAGCCACGCCACTGGTGAGCATACTGGTCGCGGCGCAGGGCGATCCGCAACAGTTGATGGGCTGCTTGAACAGCATCTTGCAACGGACCCGCTACCCCCGTTACGAGGTATTGGTGGCCTCGTCCTCCGCGCATGCCGATGCGCTGTCCGCCGGCCTGGCATCGCTGGGCAGTCGTGTGCGTCTGGTGACCACCCAGACCAGTGAGCTTTCCGAGTTGTTGAATAGTGCTGCCGAACACGCCCAAGGTGAGCACTTGCTGCTGCTGGCAGAGTACTGCGAGGTGATTTCACCCGCGTGGATCGAAGCGTTGCTCAATGAAGGGCTGCGCCCGGAGGTCGGGGTCGTTGGCGCCTGCCTGCTGTCGCGCGAGCTGAATCTGGTGCACGCCGGCTTCGACCTATTGCAAGGGCCGCAGGTGCATGCGCCGTGGTCGGGGCTGGCACTCGCCGACTGCGCCGAGGCACGCTGGCCAGACACGGTACGAGGCTGTGCAGCGGTCTCTGCCGACTGCATGCTGATACGCCGCGATTTGTTCGATCATTGCGGTGGTTTGAAGGCCGCAGGGGGCTTCGACGTAGCGCTGTGCCTGGAGGCTGCGCAACATGGGTTGCTGGTGGTCTGGACACCGGTCGCCCAACTGTTCGATGACGCGCCGTTGATGCCCGACGAGGGCGCTTGCGCAGCGCTTCAGGCGGGCTACCCCCAGGCATTCGTTGGCAGTTGGCCCAGTGACGCGCTGAAGCCGATTCTCTGACAGCCCGGCGACCGTTGGTAGCGCTCGTCTACCAAGGGTCGCATCCAGGGCTGCTAGGATTGCATCCAACTGCGCAGGCAGACCTCACGGTGAACAGCGTCGAAGAAGCCTGTCCCTTCGACCACCTGACGTAGCCGTAGCCCTGCTGCCCTGGCGTTCTGTGGTGCTTGCAGGTAGGCGTCCACGGCCTCGATCCAATGCTCACTGCGGTTGGCGACGAAGGTCATCGGCCAATCACGGACTTGCGCTTGATCGTCATTGCTGATGATCGCCACGCCACTGGCAGCTAGGCGCAGGGCCAGCTCCGGGGGTGGTGATACGCCAGGCGGCATGGGAATGAGTGCGAGGTCGAGCGCCAGGCTGTGCAGCAGTTCGGGCTGGGAGGTGATGTCTTGAGGATGGACTTCCTCGACCAGTGGCGCCAAGTGCGCGGGTACGTCTCCCCAGAGCACCCAGTGCGCGCGCCCTGCGCAGGCACGTAGTATCGGCTCGACCATTGCCAACGTTTCCAACTGCACCGGACAGCCGATTCGCAGTTTTTCTGGCGAGGGTCGCGCGATCAAGGGCTTCTGCCACGGCGGCATCAGACGCGTGGCTCGTACCCGAACATCTGCGTGCATGTGCGCCAGATCGTGCGCCAGTTGCTCAGTCGCCACCACAACGCGATCAACCACTGCGAGGGCATCATGCAGGAGTTGCCAGGCGCGCTCGTCCTGGGGCAGTTCCTCAACTTCCAATACTTTGAACGCCGAATGCCGAGCGTAATCAGTGCCAACGGTCGCAATGCGCGCCGAATCGGCGACGTGCGCGAACACCACGACATCCGGGTTCAAGCGTCCCAGTTCCGGGCCAGAGAGCAATACGGGTATCGAGCAGCCGTCGACTTGGCCATGCTCAAGCAACTGCTCGAATGTGTCGATGCATCGCTGTGGACGTTCGCTGTCAGGATGCACCAGGACGACGGGTAGTGGACGCCAGCTCAGTGGACGCCAAGTCAGTGCGTGTAGGGCGGGAAGTTCGTGGCCTGCGCCTCGCAGCGACAAATTTTTGTTGTAAGCAGGATCGCGTATCAATGAGTCATGCCAGCGAGCATGCAAGTTGTGTTCGTCCTGTCGCAGACGTACACGCAGATCCGGTTTGCGTAGCTCACCGGTCCAGCCGTCCACACGCTCGCAGGCCACCAGGGCGCGGGCGTTCCAGACGTTCAGCAGGCCCTGAGCACTGGCACGCAGGCACAGGTCGAGGTCATTGAAACGCAGTGCGAAGGCAGACTCGTCCATGCCGCCAAGGGACTCGAAGAGTTCGCGCCTGATCATCAGGCACGCGCCGCTGACTGCGCTGACATCGCGGTCCACCAGCAGGTACTGCAAATAGCCTGCTTCGCTGTTCTCCAAGCCGACTCCGGGACTGGCAGCGCTGCCGTTCAATCCCAATACATAACCTGCATGGGCGAGCTTGCCTTCGATGTCCAGCAACTTCGGCGCGACCACGCCGACTTCCGGACGCATTGCGTGGTTGAGCAGATGTTCCAGCCATTGCTCGTCGAACGCCACGCAGTCATTGTTCAGCAACAGCAGGAAGTCGCCCTGTGCGTGGCGGGCGCCGAGATTGTATAGCGCGCTGAAGTTGAGTGCGGCCTCGTCGCGAATGACCTTGATCAAACCCTGCCCGGCTACCACGAGCTGTTCGAGCCACTCCTGCAGCGCAGGACTCTGACTGGCGCTATCGAGCAGTATCAGTTCGAAAGCGCTGTAGCGCGTCTTCGACAGTAGGCTGTCGACGCAACGCCGTACCAGGTCCAACTGATCGCGTACCGCAATCAGGATCGAAACCGTAGGTTGCCCAGAATGGCTGTAGTCGATGTGGTAGTGGCGCGGCGGGGTTTCCAGAACTTGTGCCTGAGGGTAATCACGCGCGACGAGATGACGACGAATCTGGGCGACCTCATCAGGGTTCGCTGACATGTCAGCGGCATCGCAGATGACCAGCGGCTCATCCAGGTGACCGATGCCGTCGAGGCCGTGAGCCTCGATCAGGCGCAGAATGACGCCGAGTTCAAGGGCGTTGGGAAGCTGCCTGTCGAAACCACCGACCTGTAGCAGCAGCTCCCGGCGAATGATCCAGTGCCGGGCCATTATTGCCGGTATCGACAGCAGGTAATCCAGATTCATGTCTGGCCGCAGGACCGGGCTAGCTCCACCCTGAGTGCGATAGATTTCATCGGCGTAGAGCATGCGGCAGCCCTGCGCACCGGGCAACTCGAGATCCAGCATGACGCAGCCACTGGGCAGTAACTCCTCGCCCGATTCCATCAGCAGCAACCATTGGCCGTCATCGTGCTCAGCAATCTGGTTGAGCAATCCGACCTCGGGTTCGCCGTCGATCCACTGAACATTACTGGCGAGCAAGGAGGGTAGCGGCTGTCGACTGACGACATAGACGCGCAATTGCAGTGGGCTGCTGGTACTCCACAGCGCCAGGCTTTCCAGTGTGTCACTCAGCGCCCGGTATTCGCCGCTGTTGTCGCTGACGACCACGCTCAGGCGTGTTTGGCCAGTAAGTGCGTTACGCTGCACGTCGACGAGTGCTCGCTGTACTGGAGTGAGCTGGCGATGAAGCAACCAATCACGGACGCTGGGCGTTTGGCTGGTTGCCGAATGCTCCGCTGCCACCCGCTGGGTATGGCCGATGAAGGCTTTGAGTTGAGGCCAGAATTCATCCTCCATGCGCAGAAGTCGCTGGCGGGCTAGACCCACCGAATGACGTGCGCGCTCGATTCCTCCAGGTTCATCGAGCATGGCCGCGCCAGCGTCGCCAATATGTTCGGTGAACGGCAGTTCATGCACGTGGCCGCCGCGCAGATAAATCACCGGGCAGCCGCACATCAACGCCATGGTGCAGGTGGCCGAAATTTCGTAGGTGTACAGGGTTTGTGCGCTCTGGAACAGCACGGCGAGCTCTGGGAGGGTGCGCGGATTGCTCAGGCTGAGCACTTGTACATCTGCTGGCAGCAAGCTGTAGTCCACCTGTTGTGCATCGAACCGATGCAGGTACAGGTAGTGGCCGCGTCGGGCAATCGGCTGCACGGGTGGCGCGAACAGCGTCGAGTCGATGGTCGGCAGGGTGAGCATGTCGTGCAGGAGCTTGCCGTCGGCAAAGTCGTGGGCGTAGTAGTAATAGAGGTCGCTTTTTTGACCGCCCACCTCCAGGCCGTTGAGGAAGCCGTCACGGTTGAGCATGTAGCGTACTACCACGGGACTGCCCAGAGGATTTCCGCTGATGACCTCGGGGTAAACGGCGATGGGCGACACCCCTCGGACCTTGTGCACGTGCCGTACCACGTCCGTCAAGGCAGGTGTGCGCAGGTTGGGATTGACCACCGTGCAGCCCACCACATAGGCCTCCTGCCCGCTGATGTTCAGCGCATGACAGAGAAAGTGCATGACGCATACACCCGAGGACGTATCGCGGTAGTCGGGGGCGTAGATATAGTAAGGATTACCCTGTGTCCGGTGAAGCGCTTGCGGAATCATTAAATGTCCTGTTGCTAGGCTGGTCCACAGGGCCATGCCGTTATCGAAAGAGGCGCTCAGCATGTGGCCATGTGCCAATGCACGCGGTCGATAAGCCTCTGCATGTGCTCTTGGTGGTATCGCTGGTCGACAGGCAGAGGCAATACACAGCCTGCCAATAGCCTTTCCACGTTCGGGCTTTGCGCAGCATTCGCCACTTCCGGCCAATAGCAGGGGATGAATATGCGCTCTTCCCGCAGCGCTTGGCGTACGTACTGCGCCTGTGCCGGAGAGCCGAGCAGCAGTGGATAGCTCAGCGCGGCTACCTGGGGCGCAGTAACGCCGGGCTTGAAGAGGTTGTCGCGGTCGAACGCTTCGCACAGGTGGATGAAGTTGTCTCTCCGGCGGTCGGCGATGATGGCGTAGTCCAAGCTGTCGAGCAGGCGCCGAGTACTTTGCGACATGGCCGAAACAGGAGCTTGCGCCAAGGCTTTTTCAGCTTCGGTAAAAGCGAGATAGTGCTCTTCGGGAGCGGACTCCAAGCGTCCCAGCAGCGCGCCGAAGCGGTCTCTGGATTGGCTCTGTGGCAATTCCTTCAACCGCTCTGGAGGGTTGGCCAGCCATCCACCGTCGGCGACGCCGACGAATTTGCGTGGAGAGTAGAGCGTGGAGATACCTGGCAAGGGCGTGCTGAACAGCGCCTGCGAGTTATCTACAATCAGGCGATCGCCATAACGGGGGGCAAGCACTTCTCGGACATAAGTGTCCTTCAGGCCGAAATAGTTGACGTAAAGCAAGCGCTCGTCCGCCTTCAGTGCCGGCAGTTGCAGTAATTCGAAATCCATGTCGATCGCGTAGGGCTTAGGTCGGCTGCCTGCGACTTGAGCGGCCTCCACTACCGCTTGACAAATGTAGTAGGGCAGATACAGGCAAGGGGCGGCACTCGCCTCCAGCAACGCCGTCAGTGCGGAACGGGCGCAGTTGAAGCCAACGGCGTCTGGATACGGCGTCAGGCCTGTTCGCAGTTCCAGTTCGAAATAGCCGCCGATAGCCTCAAGCATTTTTGACGATCCCTTGTCTGGCCCATTCACCAACGGTGTGCGCCGGGTTGAACATCAAGGCGTCGAGAATGGACAGTCCTGGCAGGAACTCATGGCTGCCTTGCTGATAGCTCGGTAGCCGTGCCTGGAGCAGTTGCAACTGCATGCCCGCCGCGCTGAAGGTGTCGGAGTCGTACAGAAAGGCGCCTGCTGAGGGATTCAAGTAATGGCTGGCGCCCACGGCTGTCATCAGCTCCAGCACCCGCGCCTGACCGCTCAGGCCTACTCCGTCTCCCAACTCACTGGCGCTGATGATTGGCGTGGTCACGCCGATCAAGTCGCAGCTGGCTTTGAGCATGCGAACGTTGAGCTCGGCGATGCTCGAGGCGGGCTCTTCGAGCAACGGTTGCAACCACGAGAGCACGAATGGCGCGTTGGGCGCCTTGCGATAGGCATTGGCGAGTTTGTTAAGGATGCCGCGCACATCGAATACCTTGCTGATTCGTTTGCGCAGAATTGGCGCGGTATGGCTGCTTTTCTCAAGCGCAACGCTGAACCAGCGCGGTTCACCGTCCAGCAGGTAGCGGTTGCGCTCGATCCAGCCATTCTTGATGAATTGCGCAGTGTCATAGCTGACGAAAAGGTCCGCTGCGCCCAGAAGTTGGTAATAACCCAAGTAGGGAAGCAGGTAGGGCTGCATCAACACCACACGCTTGCGAGGGCTGCCAACATTCAGCATCGCTGATACACCCCTAGCCATGAAGAGGTGACGCCCACATGCCCGTTAGAGGCCCGCCATGCTAGATCCAGCCCTCGATTGATCCATCGGGTAAACGGATGCAGCACGCTTTTCTCGACATAGAAGGATCGCCACAAGCGTGTTCTGTACGGGTCTCGGAAAAAGTAGATGTCGCTCAACACGATGCGCTCGCTTGCGCCGAACGAGAGTGGTGCGTTGGATTGCCCAAAGGCGTGACGGATGCTCTGCGGATAGTAAGGCCGCACGTGAGAGAAGTCGTGAAAGAACCGCTCTCCCAGAACCGGGCTAATGAGTACCAGACGCCCGCCCGGTGCAAGCAGGTCGATCAAACGCTTGAGCAGCGTCAACAGTTGTGTCGGATCTAGATGTTCAACCAAGTGACTCAGAAAAATAACATCGAAGCTTTGCTGCAGCGGGGCGAGCTCGGACTCGTGATAGGCCTCGAAGCCTTCTTCGATGGCTTGGTTGATGTAGTCCGGATTGATGTCCACTCCTACTGGCTGCAGGCCCCACTCTCGAAACAGGCGTAGATATTTCCCGCGTCCCAGGCCGTAGTCCAACACGCTGAGCGATTGACGCCTGTTTGCCGACCACTCGCCCAACAATCTTTTCACGCGCTGGGTTTCCAGCGTTTGGTAGTGTGCCGGATAACGCTTGCTGTCCAACAGCTCAAACATGAGGAGCCTCTCGACGGAGGAAAAGTTTTTTTTTGAATGAAGTAGACGGTAGACGCATAGCCTTGAAGGCAATCATGAAATGAACTCCAAAGCATCGACATCGAATACTGGAATACCGCAGTGGGTGGCCACATCCACGCGTTCAGGGAAATGGTTATCGATGAAAATAGCCTTGCCGACGATGAATGAGGATTTGGCGCGGCCGTCGGTAATATGAATGATGTCGTCAAACAGTTCGGCGGCGATGCGTGCTTTGCGCAAGGCAATCAGAGGATCGCCAGCGTGGCGGGTAAGCAGAACCAACCGCTTGCCTCTAGCTAGCATGCGGTAGAGAAAGTGCAGTGTTGAGGCAATGGCCAGGCCGTCGCGAATTACGGTTTCGTCGAAATCGATGTAGATCGTATCGAAGGGCTGAGTTATTTGCGCCAGGGTGAGAATACGTCGTTCGACCAGGTCGACAGCGTATTGAGGTAAGGGTATGACTTTACGGCCCATGTAATCATGCACCGCCATCAGTGGCAGGTTCACCCCGCGTGCGCGCTGAGCCACCATGGATCCTGCTACCCGGCAACTGATCTCCAGCAGCTTCCACTGGCCCGAGTGGTCGCGTTTGAGTTGGAAGAACCAGGGGCCACGCAGTCGTAGGCGTTGGTTGATCACTTCTGCGATCTGCGTGATCTGCGGGTCTGCTGCCGGGAACGTGCTGCGCATGGAAATGCCGGCTCTCACGCGCTCGCGAGTGCGTGGGCCGACCCAGCGCAGCGCGTGTTCGAAATCGGTGAAGCAGTCCACGGTGGCTTCTTCGCCAGGCAGGTACTCAATCAGCAAGGGCTGCGTTGTGACTGCCATCGTCGCCAGGGCTGCCTGGGGATCGGCTACGAGCGCGAAACCTTGTCCGCCCTGGCCGAGGTCTGGCTTGACCACAGCGGGCCAGTGCACAACCTGCGCCGTGTTGGCATAGACATGAGGTACCCACGGTTGGTCAGCGAACTCAGCATAGGTCAGCGACTTGCGTCGAGCGATGGCGCATGTCCGCGCGTCATCATTGATCAGCCCGACGTTGAAACGCTCCCTGGATTGACTCAGATACGCCTGGACGGTGTCATGGGTAGCGAACACCAGATCAATCTGCCAGTGCCGGAGCAACGCGACGAACGCGTCGTCGAATTCAGGGGCATCGATGCGAGGCAGGTCACCCTGGTAACGTTCGTACAATTGGCGCCCATGATCGTCGACGCTCGAGGCACCGTGGAGCCGCACATGGACCGAATGGATCAGGGCTTGATGAATTTCCGCGGCGTTTTCCGAACCGCAGGGGAAGACCAGTACGTTGAGTGGCATGTATTCAGCTCTGCCGCGCAGCATGGATCACTGAGATGATGCGCTCTTGGCTAACGATGTCGAGGTCCGGATAAATCGGTAGGCACAGCACTCGTCGAGAGGTGCGCGTGGCAATCGGCAGACGGTCGGGGCGGGCACTATCAAGATTGCGATACATGGGAAACTCGCTGATCAACGGGTAGAAGTAGCGCCTCACCAAGATATCCTGCTCCCGGAAACGATCGTACAAGGCATCGCGGTCGATGCCGAAGGTCTCGCTATCGACCATGATCGGGCAGTAGGCATAGTTCCAGTCCAAGTCATGCGCTGGGGCGATCAGATCGATGCCGGGCACGTCTTGCAGAGCGGATCGATAGCGCTCGAATATCTGTCGACGGGTCACCAGCGCCTGATCGATGTAGCGCAATTGCAGAAGGCCGAAAGCGGCCTGTAACTCGTTCATCTTGCCGTTGATGCCAGGCGCCACCACCGTGATCTCATCGGCAAACCCGAAGTTCTTCAAGTAATCGATACGTCGTTTGGTTTTCTCATCCTGACAAACGATCGCACCACCTTCGAACGTATTGAATACCTTGGTGGCATGGAAGCTGAGCACCGAGACGTCGCCATGGTTAAGAATGCTTTCTCCATGCCATCTCACGCCGAAAGCGTGAGCGGCATCGTAGATCACTTTCAGGCCGTAGGTATCGGCGATCGCTTGGATTTCTTCGAGGTCGCACGGAATGCCGTAGCAGTGAACCGGCAAGATGGCGGTGGTATTGGGCGTTATCGCCTCGACGATGCGTTGCGGGTCTAGGTTGTTAGTATGCGGGTCGATATCGACGAACACCGGTTTGAGGTTGTTCCACAGAACGGAGTGAGCTGTGGCAACGAACGAATAGGGCGTGGTGATGACTTCGCCCGTAATTCGCAGGGCCTGTAACGCAGTGACAAGCGCCAGAGTACCGTTGGAAAACAGTGAAATGTAGCGGACCCCCAGATGGTTGGCCAACTCCTGTTCAAGCTGCTGGTGGAAACGACCGCAGTTGGTCAGGAACCGGCTTTCCCAGATCTGCTCCAGGTAAGGCACATAGCTCTCCAGCGGAGGCAGCAGCGGGCTTGTAACGGGGATGGGTTTCACCATGGACATGGCTCGCATTGACTACAGCTTAAGAGATTGCCGCATCGAGCGGTAATGCGCGTGCAGACAGGTGCCTGGGCGTCATTTAAACGACGATTCAGGCGCTATCGATGGGCTCAAGCAAGAATTTGGCCAACCTCGGGCGTCCAGATAAATGGCAAATGACCGTGCAACCGTGACTTGGCAGTCTAAACGGGCATCTCTACTCTATTGAGTCTGCGGGAAGGACCGTCACCACGGCAGCTCAGTCCATTTTGCGTGGACTGGACCCCGCGAAATTTCGCCATGTCTATCGGGAAGCCATAATGATTGGCATCAAAAGCATCGCCAGTTACGTACCTGTCGAAGGCGTCGACAACTACGCCCAAGGTGCGAAGTTCGGCAAAGATCAAGATTTCATTTTCGGCAAGATCGGGTCGACTTTTTTGCCGCGCAAGCATGTCGGCCAAGAAACCTCCGATCTATGCGTGGAGGCTGCCCAAGCGCTTTTCGCCGCCAATCCGTCGCTGGATCCTGCCAGCATCGATGCTGTCATCGTCGTGACCCAGAATGGTGACGCCGAAGGCCTGCCGCACACTGCGGCTATCGTTCAGCACAAGCTTGGCCTGTCAACCCACGTTGCCGCTTTCGATGTGTCTCTGGGTTGTTCAGGCTATGTTTATGGCCTCTACGCCATGAAAGGTTTTATGGAAGCCGCGGGCTTAAAGAATGGCCTGCTCATCACTGCCGACCCGTACTCGAAGATCGTCGATGACGAGGATCGCAACACCTCTATGTTGTTCGGTGATGCAGCCACGGCCACCTGGATGACCCAGGGCGCTCACTGGCAGTTGGGCAAGTCCCTGTTCGGCAGCGACGGTGCAGGTGCCGAGCACTTGCGCACTACCGACGGCAAGTTTTTCATGAATGGCCGCCAGGTCTACAACTTCGCGTTGTCCAAGGTGCCGGCTCATTTGACCGCGCTGCTCGAAGCAAGCCAGGTGGACGCCGCGGATGTCGATATGTTCTGTCTTCATCAGGGCAGTGCCGCGATCGTTGATGCAGTGTCTCAGCGCTTCGAGGACGGTGAGTACAAGGCGCGTTTCGTAAAGGACATGCTCGAAACTGGTAATACCGTGTCGTCGAGCATTCCGTTGCTGCTCGAGAAACATGTGCTCGACTCGTCCCACAAGCGAGTTGTGATCTGTGGCTTTGGAGTCGGGTTGTCCTGGGGGTCGGCGGTCTTGGAGCGAACGGACTGAGTTCGTTGCCAGGCGTTGAAAGCGCTGATCGTCAATGCGATTGGCGTTTAGGCGTTTCTAGGTGGTTCCCGATAATGACGTGCATTGTCGGGATGTGTGCTCTGCTCATGAATCTTTCCCAGGAGTATCTTTTGGCAAACAGGCGCGCTGTTAATGTGAACCTGTCGGCCCGCTCCGGCATGAGGGTGTGTGTCGCCACCGCTTGAAGAACCAGTCGGTAAGGGTTTGGCCGCCATATTGATCATGATCAGCGCACTTCGATGCTAGTGGACGTATCGTTGCGGTGCTTGATGCTGCCTTCTGTGTGGTGGCTGTTCTGTTGATGTGTGCTGCGGACCGTCAGCGGCCTGGGTGGTCCAAGACTCATCTCAACTGGACTTTTGGAGTTGAAAACTGAGCAATCAAGGAAGACTTATGTTCAAGCTCGCGTGCGGAATTGTGGTGGCGATATCGATGGCTCCAGCACTTGCAACGGCAAGTGAAGCATCTCCCGTAGGGTCGTGGCAGTTCGCTTATTACCACGTGCCGAGTGGCGCTTTTTATGCCAACCAGACCATTTGCTTCAAGGAAGACAAAACATGGTATTCAAGCACGCAGGCCAACTGGAAGGGTGCATGGTTCCAGAGTGGCGATGACCTCCAGTGGTACGGTAGTGTGCCTATGAATGGAGTGGGGAGTGCCAATAATATCGCCACCATTTCGATCGGTAGGTTTACTGATGTAGGTGCCATGGGTGGCATTTACACGGAGTGGGCAGCGCCCAGCGCGCTACCTCTGGGGTGGGACAAGCACTACACCTACAAAATGACGTTCAAGGGCACTGCGTGCGGTGCGCCCAAGTAGTCATGTGATCCCCGTTGACCTGAAGGCTTATTGCCTTGCGTGATAACCCATTCAGGTCGACGATTTTCGCCTCTGGCTGTGTCCGGAACTGGGTTGCAGTCCGTTCGTGCTCGCTTGCACGGGTGGAGGCGCTTAAGCGTACTTCGGTAATCGAGCTAAGTAGGGTGGTGAAGGGTTAGGCCCAGTCATGGGGCGGGTGACCTGATGGCTCCTTCATTGGGATCTTGTTGGTGGTGTCGAGCGATCAGGATCATCAGGTGGGGCCGCAGGGTGGCTGCGCTTGAGGTACGTGGGTGCGCCTCTAGTTGTTGAAAATCGCTCCCGATGCCGTATTTGCATTGTTGCGTCGAGCGGGCGGGAAGCAGGCGTTTAGGTGTGGTCCGTCCCCCATTACCCGCGCAGTGGGGCCATTATCCTTTTTCGCAGGGCGGAGAAGTGATTCAGGGCTGTCTGCCTATCACCTCATTTCTGTCCCCTGAGTGGGCGGTGTTTTTCTGGCGTCAAACCCTTGATTTCACTGGGGTAGCATCAGGCCAGTAAAAAAATTCTGAAAATCCCTAAAGCAAACCGCGCGGACGACGATAACCATTACGAAGGTTCTCTAGGCCACACACCCGGCAGTTGCCAGGGCCGGAAGCCGCAGTACCCAATCCAACGAGGAATTCGTCATGGCTTTGACCGTAAACACCAACACCACCTCTCTGGGCGTTCAGAAAAACCTGAACCGTGCTTCCGACGCAGTAAGCACCTCGATGACCCGTCTGTCTTCCGGCCTGAAAATCAACAGCGCCAAAGACGACGCCGCTGGCCTGCAGATCGCTACCCGCATGACCTCGCAGATCCGTGGTCAGACCATGGCGATCAAAAACGCCAACGACGGTATCTCGATCGCTCAGACCGCTGAAGGCGCGATGCAGGAACAAACCAACATCCTGCAGCGTATGCGTGAACTGGCCGTTCAGTCGCGAAACGACTCGAACAGCGCGAACGACCGTCAAGCCCTGGACAAAGAGTTCCAGTCCATGGCTTCGGAACTGACCCGTATCGCCAACAGCACCCAGCTCAACGGCAAGAACCTGCTGGACGGCTCGGCTTCGGTCATGACCTTCCAGGTTGGCTCGAACACCGGTGCTTCCAACCAGATCACCATCGACCTGAGCGCCAAGTTCACCGCTTCGGACCTGGGTGTCACCAGCTCGATCAACATCCAGGGTTCGGACAGCACCACCGCCGAGTCGAACTTCAGCGCCGCTGTTTCGGCCATCGACAGCGCTCTGCAGACCATCAACAGCAACCGTGCTGACCTGGGTGCCGCGCAGAACCGTCTGACCAGCACCATCAACAACCTGCAGAACATCAACGAAAACGCCGAAGCCGCTCGTGGTCGTGTACAAGACACCGACTTCGCTGCTGAAACTGCCCAGCTGACCAAGCAGCAAACTCTGCAGCAAGCGTCGACCTCGGTTCTGGCCCAGGCCAACCAGCTGCCTTCGGCAGTCCTGAAGCTGCTGGGCTAATCTCTAGCTAGCGGTAAGCGGGGAAGCGCTGTCCAGGCGCTTTCCCGCTGTCTATTTACGAGGTGGTGGACATGGACATGAGCGTCAAGCTGAACCTGTCTTACCCGGCCCCGCGCGCGGCCGAACAGGTGCCCGAAAAGCAAGCGCCGCTGCCCAGTCAGCAGCGTGACGATCGCGACGACAAGAAAGATGCTCAGGTGCCGCACGGTGCCGACAACGTCAAGCACGCCGTCTCGCAAATCGAAGAATTCATGAAGCAGACCCGACGCAATTTGCAGTTTTCCACCGACGAGGAATCCGGCAAGATCGTGGTCAAGGTCATCGCCAGCGAAACCGGCGAGCTGATCCGTCAGATTCCTTCCGAGGAAGCGCTGCGGATCGCTCACAGTCTGAGCGATGTCAAAAGTGTGCTGTTCGACGCTAAAGCCTGAAGGCGTTAGTGCGATAACCCGTTTTTTCCAATGCCTGTCCCGCCGCCCTCGGGCAGAGCATCATCACCAAGAGGGACTTCTGCATGGCTAGCCCGATCATTCCTTCCTCAGGTCTAGGCTCTGGTCTGGATATCGGCAGTATCGTCAAGGTGCTCGTATCTGGCGACACCTCTGCCAAGCAGGCGCAGATCAAGCGTCAGACCAGCAATAACAGTGCGATGATTTCTGGCATCGGCTCGCTGCGCAGCGCCCTGACGGCGTTCCAAGACGCCATGAAGAAGCTCAACGACAAGAATGCCCCTTCTTTCAACGCCTTCGCTGCCACCTCGGGCAATGAGTCCGTGGTGAAGGTCAAGTCCAATAACACGGCGGTGTCTGGCAACTACGACATCGTGGTCAACAAGCTTGCCACCAGCTCCAAGGTCGCCAGCCAGCAGTTCTCCAACGGCGCCAACAGCGCGATCAATGCCGGCGACATGACCATCACTCAAGGTGGCAGCAGCTACAAAGTCACCATCGGCAGTGGCGCGACGCTGCAGACTGTGCGTGACCAGATCAACAAGGAAATGTCCGCCAACGGCATTTCCGCGAACATCATCAATGAATCTGGCGGCTCACGTTTGGTGCTGACCTCCACCAAGACGGGTGCGGGGAACGACATTTCAGTGGGGGGTATCCCAGACCTCACCATTGACGGTACTAAGCAGATGTCCGGTACTGGCGGAGGATTCATCAATGCCTTGGCGCAGGATGCAGATCTAACTGTCGATGGTCTGAAGATCACCAGTGCTACCAACACCATCGACAAGGCGATCAGTGGTATGAGCCTGGAGTTGACGGGCGTCAGCGCCAAGGCTGCCGATGGCACGGGCACATCGACTCGTCTGACCGTGGCCCAGGACAATGATGGATTGAAAAAATCCATTCAGGGCTTCGTTGATGCCTACAACACCTTGCAAAAAGCTGTCACCTCCCTGACCGCCACCAGCAAGCAGACGCAGGATGGCAAGGAAGTAACCGTACTCGGCCCCCTGACCAACGACCCTACCACCCGCTCGTTGCTATCGGACATGCGCGGTGTGCTGAGTCAGGCGGTTTCTGGGGGGCAATTGAATAGCCTGAGCCAGTTGGGTATCAACACGTCGAAGGACGGGACCCTTGAGTTCAATAGCATCAAGTTCACCGCTGCGATGGATGACAAGAAGCTCGGTGGGGAGGTGCAGAACCTTTTCACCAGTGACAACGGCATCTTCGCACTGATGAACAAGGCTATCGATCCGTATAACGCCACTGATGGCAGCTTGGCGACACGCAAGTCCAATCTGGACAAGGTCGCCAAGAACCTCAGCGACCAGCAGGCCGCTCTTGATCGTCGTACCGATTCGCTCACCGAGTCACTGACGCGCAAGTTCGTGGCACTCGACACTGCGCTGGGCAAGATGAAGGCCCAGGCCAACCAGATCACCTCGATCTTCGACGCGCTCAACGCACAGAAGAAGAACGGCTGATTCTGGCGGTTGTGACAAAGGCCTGGCCGCGTCATATTGACGCGCCAGGCCTTTTGCATTGTCGCTAAAGTTTTTTCACATCGCGGCGATACAGCAGGTATCCGTCATCTTTTTCGCTGCAACGAGGTAGATCCATGAACCCGATGTTGGCCCTTCGGCAATACCAGAAAGTCAACGGTGTTGCACAGACCTCCGAAGCCAGTCCGCACCGTTTGGTGCAGATGCTGATGCAAGGCGGTCTCGACCGTCTGGCGCAGGCCAAGGGCGCGATCGCGCGAAGGGATGTGGCGCAGAAGGGTATTCTGATCGGCAAGGCCATCGACATCATCGGCGGCCTGCGCGAGGGTCTGGATCTGGAGAATCATGCCGACAGCCTGACCGACCTGGACAACCTCTACCAATACATGAGCCGCCGTCTGATTGAAGCCAACGTGAACAGCGATCCGGCGATCATCGACGAAGTGGCGCGGCTGCTGATCACCGTCAAGGAAGGCTGGGACGCCATTGGCGATCAAGCCGCTGCCGAGTAATACCAGGAGACGCACATGAGCGAAGTGATTGCACGTATCGAACAAACCCGCGATGCCTTGCTGGCTGCGTTCGCTGAGCGCGACTGGGAAGCGGTGGGGGAGCTCGACCTGGAATGCCGCGTGTGCGTCGATGAGATCCTGGCCGAGGCCCACGAACACGATGCTCAGGTCAGGAACAGCTTGGATGAATTGCTGGGGGTTTACCGGCAATTGATTGAGGTTGCAAGTGGTGAACGTCAATCCCTCGTCGATGAGATGTCGCAGATCCGCCAGGCAAAAAACGCGACAAAGGTATACCATCTGTTCAGCTGATCGCTGGGCAATGCAAGAAGCTGCGCGCCATTAATTTGACTGTGTGCTGTTTTTTGACTTAACTAGTGGCTGTTTTCGAGTTTCAGACGTCTGATCCTCACGACGGATGTCTGAATGAAGTCGATAACGCCTGCGGGCGCCGAGATGACTAGGGAAGTTGGTATTGAATGTGGCGTGAAACCAAGATCCTTCTGATCGATGACGACAGCGAACGCCGCCGCGATCTGGCGGTGGTCCTGAATTTTCTCGGCGAAGACAACCTCTCCTGCTCCAGCCTGGACTGGCAGCAGACGGTGGAGGCATTGTCTTCGAGCAGGGAAGTTCTCTGCGTGCTCATTGGCGCGGTAAGCGGGCCGGCCGGGGTGCTGGGCTTGCTTAAGACCGTCACTGCGTGGGATGAGTTCCTTCCAGTATTGCTTTTGGGCGAAATTTCTTCCGCTGAGTTTCCTGAAGACCTGCGCCGACGCGTGCTTTCCAATCTGGAAATGCCGCCTAGCTACAGCCAGTTGCTCGATTCGCTGCACCGTGCCCAGGTCTATCGCGAGATGTACGACCAGGCGCGTGAGCGTGGTCGTCAGCGCGAACCCAACCTGTTCCGCAGCCTTGTCGGTACCAGCAGGGCCATTCAGCATGTGCGCCAGATGATGCAGCAGGTGGCTGACACCGACGCCAGTGTGCTGATCCTCGGCGAGTCCGGCACGGGCAAGGAAGTGGTCGCCCGTAACCTGCATTACCACTCAAAGCGCCGCGAAGCGCCGTTCGTGCCGGTCAACTGCGGGGCGATCCCGGCCGAGTTGCTGGAGAGCGAGCTGTTCGGTCATGAGAAAGGCGCCTTCACCGGCGCCATCACCAGTCGTGCCGGGCGCTTCGAGTTGGCCAATGGCGGTACGCTGTTCCTCGACGAGATTGGCGACATGCCGCTGCCCATGCAGGTCAAGCTGCTGCGGGTGCTGCAGGAGCGGACCTTCGAGCGGGTTGGCAGCAACAAGACCCAGAGCATCGATGTGCGTATCATCGCCGCGACTCACAAGAACCTCGAGAACATGATCGAGGAAGGCACCTTCCGCGAAGATTTGTACTACCGCCTCAATGTCTTCCCCATCGAGATGGCGCCGCTGCGCGAGCGGGTCGAGGACATTCCGCTGCTGATGAACGAGCTGATCTCGCGCATGGAGCACGAGAAGCGCGGCTCGATCCGCTTCAACTCGGCCTCGATCATGTCGCTGTGCCGCCATGGCTGGCCGGGTAACGTGCGCGAACTGGCCAACCTGGTCGAACGCATGGCGATCATGCACCCCTACGGGGTGATCGGCGTCGCCGAGTTGCCGAAGAAATTCCGCTACGTCGATGACGAAGATGAGCAGTTGGTGGACAGCCTGCGCAGCGATCTGGAAGAGCGGGTGGCGATCAACGGCAACACGCCGAACTTCTCCAGCCACGCCATGCTGCCGCCTGAGGGTCTGGACTTGAAGGACTACCTGGGCAGCCTTGAGCAAGGACTGATCCAGCAGGCGCTGGATGATGCCAACGGCATCGTCGCCCGTGCCGCCGAACGCCTGCGCATCCGCCGCACCACGCTGGTGGAGAAGATGCGCAAGTACGGCATGAGCCGTCAGGGCGGAGAGGAACAGGCCGAAGACTGAGTTCCCGGTACCAGATGCAACTCCTTTGGGCTGCCTTGCAGTCCATCACGACACAAGGCCGCTTAGATTTTCTGGCAGCGGCCTTGTGTCGTGATCGGGTCGCGAAGCGGTCCCACGATTGCAAGCAAACCCCATCCCCGGCACGGCTATTGCTACACCGCAGGCGAAGTACCGTTTTTATGACGGTCAGCCATGCGAGAGAGCACGATGCCCCAGGCCGCCCCTATTTCCCGACTCCATGATGCGTCAGGGCGAGTTCCGGTCGAGCAGGACAGCCGACCCGGACTCGACCACGCCGTCGCCCTGTTCGATCAGGTTTCCACTCAGCTCAGCGAGTCCTACACCTTGCTCGAGGCGCGGGTCACCGAACTCAAGGGTGAGCTGGCAGTGGTCAGCGCCCAGCGCA
This sequence comes from Pseudomonas boreofloridensis, assembly GCF_030580795.1. Classification (NCBI taxonomy): domain Bacteria; kingdom Pseudomonadati; phylum Pseudomonadota; class Gammaproteobacteria; order Pseudomonadales; family Pseudomonadaceae; genus Pseudomonas; species Pseudomonas boreofloridensis. Next base: position 25,346 of record NZ_JAUQOQ010000003.1, on the reverse strand, counting down.
TGGCGGAACTGGATGAAAAGGAGCGTCTGGCCAACCGTCTGCAGCACCTGCTCGACCTGCTGCCCGGTGGTGTGATCGTGATTGATGGTCATGGCCAGGTGCGCGAGGCCAACCCGGCCGCCTGCGACTTGCTCGGTGAGCCGCTGGTTGGGGAGCTGTGGCGCCAGGTGATTGCGCGCAGCTTCGCCCCTCGCGAAGACGACGGTCATGAAGTGTCACTGCGCGACGGCCGGCGCCTGTCCATCGCGACGCGTTCGCTGGATGCCGAGCCTGGCCAATTGGTGCTGATCAACGACCTTAGCGAAACCCGTCGGCTGCAAGAGCAGTTGGCGCGCCACCAACGTCTGTCATCGCTGGGGCGCATGGTTGCTTCGCTGGCCCATCAGATCCGCACGCCGCTGTCGGCGGCCATGCTTTATGCCAGCCACCTGGCGGATGACCAGGGCACCCTGGCGTTGGACACCCGCCAGCGTTTTGCCGGTAACCTCAAGGAGCGCCTGCACGAACTGGAGCACCAGGTGCGCGACATGCTGGTCTTCGCGCGCGGCGAACTCCCGCTGAACGATCGCGTCACGCCCAAGGCGCTGTTCCAGGCCCTGCAGCACGCTGCCCAGCCACACGTTCAGGGTCATGCGGTGCGCTGGCAGTGCGATACCCACCTGGGCGAGTTGCTGTGCAACCGCGACACGCTGGTCGGCGCGCTGCTCAATCTCCTGGAAAACGCCGTGCAGGCCAGCACCGCACCGGCCCGGCTCAAAGTGCATCTGCTGCGCCGTGAACAGAACCTGCACCTGAGTGTCAGCGATGCCGGCAGTGGCATCGAGCCGCAGGTGCTACAGCGCCTGGGCGAGCCTTTTGTCACCACCAAGTCCACCGGCACCGGATTGGGCCTGGCCGTGGTCAAGGCCGTGGTCAAGGCGCATCAGGGCAGTCTGGCGCTGCGTTCTAAAGTGGGTCGCGGCACGTGCGTGCACGTCGTGCTGCCGCTGATTGCCGCCCCTGGCGCGCAGGTACTGGCATGACCAAGGTATTGCTGGTCGAGGATGACCGGGCCCTGCGCCAGGCCTTGAGCGATACGTTGTTGATCGGTGGATTCGCCCATCGCGCGGTGGGCAGTGCCGAAGAGGCGCTGGCGGCGGTGAGCGAAGAGGCTTTCGGCCTGGTGATCAGCGACGTGAACATGCCGGGTATGGATGGTCACCAGTTGCTGGCCCAGCTCCGGCGCCAGCAGCCGCAGTTGCCGGTCTTGCTGATGACGGCCCACGCGGCGGTCGAGCGTGCGGTCGATGCGATGCGTCAGGGCGCGGTCGACTACCTGGTCAAACCGTTCGAGCCCAAGGCGCTGTTGAGTTTGGTCGAGCGGCATGCCGCCGGCCATCTGGAGGCGGCAGAGGAGGGGCCGGTGGCCTGCGAAGCGGCGAGTCGGCAACTGCTCGAGCTGGCGGCTCGGGTGGCGCGCAGTGACTCGACGGTATTGATTTCCGGCGAGTCCGGCACCGGCAAGGAGGTGCTGGCGCGCTACATCCACCAACAATCGTCGCGGGCCGCGCAGCCGTTCGTGGCCATCAACTGTGCGGCGATCCCCGACAACATGCTCGAAGCCACGCTGTTCGGGCACGAGAAAGGCGCCTTCACCGGCGCCATCGCGGCCCAGGCCGGCAAGTTCGAACAGGCCGAGGGCGGTACGCTGCTGCTCGACGAGATTTCCGAAATGCCGTTGGGCCTGCAAGCCAAACTGCTGCGGGTGCTGCAGGAGCGGGAAGTGGAGCGGGTCGGTGGACGCAAGCCGATCGCCCTGGACATTCGTGTGCTGGCCACCACCAACCGCGACTTGGCAGGAGAGGTGGCCGCCGGACGGTTCCGCGAAGACCTCTATTACCGCCTCTCGGTGTTTCCCCTGGCCTGGCAGCCGCTGCGCGAGCGCCGCGCCGACATCCTGCCGCTGGCCGAGCGCCTGCTGGCCAAGCATGTGCTGAAGATGAAACACGCCCCGGTGCGCCTGTCCGCTGACGCGCGTCATTGTCTCCAGGCGTACGCCTGGCCGGGGAACGTGCGCGAGCTGGACAATGCGTTGCAGCGCGCCTTGATCCTGCAGCAGGGCGGGGTGATCGAGGCGGCGGATTTCTGTCTGGCGGGTGCCATTCCCTTGTCGCCAGTCAAGGGTGCCATTGTTGAGCCATCATGCGCCGAATCCAATGCCGAGTCCAGTGGCCTGGGCGATGACCTGCGCCGTCACGAATTTCAGATGATCATCGACACCCTGCGCGCCGAGCGTGGTCGTCGCAAGGAGGCCGCCGAGAAGCTGGGTATCAGCCCCCGCACCTTGCGCTACAAGCTGGCGCAGATGCGCGATGCCGGCCTGGATGTGGAAGGTGGCCTGTACGGTTGAATGCTGGGTAAAGGGACACTCCGCCAAGGCTGGCACCTTTGTTGCTTTAACCGTCTTACCCGCTGCATCAGTGTCAAAAAAATGCGGCCGCCGGAGAGAGAAGTTCATGAGCCAAGGTGTTGAATTCAATCGTTTGATGCTGGACATGCGCGCGATGCAGGCCGATGCCATGTCGCTGCCCAAGGTCGCGGCTGCGCCCGAGCTCGCGCCAGGCCAGAGCAGCTTCGCCGACATGCTCGGCCAGGCCATCAACAAAGTCAGCGATACCCAGCAGGCGTCCAACCAGCTGGCCAACGCCTTCGAGATCGGCAAGAGCGGTGTCGACCTCACCGATGTGATGATCGCCTCGCAGAAGGCCAGTGTCTCTTTCCAGGCGCTGACCCAGGTACGTAACAAGCTGGTGCAGGCGTACCAGGACATCATGCAGATGCCGGTTTGAGGGCGCGTTGAGTCATGGCCGAAGCAGTCGTCGATAACGCCCCCGCCAAGAGCGGCCCGCCCGCGGCCAAGCCGCCGCTGTTCGGCATGGCGTTCCTGGAAAACATTTCGCGTATGCCCATGCTGCGTCAGGTCGGCCTGCTGGTCGGTCTGGCTGCCAGCGTGGCCATCGGCTTTGCCGTGGTGCTGTGGTCGCAGCAGCCCGACTACCGTCCGCTGTATGGCAGCCTGGCCGGCATGGACACCAAGCAGGTCATGGAAACCCTGGCCGCTGCCGACATCCCCTATACCGTCGAGCCCAACTCCGGGGCGTTGCTGGTCAAGTCCGACGATCTGTCCCGGGCGCGCATGAAGCTGGCGGCTGCCGGCGTTGCACCGAGCGACGGCAACCTGGGCTTCGAGATCCTCGACAAGGAACAAGGGCTGGGCACCAGCCAGTTCATGGAGGCGGCCCGCTATCGCCGTGGCCTGGAAGGCGAACTGGCGCGCACCATCTCCAGCCTCAACAACATCAAGGCCGCCCGCGTGCACCTGGCGATCCCGAAGAGCTCGGTGTTCGTGCGCGACGAGCGCAAGCCCAGCGCCTCGGTGCTGGTGGAAATGTACCCTGGGCGCAGCCTTGAGGCCGGTCAGGTGATGGCGATCGTCAACCTGGTCGCCACCAGCGTGCCGGAACTGGACAAGTCGCAGGTCACCGTGGTCGACCAGAAGGGCAACCTGCTCTCCGACCAGTTGCAGGACACCGCGTTGACCATGGCCGGCAAGCAGTTCGACTACACCCGGCGCATGGAAGGCCTGCTCACCCAGCGTGTGCACAACATCTTGCAGCCAGTGCTGGGCAACGACCGCTACAAGGCTGAGGTGTCGGCTGACGTCGACTTCAACGCCGTCGAGTCCACCTCCGAGCAGTTCAATCCCGACCAACCGGCGTTGCGCAGCGAGCAGTCGGTGAACGAGCAGCGCGCCAGCGGCCAGGGTCCGCAGGGCGTGCCGGGTGCGCTGAGCAACCAGCCGCCGGCCGGCGCTGCGGCGCCTGAGAACGCCAGGGCCGGTGCAGCCCCAGCCGGTGCCATCGCGCCCGGCCAGCCGCTGGTCGATGCCAACGGCCAGCAGATCATGGATCCGGCCACCGGCCAGCCGATGCTGGCACCGTACCCAGCCGACAAGCGTCAGCAGAGCACCAAGAACTTCGAGCTGGACCGCTCCATCAGCCATACCCGTCAACAGCAGGGGCGTTTGACCCGCCTGTCGGTGGCGGTGGTGGTGGACGACCAAGTCAAGGTCGGCGCCAATGGCGAGAGTACTCGCGCCCCGTGGGGGGCCGAAGACCTGTCGCGCTTCACCCGCCTGGTGCAGGACGCGGTGGGCTTCGATGCCAGCCGCGGTGACAGCGTGACAGTGATGAACGTGCCGTTCTCCGCCGACCGCGGCGAAGTGCTGGCCGATATCCCGTTCTACTCGCAGCCCTGGTTCTGGGACATCGTCAAGCAGGTGCTGGGCGTGGTGTTCATCCTGGTGCTGGTGTTCGGGGTACTGCGCCCGGTGCTCACCAGCATCACCGGTGGCGGCAAGAACGTGGCCGGCGACCCCGACATGCAACTCGGCGGTATGGGCGGCATGGGCATGATCGGTATGGACGGCGAGGTCGGCGACGACCGCGTCAGCCTGGGCGGACCGAGCAGCATCCTGCTGCCGAGCCCAAGCGAAGGCTATGAGGCGCAACTGAACGCAATCAAGGGCCTGGTGGCCGAAGACCCGGGTCGTGTGGCCCAGGTCGTCAAAGAGTGGATCAACGCCGATGAGTGACAACCGAGCCATTACCGCCAAGCTGAGCCGCGTCGACAAAGCGGCCATCCTGCTGCTGTCGCTGGGCGAGACCGACGCCGCCCAGGTCCTGCGTCACATGGGGCCCAAAGAAGTGCAACGGGTCGGTGTGGCCATGGCGCAGATGGGCAACGTCCACCGCGAGCAGGTCGAGCAGGTGATGAGCGAGTTCGTCGAGATCGTCGGCGACCAGACCAGCCTGGGCGTCGGCTCCGACGGCTACATTCGCAAGATGCTCAACCAGGCCCTGGGCGAAGACAAGGCCAACGGCCTGATCGACCGCATCCTGCTCGGGGGCAACACCAGCGGCCTGGACAGCCTCAAGTGGATGGAGCCGCGCGCCGTGGCCGATGTGATCCGCTTCGAGCACCCACAGATTCAGGCCATCGTGGTCGCCTACCTCGACCCCGACCAGGCCGGTGAAGTGCTGAGCAACTTCGACCACAAGGTGCGCCTGGACATCGTTCTGCGCGTGTCGTCGCTCAACACCGTGCAACCGGCGGCGCTCAAAGAGCTGAACCAGATCCTGGAAAAGCAGTTCTCCGGCAACTCCAATGCCGCGCGCACCACCTTGGGCGGCATCAAGCGCGCCGCCGACATCATGAACTTCCTCGACAGTTCGGTCGAAGGCCAGCTGATGGACGCGATCCGCGACATCGACAGCGACCTGTCCGAGCAGATCGAAGACCTGATGTTCGTCTTCAACAACCTGGCCGACGTGGACGACCGCGGCATCCAGGCCCTGCTGCGCGAAGTGTCTTCCGACGTGCTGGTGGTCTCGCTCAAAGGCGCCGACGAGAAGGTCAAGGACAAGGTCTTCAAGAACATGTCCAAACGGGCCTCGGAGCTGCTGCGCGACGACCTCGAGGCCAAAGGGCCGGTGCGGGTCAGCGACGTGGAAACCGCGCAGAAGGAAATCCTCACCATCGCCCGGCGGATGGCCGAGGCCGGCGAGATCGTGCTCGGCGGCAAGGGCGCCGAGGAAATGATCTAAGGCCGCTTGCCTGGCTGGCGAACCGCCGCGCCTGCACGGTGCGGCGTCGGTCGAACACGGTTTTGAGTGCCTGAGAACATGACCACCAAAGAACACCCCAGCGACCTGATCCGCGCCCGCGACCTCGAGGGCGTCGATGTGTGGGCGCTGCCCAGTTTCGACCCTGCCCCCGCGCCGGAACCCGAGCCGGAGCCCGAACCGCAGCTGGTCGAGGAAATCGAAGAAGTACCGCTGGAGGAAGTCCAGCCGCTGACCCTCGAAGAGCTCGAAGCGATTCGTCAGGAGGCCTACAACGAAGGCTTCGCCACGGGCGAGCGCGAGGGCTTTCACAGCACCCAGATCAAGGTTCGCCAGGAAGCCGAGCAGGCCCTCGATGCCAAGCTGCAAAGCCTGGAGCAATTGATGACCCATCTGCTCGAGCCGATCGCCGAGCAGGACGCGCAGATCGAAAAATCCCTGGTGCACCTGGTGGCCCATGTCGCCCGCGAGGTGATTGGTCGCGAACTGCGCAGCGATTCCACGCAGATCGCCCAAGTACTGCGCCAGGCGCTCAAGCTGCTGCCGATGGGCGCCGAGAACATTCGCATCCACCTCAATCCGCAGGACTTCGAGCAGGTCAAGACTTTGCGCGAGCGTCACGAGGAGCGTTGGAAGCTGCTCGAAGACGAGTCGCTGCTCCCCGGCGGCTGCCGTATCGAGACGGCCCATAGCCGCATCGATGCGAGCATGGAGACGCGCATGGAAAAAGCTGTGGCGCAACTGTTCGAGCAAGGCCATGAGCAGACCCTGCATCCTGCGTCGCCCGATGTGTCCGTCGAGCTGGATGTGCCTGATGCGCCTTGAACGCACCAGCTTCGGCCGACGCCTGGGCGGTTATGCCGACGCGGTGAAGCTGCCCGAGCAGCCAGTGGTCGAAGGCCGCCTGCTGCGCATGGTCGGCCTCACCCTCGAAGCCGAGGGGCTGCGCGGGGCGGTGGGCAGTCGCTGCAAGGTGATCAACGACGACAGCTACCACCCGGTTGAAGTCGAGGCCGAGGTGATGGGCTTCGCCGGCAGCAAAGTGTTCCTCATGCCGGTTGGCAGCATCGCTGGTATCGCCCCCGGTGCGCGGGTGGTGCCGCTGGATGACAGCGGCCGCCTGCCGATGGGCATGAGCATGCTCGGGCGGGTGCTCGATGGTGCCGGTCGCGCCCTCGACGGCAAGGGCGGGATGAAGGCCGAGGACTGGGTGCCGCTGGACGGGCCGGTGATCAACCCGCTCAATCGCGATCCCATCAGCCAGCCGCTGGATGTCGGTATCCGCAGCATCAATGGCCTGCTGACCGTCGGGCGCGGCCAGCGCCTGGGCCTGTTCGCCGGTACCGGCGTGGGCAAGTCGGTGCTGCTGGGCATGATGACCCGCTTCACCAAGGCCGACATCATCGTGGTCGGGCTGATCGGCGAGCGCGGGCGCGAGGTCAAGGAATTCATCGAGCACATCCTCGGCGAGGAAGGGCTCAAGCGCTCCGTGGTGGTGGCGTCGCCCGCTGACGATGCGCCGCTGATGCGGCTGCGCGCGGCCATGTACTGCACCCGCATCGCCGAATATTTTCGCGACAAGGGCAAGAACGTCCTGCTGCTGATGGACTCGCTGACTCGATTCGCCCAGGCCCAGCGCGAAATCGCCCTGGCCATCGGCGAACCGCCCGCCACTCGGGGTTATCCGCCGTCGGTGTTCGCCAAGCTGCCCAAGCTGGTGGAGCGGGCGGGCAATGGCGAGGCCGGTGGCGGCTCGATTACCGCGTTCTACACCGTGCTGTCCGAGGGCGATGACCAGCAGGACCCCATCGCCGACTCGGCGCGCGGTGTGCTCGATGGGCACTTCGTGCTGTCGCGCCGCTTGGCCGAGGAAGGTCATTACCCGGCCATCGATATCGAAGCCTCGATCAGCCGAGTGATGCCGCAGGTGGTGGATCATGATCATCTGCGCCAGGCGCAGAAGTTCAAGCAACTGTGGTCACGCCTGTCGCAGAGTCGCGACCTGATCAGCGTCGGTGCCTATGTGGCTGGCGGCGATCCGGAGACCGACCTTGCCATCGCCTTGCAGTCCAAGCTGGTGGGCTTTCTGCGCCAGGGGCTCGACGAGAGTACCGGCATGGCCGAAAGCCGTGAACAGCTGGGCAGCATCTTCGCTCCGCCTTCAGGTAGCTGACCGGCATGGCCCTGCCCAGTCGTGCCGCGCGTCTTGCGCCTGTGGTGCAGATGGCCGAGGAAGCCGAGCGCAAGGCCGTGCAGCGCATGGGCCAGTTCCAGCAGCAGGTGGCCCAGGCCCAGGCCAAGCTCGCCGAGCTGGAGCGCTTTCGCGAAGACTACCAACAACAGTGGATCAATCGCGGTGGCCAGGGTGTGGACGGCAACTGGCTGGTGAACTACCAGCGCTTCCTAGGCCAGTTGGAAACCGCCATGACCCAGCAGCGCCAGAGCTTGACCTGGCATCAGAACAACCTGCGCAACGCCCGCGATGCCTGGCAACAGGCCTATGCGCGGGTCGAGGGCCTGCGAAAACTGGTGCAGCGCTACCTCGACGAAGCACGCCGCGCCGAAGACAAGCGCGAGCAGAAGCTGCTCGACGAGTTGTCGCAGCGCTTGCCCCGGCAGAGCCCTTTCTAGGACTTGCGCTTGCGGCGCAACCAGCTGCCTGCTACACCTTCCTCACTCCCCGCCATCAACGAAGGAATCGCGCATGGCAGTCGAATCTGTTTATTCAGCGGACGAAGAACAGCTGACGATCACGATCAAGGGCCGTTTCGATTTCGGCCAGCACCAGGCCTTCCGTGAAGCCTACGAGCGCCAACCGGCCAAGCGCGTCGTCATCGACCTCAAGGACGCCACCTATCTGGACAGCTCGGCCCTGGGCATGCTGCTGTTGCTGCGTGACCATGTCGGTGGCGACCACGCGCGCATCAGGGTGATCAACACCAGCCCTGACGTGCGCAAGATCTTCGCCATTTCCAATTTCACCAGCCTGTTCGAGATTCACTGAGGCCGGTCATGTCGGTGTCCCCGCGCTTGCGCGTGCTGATCGCCGAGGACGGTGCCATCGATCGTCTGTTGCTGGCGCAGATCGTGCGCCGCCAGGGCCATGAGGTCATCACCGCCGAGCACGGCGAGCAGGCGCTTGCCCTGTTCATCGAGCAGCGCCCAGACCTGGTGTTGCTCGACGCCCTGATGCCGGTGATGGATGGCTTCGAGGCGGCGCGCCGGATCAAGGCCCAGGCGGGCGAGCACTTCGTGCCGATCATCTTCCTCACCTCGCTCAACGAGGAGCAGGCGCTGGTGCGCTGCCTGCAGGCCGGTGGCGACGATTTCATGGCCAAGCCCTACAGCGCGGTGATCCTGGCGGCCAAGATCAATGCCCTGGACCGTCAGCGGCGCTTGCAGGCGACGGTGCTGCAGCAGCGCGACGAATTGGCCAGGCACCACCATCACCTGCTCAACGAACAGCGCGTGGCCAAGGCGCTGTTCGACAAGGTCGCCCATGCCGGCTGCCTGCACAGCGCCACTATCCGTTACCTGCAATCGCCCTACGCGCTGTTCAACGGCGATCTGCTGATGGCGGCGCGCACACCTTCGGGTGACCTGTACGTACTGCTCGGCGACTTCACCGGCCACGGTCTGCCGGCAGCCGTGGGTGCGATGCCGCTGGCCGAGATTTTCCATGGCATGACTGCCAAGGGCTACGGCCTGGCGCAGATGCTGCGCGAGATGAACGCCAAGCTCAAACGCATCTTGCCGGTGGACATGTTCTGCTGTGCGTTGCTGGTGGGGCTTGGCCTGGAGCGCGGCACGCTGGAGGTCTGGAACGGGGGCATGCCTGATGCCTATCACCTCACTGCGCACGGGCAGGTCCTGGCGACATTGCCGTCCCGGCATCTGCCGCTTGGCATCCTCGCGCCTGAACAGTTCGATGACACCACTGTGGTCATGCCCATGGCCTTGGGTGAGCGTTTGCTATTGCTCTCTGATGGCGTGATCGAGACGGGCGATGCCCAGGACCGGCTGTTCGGCGTCGAGCGCTTGAGCGAGGTGCTGAAGGCCAACCGTGAGCCGCGGCACTTGTTCGACGAGGTGATGCAGGCGTTGGCGCGTTTCGGCGGGCGGCCGCGTGACGATATCAGCCTGTGCGACATCGCGATGCTACCGCGCGACGAACGCCTGCCGCTCGAGCCGCCAACCCTCGACAACCACCGCAGCAGTCCGCTGGACTGGTCCTTGTCGCTGGTGCTGCACGCCGACAGCCTCAAGCGCTTCGACCCGCTGCCCTATCTGCTGCAATTGCTGCAGGAGATCGACGGCCTGCGCGCCAGCGGCGGGGTGCTGCACAGCGTGTTGGGCGAGCTGTATACCAATGCCCTGGAGCATGGCGTGCTCGGCCTCGATTCGCGCCAGAAAACCGATGCGCAAGGCTTTGCCGAGTACTACCGCGAACGTGATCGACGTTTGGCCAGTTTGCGCGAAGGGTTCGTGCGCATCGAGTTGAAGGTTGAACCCATCGCCGACGGTGGGCGTCTGACGCTTGAGGTCAGTGACAGTGGCACGGGTTTTGATATCGACGACGTACTGGCCCATTCTGCGGCGCATCAAAGCCTCTGCGGTCGCGGCCTGCATCTGGTCAGACGCTTGGGCGTACGTGCACAGTGGCTCGACGACGGACGGCGGGCACGGGTCGAATTCGGTTGGTAAAGTGACGGGCTGAATCCGGGCGCAGGCAGGCTTGATCAAGGAGCGAGCAAGTGACACACGAACATATCGACTACAAGGTGCTGAGCGACCTGCGGGAGGTCATGGAAGATGGCTACCTGCAACTGCTCGAGACCTTTCTGGAAGACTCCGAACTGCGCCTGAGTCAATTGCATCTGGCCAAGGACGCGCAGACGCTGGGCATGGCGGCACATAGCTTCAAGGGCAGCAGCAGCAACATGGGTGCGGTGGGTCTGGCCCAGCTCTGCCAGCAGCTCGAAGAGCGCGTGAGGCAGCAACCGTTGTATGGCATCGAGGACCTGATCAACCGCATCGATCTGGAATTCTTCGAGGTCCAGCAGTTCTATCGGGGCGAGCGCGCACGTATTGCCGCTGGTTGAAGGCAAAGCTGGCGCGAGTTTTGCTTATCCATGGCCAGTCACCCCTTTCGCTGCCCTGGCGTGGAGAGTTTCAATGCCTGTCGCATCCAACCCCTTGCTGCAACCCGGCCACGCCAGCCCTGCCTCGCGGCCAAGCACGGCAGTGCCGGAAAAACCTGCGCAGGCGCCGGGTTTACAGGGCGGCGGCTTCGACCAACTGATGGCCCGTCAGCAGCGCAATCAGCCCGCGATGCGCGCCGACAAGCCGGTCCAAGCGGCACCGAAGGACAAAGTCGATTTTGCACCCAGCGGCAAAGGCGGCAATGACAAGCCCGCAGCCCTTGCCGTCAATGGCAAGCCCTTGCCAGCGGCTCGCGACCAGGCCCCTGCGCGCACCGACCAAAAGGCCCAAGACCGCGACGGCCCGTCAGCGCCTGCCGAAGACGATGTGCAGGCTTCGACCGGCAACGCTGAAGATCACCCCGTCGAACCCGGATCGGTCAACGCCAATTTGGTGGCGGGGCAGGTCACCGACGCCCAAACCGGGGCGCAGTTGATCCAGGCCCAGGCCGAGGCGGTCGCGCCAGTGCTTCAAGCGGCGGTCCAGCCTCCTGTGGCCACTGCCCAGGCAGCGGCGGCGCCGGCGCCTGGCTCAGAGGAAAAACCGGCAGATGGCGACTTCGATCCCGAAGCCGACCCCTTGGCGAACATGCCGACCTTGCGCTTGGCCCTCGAACAGAGCGCCCAGGCCAAAGGCACGACCTCTACGCATGCCTCGTCCCAGAACGAAAAGGCGCCAGGACAGGACGCCAGTGCATCGGGCACTGTCAATACCTTGGCGAATCTGCTGGTGGAAGCCGAGGGCGAGTCGCCGCGCGGTCAAACCCAGCCTGGCGAGAAGGGTTTCTCGGAACTGCTTTCGACTGGTCTGAAGGACGTCAAGAAAGCCGACAGCGACACCCGTGTCGATGACTTCGCCAACCGTCTGGCCAACCTGACCCAGGCCGTCACGCCAAAGACTGCCAACGCCGTGGCCCCGAGCAATCCGCTGCAGCAGCCCCTGGTCATGAACCAGGGGGCCTGGAGCGAGGGGCTGGTCAACCGGGTCATGTACTTGTCGAGTCAGAACCTCAAGTCCGCCGATATCCAGCTTGAGCCGGCCGAGCTCGGTCGCCTGGACATCCGCGTCAACGTGGCGGCGGACCAAGCCACCCAGATCACCTTCATCAGTGGCCACGCCGGGGTGCGCGATACCCTCGACAGCCAATTGCACCGCCTGCGCGAGCTATTTGCCCAGCAGGGCCTGGCCCAACCTGACGTCAACGTTGCCGATCAATCACGCCAGCAGCAACAGCAGGCGCAGCAGGGGAGCTCGAACTTCTCCGGTGTCGCGGCGCGGCGGGCCGGGGAGGGCGGCGACAACGCCGAGCCGGGCGACACCGCTCGGCCTGCCGAGCAGCAGGTGGTGATCGGCGACAGTGCGGTCGACTATTACGCCTGACGTTCCTGCAGGCGCGGCCTGAGCCGCGTCTGCAGACAGTCCGACAGATCTGGCATAACACTTGCTCAAGCCTCGTCATCCTTTCTTGAAACCACGATGGACGACGGATTATTGGCATGGCGAAGAGCGACGCAGTCAAAGACCCCGCCACTAAAGGCAAACTCAAGCTGATCCTGTTGGTGGTACTGGCCTTGCTGCTGGCCGTTGGCCTGTCGGTGGGCGCCACCTGGTTCGTCATGCACAAGAGCGAACCCGCACCGGCGGCGGATCCTGCGCAGGCCAACGTCAAGCCCCCTGCAATCTACGAGCCGCTGGCACCGGCCTTCGTGGTCAATTTCAACCAGAACGGCCGGCAGCGCTACATGCAGGTCAGCATCACCATGCAGGGCCGCAACCAGGCCGACCTCGATGCCCTCAAGGTGCACATGCCGGTGATTCGCAACAACCTGGTGATGATGTTCTCCGGTCAGGGCTTCGACAGCCTGGCCAGCAGCGCCGTGGGCGAGGAAATGTTGCGCCAGAAGGCTACTGCGGTGGTCCAGGAAGTGGCGCAGAAGGAAGTCGGCAAGCCGGTCATCGACCAGCTGCTGTTCACCAATTTCGTATTGCAGTAGGAGCCGACCGATGGCCGTGCAGGACCTGCTGTCCCAGGATGAGATCGATGCCCTCTTGCATGGCGTCGACGATGGGCTGGTACAGACCGAGAGCGCAGCCGAGCCTGGCAGCGTCAAGAGCTACGACCTGACCAGCCAGGATCGGATCGTTCGCGGTCGCATGCCGACCCTGGAAATGATCAACGAGCGCTTTGCCCGCTACACCCGCATCAGCATGTTCAACCTGCTGCGCCGCTCGGCCGATGTGGCCGTGGGTGGCGTGCAGGTGATGAAGTTCGGTGAGTACGTGCATTCGCTGTACGTGCCCACCAGTCTCAACCTGGTCAAGATCAAGCCGCTGCGTGGCACGGCGCTGTTCATCCTCGACGCCAAGCTGGTGTTCAAGCTGGTGGACAACTTCTTCGGCGGCGACGGCCGCCACGCCAAGATCGAAGGCCGTGAATTCACCCCCACCGAACTGCGCGTGGTGCGCATGGTGCTGGACCAGTGCTTCGTCGACCTCAAGGAAGCCTGGCAGGCCATCATGCCGGTGAACTTCGAGTACATGAACTCCGAGGTCAACCCGGCCATGGCCAACATCGTCGGGCCCAGCGAAGCGGTGGTGGTGTCGACGTTCCACATCGAGCTCGATGGCGGTGGCGGCGACCTGCACGTGACCATGCCCTATTCGATGATCGAACCGGTGCGCGAGATGCTCGACGCGGGCTTCCAGTCCGACCTCGACGACCAGGACGAGCGCTGGGTCAAGGCCCTGCGCGAAGACGTGCTGGATGTCAGCGTGCCGCTCTCGGCCACCGTCGCCCGTCGCCAGCTCAAGCTGCGCGACATCCTGCACATGCAGCCCGGCGACGTGATCCCGGTGGAGCTGCCTGAAAACCTGGTGCTGCGTGCCAATGGTGTGCCGTCGTTCAAGGCCCGGCTGGGCTCGCACAAGGGCACCCTGTCGCTGCAGATCATCGATCCGATCGAGCGCCGCTGACGGCGGCGCGATCGTACAACGCATTGAAAGCTTGTCGAGGACTTTATGGCTAACGAAAACGAGATCACCTCCCCGGAGGAACAGGCCCTGGCCGATGAGTGGGCCGCGGCCCTGGAAGAGACCGGCGATGCCGGCCAGGCTGACATCGACGCGCTGCTGGCCGCCGATGCCGGACGCGCCTCCGGCCCCGGTCGCTTGCCGATGGAAGAGTTCGCCAGCTCGCCACGGCCGAACGAGAACGTCAGCCTCGAAGGCCCGAACCTGGATGTGATCCTGGACATTCCGGTGAGCATCTCGATGGAAGTGGGCGCCACGGAAATCAGCATCCGCAACCTGTTGCAACTGAACCAGGGCTCGGTGATCGAGCTCGACCGCCTGGCCGGTGAGCCGCTCGACGTACTGGTCAACGGTACCCTGATCGCGCACGGCGAGGTGGTGGTGGTCAACGAGAAGTTCGGCATCCGCCTGACCGACGTGATCAGCCCAAGCGAACGCATCAAGAAGCTGCGCTGAGTGAAGGCCATGATTCGCGCCCTGGGCGCCTGCGCGGCCCTGCTCGCCAGCGAGGCGGTGCTGGCCAGCGCTGCCGTCGCGCCGGCGCCCGCCACGGCCCCCGCGCCTGACAGCCTGAGCGGACAACTGGCGCAGATGGTCCTGGGCCTGCTGTTGGTGGTCGGGGTGATTTTCCTGCTGGCCTGGTTGCTGCGGCGCATGCAACTGGCGCAGCCGCGTGGCGGCCAGGTCATCGAGATCCTCGGCAGCCGAGCCCTGGGGCCGCGGGATCGGCTGGTGCTGGTGCAGGTGGGCAAGGAGCAGATTCTCATCGGTCACAGCCCTGGCAGCATCGAAGCCCTGCATGTGCTGGCCGAACCCGTGCCGGTGCCGGACAGCGCGCGCCAGGCCGCGCCGGAATTTGCCCAGCGCCTGCTCGAATTGATGGGCAAGGATGGCAAGCACGACAAGGACAACCGCCGATGAACCGCGCGTTGCGCACGATCCTGACCTTGGCGCTGCTGCTGGCCGCGCCGCTGGCCTTGGCCGCCGATCCGTTGTCGATCCCGGCCATCACCTTGAGCAACGGGCCGAACGGCCAACAGGAATATTCGGTCAGCCTGCAGATTTTGCTGATCATGACGGCGCTGAGCTTCATTCCAGCGTTCGTCATTCTGATGACCAGCTTCACCCGCATCATCATCGTCTTCTCCATCCTGCGTCAGGCCCTGGGCCTGCAGCAGACGCCCTCGAACCAGTTGCTGACCGGCATGGCGCTGTTCCTGACGATGTTCATCATGGCGCCGGTGTTCGACCGGGTGAACCGCGATGCCCTGCAGCCCTATTTGAACGAGCAGATGACCGCCCAGCAGGCGATCGACAAGGCCCAAGGCCCGCTGAAGGACTTCATGCTGGCGCAGACCCGGCAGAGTGACCTGGACCTGTTCATGCGCCTGTCCAAGCGCACCGACATCGCCAGCCCCGACCAGGCGCCGCTGACCATTCTGGTCCCGGCGTTCGTCACCTCGGAGCTCAAGACTGCGTTCCAGATCGGCTTCATGATCTTCATCCCGTTCCTGATCATCGACATGGTGGTCGCCAGTGTGCTGATGGCGATGGGCATGATGATGCTCTCGCCGTTGATCATTTCGCTGCCGTTCAAGATCATGCTGTTCGTCCTGGTCGATGGCTGGGCGTTGATCATGGGTACGCTGGCCGGCAGTTTCGGCGGTGTCTGAGCCCGCTCCAGGAGGTGTCGCATGACCCCGGAAATCGCAGTCGACCTGTTTCGCGAGGCGCTCTGGCTGACCGCCATGATGGTGGCCGTGCTGGTGGTGCCCAGCTTGCTGGTCGGCCTGGTGGTGGCGATCTTCCAGGCCGCCACGCAGATCAACGAACAGACCCTGAGCTTCCTGCCGCGCCTGCTGGTGATGCTGGTCACGCTGATCGTGGTCGGGCCGTGGCTGGTGCAGAAATTCATGGAATACATGACCGGCCTGTACAGCGGCATTCCGCAGTTGATCGGGTGAGCGGCGCATGCTCGAGCTGACCGCTGCGCAGATCGGCACCTGGGTCGCCACCTTCATCCTGCCGCTGTTTCGGGTCACCGCGGTGCTGATGACCATGCCCGTGTTCGGTACCCGCATGCTGCCTGCGCGCATCCGCCTGTACGCGGCGCTGGCGATCACCGTGGTGATCGTGCCCGGCCTGCCGCCGATGCCCGAATTCGAGCCCCTGAGCCTGCGCGGCGTGCTGCTGTGCGCCGAGCAGATCATCGTCGGCGCACTGTTCGGCTTTTCGTTGCAGATGCTGTTCCAGGCCTTCGTCATCGCCGGCCAGATCGTGGCGATTCAGATGGGCATGGCCATGGCCTCGATGATCGACCCCGCCAACGGCGTCAACGTGGCGGTGGTCGGCCAGTTCCTGACCATGCTGGTGAGCGTGCTGTTCCTGTTGATGAACGGCCACCTGGTGGTCATCGAGGTGCTCACCGAGAGCTTCACCACCTTGCCGATCGGCAACGCGCTGGTGGTCGAGCACTTCTGGGACATCGCCGGTCGCCTGGGGTGGGTGCTGGGTGCGGGGGTGGTGTTGATCCTGCCGGTGATCACCGCGCTGCTGGTGGTCAACATCGCCTTTGGCGTGATGACCCGCGCGGCGCCGCAACTCAATATCTTCTCCATCGGTTTTCCGCTGACCCTGGTGCTGGGGCTCGGCGTGTTCTGGGTCGGCCTGGCCGATATCCTTTCCCACTATCAGCAGCTGGCCAGCGAGGCCTTGCAGTGGCTGCGTGAGCTGGCACGGGTGCGCTGAGCATGGCCGAGAGCGAGAGCGGTCAGGACAAGACCGAGGAACCCACCGACAAACGCAAGCGCGATTCCCGCGAAAAAGGCGAGATCGCGCGTTCCAAGGAGCTCAACACCTTCGCCATCACCCTTGGCGGCGCCGGTGCCTTGCTGGCCTTCGGCGGCTATCTGGCCGAGACGCTGATGACCCTGATGCGCATGAACTTCACCCTGTCGCGCGAAGTGCTGGTGGACGAGCGCTCGATGGGCGCGTTCCTCATGGCCTCGGGCAAGATGGCCATCTGGGCCACTCAGCCGGTGCTGGTGCTGCTGTTCGTGCTGTCGCTGGTGATGCCCGTCGTGCTGGGGGGCTTCATCTTTTCCGGTTCGCTGTTGCAGCCCAAGTTCAGCCGAATGAACCCGTTGTCGGGGATCAAGCGCATGTTCTCGCTCAATTCGCTGACCGAACTGTTCAAGGCGCTGGCCAAGTTCTGCCTGGTGTTGGTGGTCGCGCTGGTGGTGTTGACCAACGACCGCGAGGCATTGCTGGCGATCGCCAAGGAGCCGCTGGAGCAGGCGATCATTCACAGCGTCCAGGTGGTCGGGTGGAGCGCGTTGTGGATGGCGTCGGGGTTGCTGCTGATCGCCCTGGCGGATGTGCCGTTCCAGCTTTGGCAGACGCACAAGAAGTTGAAGATGACCAAGCAGGAGGTGCGCGATGAGTACAAGGACATGGAGGGCAAGCCCGAGGTCAAGCAGCGTATTCGTCAGTTGCAGCGCGAGGCTTCTCAGCGGCGCATGATGGCGGCGGTGCCGGAAGCCGACGTCATCATCACCAACCCGACCCACTATGCCGTGGCCCTGAAGTACGACCCGGAAAAGGGCGGTTCGGCGCCGCTGCTGCTGGCCAAAGGCACGGATTTCCTGGCCTTGAAGATTCGCGAGATCGGCCAGGAGCACAAGGTGCAGATCCTCGAGTCGCCCGAGCTGGCGCGGGCGATCTACTACTCCACCGAGCTGGAAAACGAGATCCCGGCGGGCCTGTACCTGGCCGTGGCGCAGGTGTTGGCCTATGTCTTCCAGATTCGCCAGTACCGCTCGGGACGCGGCAAGGCCCCGGATCCGCTGAACAAGGACCTGCCGATTCCGCCAGATCTTCGCCGCGACAGTTGATCATGTCGCAGAGCGTCCCGCTCGGTCACCGCTAGGGCGCTGCGGCGAACCGCCGCCCCCACCGGGACCACGCCCTATCGCACCCCAGGCAAAGTTGGAAAGCTTCTTGCAGAGCACCGCCCAGGCGCTGTCCAGGCGTCAAGTTTCTGCTCGAAGAGGATACCCGGTGGATCGCGCTCAGTTACTCAGCAACGCCCGCAATAACCTGGCCGGTCTCGGCCGGGGGAACCTGGGTGTGCCGCTGTTGCTGCTGGTGATGCTGGCAATGATGATGTTGCCCATCCCGCCGTTCCTGCTCGACGTGTTCTTCACCTTCAACATCGCCCTGTCCATCGTGGTGTTGCTGGTCTGCGTGTACGCCCTACGCCCGCTGGACTTCGCCGCCTTCCCGACCATCCTGCTGGTGGCCACGCTGCTGCGTCTGGCGCTGAACGTGGCCTCCACGCGCGTGGTGATGCTCCACGGCCAGGAAGGGCATGGCGCGGCGGGCAAGGTGATCCAGGCGTTCGGCGAAGTGGTGATCGGCGGCAACTACGTGGTCGGTGCGGTGGTGTTCGCCATCCTCATGATCATCAACTTCGTGGTGGTGACCAAAGGTGCCGGGCGTATCTCGGAAGTGAGCGCGCGTTTCACCCTGGACGCCATGCCCGGCAAACAGATGGCCATCGACGCTGACCTCAACGCCGGCCTGATCGACCAGGCCCAGGCCAAGGCGCGTCGTGCCGAAGTGGCCCAGGAGGCCGAGTTCTACGGCTCGATGGACGGTGCCAGCAAATTCGTCCGGGGCGACGCCGTCGCTGGCCTGTTGATCCTGTTCATCAACCTCATCGGCGGCATGCTCATCGGCATGCTCCAGCACGGCATGAGCTTCAGCGATGCCGGCAAGGTCTACGCGCTGCTCACCATCGGTGACGGTTTGGTGGCGCAGTTGCCGTCGCTGCTGCTGTCCACCGCCGCCGCGATCATGGTCACCCGCGCCTCGGGCTCCGAGGACATGGGCAAGCTGATCAACCGGCAGATGTTCGACTCACCCAAGGCGCTGGCCGTCTCCGGCGGCTTGATGGTGGTCATGGGCCTGGTGCCGGGCATGCCGCACATCGCCTTCCTCAGCCTCGGCCTGCTGGCCGGCGGCGGCGCTTACCTGGTGTGGAAGAAGCAGCAGAAGGCCAAGCAGACGGCCCTGCAGGAGGCCCAGCGCCAGCAGGATCTGCTGCCTTCGCCGCAGCGTGCGATGGAAACCAAGGAGTTAGGCTGGGACGACGTCACACCGATCGACATGATCGGCCTGGAGGTCGGCTATCGGCTGATTCCCCTGGTCGACCGCAACCAGGGCGGGCAGCTGCTGGCGCGGATCAAGGGCGTGCGCAAGAAGCTGTCCCAGGACCTGGGCTTCCTCATGCCCACCGTGCACATTCGCGACAACCTCGACCTGCAGCCCAGCGCCTACCGCCTCACGCTGATGGGCGTGATCCTGGCCGAGGCCGAGATCTATCCGGACCGCGAGTTGGCCATCAACCCCGGTCAAGTGTTCGGCAGCCTCAACGGCATCGCTGCGCGCGACCCGGCCTTCGGCCTGGAGGCGGTGTGGATCGATGTCGCCCAGCGCGCCCAGGCGCAGTCGCTGGGCTATACGGTGGTCGATGCCAGTACCGTGGTTGCCACGCACCTGAACCAGATTCTGCAGAAGCACTGCCACGAGCTGATCGGCCACGAAGAGGTCCAGCAGTTGCTGCAAGTGCTGGCCAAAGCGTCGCCCAAACTCGCAGAGGAACTGGTGCCAGGCGTCATTTCCTTGTCGGGGCTGCTCAAGGTCTTGCAGGCGCTGCTTTCCGAGCAGGTGCCGGTGCGTGACATCCGCAGCATTGCCGAAGCCATCGCCAACAATGCGGCCAAGAGTCAAGATACCGCCGCGCTGGTGGCCTCGGTGCGGGTCGGCTTGTCCCGCGCCATCGTGCAAAGCATTGTAGGCACTGAGTCCGAGCTGCCTGTGATCACCTTGGAGCCCAGGTTGGAACAGATCTTGCTCAATAGTCTGCAACGGGCCGGGCAAGGTCAGGAAGACGGTGTTCTCCTGGAGCCGAGCATGGCCGAGAAGCTGCAGCGTTCGCTCATCGAGGCGGCGCAGCGCCAGGAGATGCAGGGCCAGCCGGCCATTCTCCTGGTGGCCGGTCCCATCCGCGCCATGCTGTCGAGATTCGGTCGTCTGGCCGTGCCCAATCTGCACGTGCTGGCCTACCAGGAAATACCGGACAACAAGCAAGTCACCATCGTTGCCACCGTGGGCCCTAACGGCTGAGGTAGTGGGTTATGCAAGTTAAGCGTTTTTTCGCCGCCGACATGCGTCAGGCCATGAAACTGGTCCGCGATGAGCTTGGTGCCGATGCCGCGATCATCGGCAACCGGCGCATTGCCGGTGGTGTCGAGCTCACGGCCGCGCTGGACTACACACTGTCCGCCCTGGCCCCGCGCGTGCCCAACCTGGAGCTGGAAGACGAGCTGCGCAAGACCCAATCGCGTATCGCCACCGCCCAGGCCGAACTGGACGGGCGTGGCGACGTCGAGGCGGGCAACCGTCAACTGTTCGCCGGCCTTTCGCTGACCGCTTCCGAACCGCTGGTCGAGCCGCATGTCGAGGCGCCCGCTGCCGCGCCGGCTGCGGCCGTGTCGGGCGTCGATCGCCGCGTGTTCGACGCCATGCGCTCCGAGCTCTCGGGCCTGCGCGAATTGCTCGAAGTGCAGCTCGGCTCGCTCGCCTGGGGCCAACTGCAGGGCAACAAGCCCCAGCAGGCCAATCTCTGGCGGCGCTTGCAGCGCCTGGGCCTGTCCGGTCCGATCGCCCGCGAGCTGCTGCAACTGGCCGGCGAGATCGACGAGCCGCGCCAGGCCTGGCGCATGGTCCTGGCGCATCTGGCGCGCTTGATCCAGGTGCCGGAGGTCGAGCCGCTGGAAGAGGGTGGGGTGATCGCGATGGTCGGTCCGGCCGGCATGGGCAAGACCACCACCCTGGCCAAGCTGGCGGCGCGCTACGTGCTCAAGTATGGCGCGCACAACCTGGCGCTGGTGAGCATGGACAGCTACCGCATCGGTGCGCAGGAGCAGCTCAAGACCCTGGGCCGCATCCTCAACGTGCCGGTGACCTACGTCGACCCGGGCCAATCGCTGGCCCAAGCCCTGGAACCGCTGCTGCGCAAGCGCGTGGTGCTGATCGATACCGCCGGCCTGCAGGCCAGCGACCCGGCCCTGCGCATGCAGCTCGAGTCGCTGGCCGGGCGCGGCATCGCCGCGCGCAACTACCTGGTACTGGCCACCACCAGCCAGAAGCAGGTGCTCACCGCCGCCTACCACAGCTACAAGCGCTGTGGCCTGGCCGGGTGCATCCTGACCAAGCTCGACGAAACCGGCAGCCTCGGCGAAGTGCTGAGTCTGGCCATCAGTCATGAATTGCCCGTGGCCTATCTCACCGATGGTCCGCGCATTCCTGACGATCTACAGCTGCCGCGCCGGCACCAATTGGTCAGTCGCGCTGTCAGTGTGCAGTTGCAGGAAGATCCCAGCGAGGAGGCCATGGCCGACATGTTCGCTGATCTCTACCACAATCCCGACAAGCGCGTAGGTTGACGATGCACGGCGCCCGGGAGTCGACAGCGACCCTTCAAGTGGGCAAGTCCCACGCGAGACAAGGTAAATAACAGACATGGGTAGCATGCATCCCGTACAGGTGATCGCCGTCACCGGTGGCAAAGGTGGCGTCGGCAAGACCAACGTTTCAGTGAACCTGTCCCTGGCGCTGGCCGAGCTCGGCCGCCGGGTCATGTTGCTGGACGCCGACCTGGGTCTGGCCAACGTCGATGTGCTGCTGGGGCTCACGCCCAAACGCACCCTGGCCGACGTCATCGAGGGGCGCTGCGAGTTGCGCGATGTGCTCCTGCAGGGGCCGGGCGGTGTGCGCATCGTGCCAGCGGCCTCCGGCACCCAGAGCATGGTGCACCTGGCGCCGGCACAGCATGCCGGGCTGATTCAGGCGTTCAGCGAAATCGGCGACAACCTCGATGTGCTGGTGATCGATACCGCTGCGGGCATCGGTGACTCGGTGGTCAGCTTCGTGCGCGCCGCCCAGGAAGTGCTGCTGGTGGTGTGCGACGAGCCCACCTCGATCACCGACGCCTACGCCTTGATCAAGCTGCTCAACCGCGATTACGGCATGAATCGCTTCCGCGTCCTGGCCAACATGGCGCAGAGCCCGCAGGAAGGGCGCAACCTGTTCGCCAAGCTGACCAAGGTCACCGACCGTTTCCTCGACGTTGCCTTGCAGTACGTCGGCGCCGTGCCCTATGACGAATGCGTGCGCAAGGCGGTACAGAAGCAGCGCGCGGTCTACGAGGCGTTTCCGCGCTCCAAGTGCGCCCTGGCATTCAAGGCCATCGCGCAGAAGGTCGACAGCTGGCCGTTGCCGGCCAACCCGCGCGGCCACCTGGAGTTCTTCGTCGAGCGCCTGGTGCAACCTACCAGCGCGGGACCAGTGCTATGAACGCGAGCGGCTTCAAGATGTACAGCAAAGCCTCCAAGGACGCCCAATACGAACTGGTCGAGCGCTATGCGCCGCTGGTCAAGCGTATCGCCTACCATCTGCTGGCGCGCCTGCCGGCCAACGTGCAGGTCGAAGACCTGATCCAGGCCGGCATGATCGGTTTGCTGGAGGTGGCTAACAAATACGACGCCAGCAAGGGCGCGAGCTTCGAGACCTACGCCGGTATTCGCATCCGCGGTGCGATGCTCGATGAGGTGCGAAAAGGCGATTGGGCGCCGCGTTCGGTGCACCGCAACACGCGTATGGTCAGCGACGCGATTCGCTGCGTCGAAGCAAGAACCGGTCGTGACGCTAAAGATCACGAGGTTGCTGCCGAACTCCAATTGGGTCTCGACGATTATTACGGGATCCTGAACGATACCTTGGGCAGCCGTCTGTTCAGTTTCGACGACCTGCTGCAGGACGGCGAACACGAGGGGCTGCACGAGGATGGGGTCAGTGGTCAGGTCGAGCCGTCGCGCGATCTGGAAGACGAGCGCTTCCAGGCCGCGCTGACCGATGCGATCGCCAACCTGCCGGAGCGCGAGCGCCTGGTCCTGGCCCTGTACTACGACGAGGAACTGAACCTCAAGGAGATCGGGGAAGTGCTGGGGGTCAGTGAATCGCGCGTGAGCCAGTTGCACAGCCAGTGCGCGGCGCGTCTGCGCAGCCGCCTGGGAGAATGGCGGGCCCGCTGAGCCCCGATTCGCTGCAGTCGTTGTACGTGGTGCCGAATTGATTGAGCGCGCGCTTGTGAGACGAGCGCGTTTAAGACTGCTTGGAGGTCTAATTGAACAAAGACATGAAAATCCTCATCGTTGACGACTTCTCGACGATGCGGCGGATCATCAAGAACCTGTTGCGTGATCTGGGCTTCACCAACACCGAAGAGGCCGACGACGGCGTCACGGCGTTGCCGATGCTCGAAAGTGGCCACTACGACTTCCTGGTGACCGACTGGAACATGCCCGGCATGTCCGGCATCGATCTGCTGCGCAAGGTGCGCGCCCACGACCGGCTCAAGGGGATTCCCGTGCTGATGGTGACGGCCGAGGCCAAGCGCGAGCAGATCATCGAAGCGGCTCAGGCCGGGGTCAACGGCTATGTAGTCAAGCCATTCACCGCGCAGGTGCTCAAAGAAAAGATCGAGAAGATCTTCGAACGCGTCAACGGCTGAAGCATGTCTGGGGGCGCTATGGAATCAAAAAAAGATTCTTTGGGGGAGTTCGAGTCGACCCTGAAGAAGCATGCCGAACAACTGGTGCAGAGCCTTGAGCGCGGCCAGTTCGGCGAGGCGGTGCAGCTGATCCATCAGCTCAACCAGACCCGAGACCGTGGCTTGTATCAAGAGGTCGGCAAGCTGACCCGTGAGCTGCACAGCGCCATCGTCAGCTTCCAGATCGACCCGCGCATGCCGCAGGCCGAGGAAGTGTCGCAGATCACCGACGCCACCGAACGGCTGTCCTACGTGGTCCGCCTGACCGAGAACGCGGCCAACCGCACCATGGACCTGGTCGAGGAGAGCACGCCCGTGCTCAACGGCCTGTCGGCCGAGGCGCAGACGTTGTCGGCCGATTGGCAGCGCTTCATGCGTCGCGAAGTGCCGGCCACCGAGTTTCGCGAGTTGGTCAAGCGCGTCGACGGTTTCCTGACGCACAGCGCCGAAGGCAACCGCAAGGTGGCCGGTCACCTCAACGACATTCTGCTCGCCCAGGACTATCAAGACCTGACCGGGCAGGTGATCAAGCGGGTCACCGCGTTGGTCGCCGAGGTCGAAAGCAATCTGCTCAAACTCGTGTTGATGGCCAGTCAAGTCGACCGCTTTGCCGGTATCGAACATGACCACGATCAATTGCGTGCTGAAAAAGATGAAGAAAAACATCCAGCCCGGGGTGAAGGTCCGCAGATTCATGCCGATAAGCGTGAAGACGTCGTGTCCGGTCAGGACGATGTCGACGATCTGCTATCCAGCCTGGGTTTTTAGGGAGCACGTTTAATGAGCTTCGGCGCCGATGAAGAAATCCTTCAGGATTTCCTGGTAGAAGCCGGCGAAATCCTCGAGCAACTGTCCGAGCAACTGGTCGAGCTGGAAAGCCGGCCCGATGATGCGGACCTGCTCAACGCCATATTTCGCGGTTTTCACACTGTAAAAGGGGGCGCCGGCTTCCTCCAGCTCAACGAGCTGGTGGAGTGCTGCCACATTGCCGAGAACGTCTTCGACATCCTGCGCAAGGGTGAGCGTCGGGTCGACGCCGAGTTGATGGATGTGGTGCTCGAAGCACTGGACACGGTCAACAGCATGTTCGGCCAGGTCCGCGAGCGCAGCGAGATCACCCCCGCCACGCCGGAACTGCTGGCAGCGCTGGCACGCCTGGCCGAACCTGCCGGTGAGGACGTCGCCGCGCCCGCCGTGGTCGAAGCGCCGGCGGCGGTCGAGCCGCCAGCGGCCAGCGAAGACATCACCGATACCGAGTTCGAGCAGTTGCTCGACTCCCTGGATGCGGTCAAGGCCCAGGCCGAAGCGGCCGAGCAGGCGCCGGTCGAGGCGGCCTCCGGCAATGCCGACGAAATCACCGACGCCGAATTCGAGTCGCTGCTCGATCAGTTGCATGGCAAGGGCCAGTTCTCGCCGGACGTGGCCGAGAGCGACACGCCTGCGGCAGTATCGCCGGCCAGCGACGAAATCACCGACAGCGAATTCGAGGCCCTGCTCGACCAATTGCACGGCAAGGGTACCTTCGCCGCCGATGGGCTGCCCAAGGCTGAAGCCGCCGCCGGCGCTCCCGCCGCCGAGCCTGCCGGCGAGCACATCACCGACCACGAATTCGAAGCGCTGCTGGACCAGTTGCACGGCAAAGGCAAGTTCAGCGGTGATGCCGTAGCTGCCGAGGCACCTGCTGCTGCGACTGCTGTGGCACCAACGCCTGCGGCCAAGGCTGAAAGCAAACCGGTGGCCAAGCCTGCACCCGCCGCTGCCGCCAAGCCCGCCGC